>NZ_JAAEQH010000270.1 GCF_024231755.1 Neptuniibacter sp.
ACCGTTGATTGGCAAAGTATGAGCTATCGCTGAGGACGTCATAAAACCTCCGAATAAGATTACGTTATTAGGTTAAAAAGGGGCGTTGTGATCAGGAATTACTTGGGGTTAATGCACATTAAACACAGTAAAAGGTGAGGCTGGTGGACTAGCAGGTAAGGAGGCCACGTTCAGCAAAACTCGTAATTTGATTACCGCCTACAATAAGGTGATCTAATACGCGTATATCGACGGTATCGAGTGCGGTGATTAAACGGCGGGTAATGAGCTTGTCAGCCTCACTAGGTTCAGCCACGCCACTTGGATGGTTGTGTGTCAGAATGACGGCTGCAGAATTTAGCTTCAGAGCTGCTTTGACAACTTCCCTTGGGTAGACCGCTGCGCCATCAATCGTTCCTTGAAAGAGCAGTTGGAAGTCTAATACGGCATGGCGGTTATCCAACAGGATGATGCCGAACACTTCACGTTCATATTGTGATAGCGCTAACTTGAGATATTCCCGGGTTTGGTTAGGGGAACTAAGATAGTTACTACGCATAAAGCGTTTTTCGATGATTGATTCAGCCCAATAGAGAACTTGATCATCGGAGATGTCGGTCGGCTTGCTTTGAATATGGGGCTTAGAGTAATAATCCGTTTCAGAAACGCTCATGGTTAATTTCCTTGCGATAATTATCTTCCTACTGCCTAAGAAGGGCAGTAGGAAGATATGAATCAGTTTGGTAGTTGAGGGAGCGGTGGTTGGGATTGTGATTTATTGATGCTGAAGGAGTGGTCACAGGATAGGCAGGTGTAATTATCCAGGAGGTTTTCATCAATGACTTCACCTAGTTTCATGCCTGCGCTACAGCCAGCACTCCCGCCAATCAGGCCTCCAATGATTGCGCCTGCAATTCCGCCTAGCGTTGCCCCAGCGGGGCCTAATGTAAGCCCGACAGTAGCACCCACTTGAGCACCTCTGCTTGCCGCGACGATCCCTCCCGCTGTTCCAGCAACTGTTCCGATAGTTCCACCAGCCTTTCTCCCATAGTTATTGATACGAATGTGGTGCGAATAGCATGAGGGGCATATGAGAATCATAAGAATCTCCTTTACTGAACTAGATAATGGATAGGTCAGCTAGGTGATATATGTCTCAATTTTTGATGAAAACGAAGATGCTCGGGTGTTATCCAGTTTTCCTTAGATGTTTGCGGATGAATTGTGTGATTTCACTAGAGTGATTTTTTCTAGTGGAATGAGGAGGGGGTTGGATGTTCAAGAACGTGTAGAGGGTGCAGTTAGCTTATTCGCCACTCATAATTCACTGCTGCAGTTTTGCTATAACAATGTGAGGGGAAAATATGAAGCAAGGATGTTTCCTTGGAGGGCTTGGGATAGGGACTCGTTGAATAAGGTTGTGAAAGACTGGTTATTGATTTAGGGTGTTACTGTTAGTGTAATTGATCGCTAATCATAATATTCGTTTACCAGTACGTCGTGATGACGGAAGGAGGCTAAATGCCATTTTATATCTGTGACCAATATGGTCATCCAACTCCTCAAGTTCTCTCAACTCGTTCTAAAGCTCAACCAGAGGGAAAGTATGCGGTGTTTGAGATTGGATTCTTAAACCTGACTACTCCATTCCCGCGTGGGCTGCATTCTCGTTCAAAGCTTCAGTTTGCATTGGCGCAGGTGAGGAAATTACAGGGTCAATCAAGAAATGCGGTGTTAACTTGGTATTCTGCTGAAGTTCTAGCATTTGAAAGCGCTTTGTAACAGAGAGTAGATGCTGTGTCTGCTTTGTGCTTCACTTAATTTTTCACTTTTTGGAAACTTTGGCTACTCACAGGCAGGCACCGCATCTTTACTGCTTAGTTGTAGCTCTTTGTTAATCGCCAAAGAACATTGCAGGACGAAGTCCAAATCGTTCAGACAACTTTTCAATTGCTTGACGGCTGAGAACTCGTTTCCCATTTAGGACTTTCGAAACCATTGTTTTATCACCAATTTCTGGAAGGTCGCTTCCTGTTAGGTGGTGTTGTCTCATTAACGTACGAAGCAGAGAAATATCTACAGGCATAGCTTCAGCTTCTTCGATAAAAGTACTCAGCTCATCATCTTGGGATTCGTAGCGTTCAATAGCGTGAATGAGCATATCAATCAGAGGATTCATTGGATCGTCAGGAGTATCTGTAGTTGTCTCCATTACCTGTTCTAACGTTTCAAGTGCAGCGTCATACTGCTCGTCCGAGTTAATATTAATGAAAGGCTGGGCCGTAACCATGAAGGCCTGATATGCGTCAACGATTGCTAGCTGTGTCATAACATCACCTCTAATCTTTCTCTTTCATATATTTTTTGGTCAGCTTGTCATAATCCGCATGATTCACGATGTGTTTGACGTACATGCGCTTATTTACAAACTGGATGAATGCAATCACACGGAGATTATTTCCCCCTACATCTAAGACCCACCACTTATCTTTATATTTAAAGTTATCTAATGATGGGAAAACAGCCTTCAGCTCTTCTGGACTGTGAAAATCCGTTTTCTGTAGTACCCTGAACATATCTAACAATGCGTCGCGATCGTTTGGATATTTCTTTGCCGCATCGTTGAAAGGCTTTTTAGAAATTACATTCATTACTTGTTCCTTGTTGACTGTAAGTCAACTATAGTATTGGAGTTGACTTAATGTCAACTCGGCTTGTCTCCTTTGGTATGGATGTCTTAAGGTAGGGGGCAAGCTGGTAATCCTGTGGTAGGGTAGGGAAATTGTTACTTAAACTGATTTTTTGACCTTATGAAGGTGAGAGAAAAAATTTATTTAATACGTTTTTAAGGTGACCGAATCGAGGGTTCGACGGTTATCCGTGACGGGGATTTAAAGTAACACTATATGTAACATCCTACATTATTCGTTTGTTAAGTTTATTTTTATAAACAATAGCTTGTGGCTTGGGTAAGAATCCCTCCCTGACCGCCATCATATTTATGCATTAAAGCCTCGCTAAGCAGCGGGGCTTTTTTGTGCTCGATATAAAAGGGATGAGAACCCGGGAAGAGGGTTTGAGCCGAGCGTAGCGAGACAACGTGGAAGCTTGCGACCACGGCCCCGAAGGGTGAAGTTTTGGGTATCGATTTTCAGTTTTATTGTAATAGCCCAACCGGTCAAATTTGGCTCCTTCGTCCTGAAATGAAGGCCGTTATCTTTAGGTTTTTCACCTTCAGCTTTTTCGCGGGATATATACGCGTCATTGGCCTGTTCAGCACTGCCGTACACAATCAGGTAATCCCAGCAGCCACTCCATTTAATGCCAATCCCCAGCTCTTCAGCGGCTTGTTTCATGGCATTAGCGATAATGAAATAGTGTTCCCACTCCCAGTTTGGTTTGCCGTCTACCCAGGCAACCAAGTCCACGGCGTGGGCGATCTCTCCCAGTTCTGGCGTATTTTTTGGCACCTTGCCTAGATGGCGGGAGTTCTGTGTTTTTGATTTGCCTTCACGTAGCATTCGGCGCTGCTTCTTCTCTGTACGAAGGGTTTCCAGTACGGCGAAATCAACACAGGTAATCCGGATAGCACGCTCTACAACAGCAGACATATCACGATGGCAATCTGCCAAGCGTTGCTTGGAACGTCGCCCCAGCACAAAGGCTGGAGCGGTTGGGTTTTCAGACATGACAAAAATCCCCGGTAAGGTTGGAATCCTTAAATTTCGTTAGGACTCCAACTTATCGGGGATTCTGGGAAGGGCGGTTTAACCTTGGTTAGATGTTAGCAGTGTAACTATCGCCATAAGATGATTTGTACCTGATTTTGATTTTGAGTCTAGACTTTGCAATTTTAGCCGCTTCGATTGTGTCCAAATCTACTTTGGACAATTTCTCATCATGAAAGCCTAGCCTAATCATTGGAATGCTTTTATCTACACCAATTACTTCTTTAGGTTCTAAGGCATGAAATGAATGACTTAACAAGTAGTCGTTTTGAGGGCGGTCTTTAATAAAGACTTCTTTTCCTTCTTTGTTAAAGAATCTAAACGTGGGTAGAAATACCCCTTCAAGCTGCTTAATTGTTGAATGTACATCCGAAATATCTAGTTTCTTGTTATCAAGCAAGATTTCGTGTGACTCAATTTCTGCGGGGCCAATTCCATTGCTATCCAAATTAATAACTATCTGAAATTCGGCTCTATCATTGTAATAAGAGTTTATAGTCAAATGCGGTTTTACAGACAGCTTGTTATGCTTTTTTGACAGCCATCCTTGCCAAAAAGTAATGCCCATTGCACAAACTGCAATGATTGAGGCCATATTATCGCCAAGCCAAAGCCAGACTATTGAAAACGGTCCCACCCCTTGCATTGTTGCCTCTACGGCCATCACACAGGTTTCTACATTACTCGCTTGGATCACACACTCTACTGTCACTGATAACCTCCATTGTTCAAAAAAGCCCTGGTTGTATGCGCCTAATATGGTAACCGCGTTGTTCTTCAATGATCTTATAAACCTGCTTTACGCTCAAGTTGTAACGCGTTGACAGATCTGCAGGCTGAATGGTTTTTTTGACCAATCATCAAACAAGTTGATATCTCTAATTGCCTTTTGAAGGCCGTCTTTTTTGGGTAGGTAAAAGTAACGACCGCCGCAGTACATAGACTGTTCATACAGCAGGGTAAGACTGATTTTCTGGGCTTCGTCGCCCTTGTACCCCATACGTTCTAGCGCTGCAGCAAAGATATCAATCAGTGCAATCAGGTCCTTTGGTCATTTCTTTTTAACCTCTTCTGGGATCTCGCCCAGGAGGTCTGCAAGATCATTGATGTATTTCTTTCTACCCCACGAATAATGGGGATCCCGTTTTATATCCGTATATCCCGCTTATAAGTGTCACTAACATCACAAGATCACAGAGCCGAGCGTAGCTAGACAACGTGGGAGCTTACGACCACGGCCCCGAAGGGGTGAAATAATCCCTCCCTGACCGCCATCAAATTTAAACATTAAAGCCTCGCTAAGCAGCGAGGCTTTTTTGTGTTTGATCATTTTCCATGAAAATAGCTCTCTCCCTTATTAGGTTGATTCAAGGATTCTTGTAAAAGCTCAACACGCTACTCGCTATATCTAGATATTCAGAAACTGTACAATGCTCTAACGTTGGGGTTTGTTTTTGTTTTAGGGTGTAGTCATTAATGTTCCGTAAAACTTTCCAAAAAACGCTTATTAGCATAGCTGTAAGCAGTCCATTTATTCTTTCACCGCATTTTGTACTTGCTGATGAACTATCTGGTTTTACGGAAGAAGATGTTTTCATTGATATACCGTTAGTCACTTCAGCCACTCATTTCCCTCAGAAGCTAACGGAAACACCTGCAGCAATCACCATCATTACTCAAAATATGATTGAAGCCTCAGGTGCATTGAACATACCTGACCTTTTTCGCCTTGTTCCAGGTATGCAGGTCTTTCACGTTAACAGTAATAAAATGGGAGTGACTTATCATGGCATGACCGATGATTTTCCTTCCCGTATGGAGGTGATGATCAATGGCAGGTCTATTTACATCCCTCTACTGTCAACGGTTGTTTGGGAAGCGTTGGGTATCTCGGTGGATGATGTTGATCACATTGAGGTGGTTAGAGGTTCCAACGTTCCAACTCATGGTTCTAACGCTTTCCTTGGCGCGATAAACATCATTACTAAATCTCCTGTATCACGTTCAGGGACTAGTGTTAAGGCAACTGCCGGGGCTTTGGGTACTGAGAATGTTACGGTGCGGCATTCAAATAGTACTGAAGAGCTGCAATATACCCTTTCTGCAGGCAGTCTGAAAAACGATGGTATCGATTTTTATGATGATGCTGGGCACTCTAAGTTTGTATCGTTAAGCGGATCAATGACCCCCAATCTGATTGATACAGTATATTTTGACGTTGGGGTGACAAGTGGTTATGCCTACCGTGGAGATGGAAATAAGTCAGATCTGATACAAGCAAACTTTTCCCCTCGAGAGCATCACTCTAATTATCAGGATATTCGTTGGAACCGAATTTTAGATAATCAGGCTGAGTTCCAGCTACGTTATACACGTAGTTACCTTGATCTTGAAACAGATAACTTTGATGCTGCAGGGCTAGCAGTTCATGAGAACCTGCCACTCTGGATTGCAGATTCATTAATCAATGCGAACAATGGAATTGCGCCTAAGGATGGCGAGCGCGGTGAAGTAGAGACGCATGACATTGGTGTTCAATACAAGGCGAGTGCTACGACCAATATAAAGATGGTGACGGGTAGTAGTTTTAGGTATGAGCGCGCTAAAAGTGATGTCTTACTGCAGAACGAAAATAACAGCTGGGTCGATGAGACCAGTTGGAAGTTGTATGGCAATGTTGAGTACCGCGCAACAGATAAAATCACTCTGAATGCGGGTGCGATGTTTGAAGAAAGTAGTATTGTTGGCGGTACAACTTCATTCCGAACTGCCGTTAACTACGCCTTAAGCAATTCTTCCACTATCAGAGCAGCTTATTCCCATGCTCACAGAATGCCCTCTTTGTTAGAAGCAAACAGTGCCTATTCGGTTAATTTGTTAGGCCCTGTCGATATTTATTCGGTACCTTACCGGGATATGGAGCCAGAGGAGATAAATTCGTTCGAAGTAGGGTATTTATATATATGGCCTGAATCCTCAAGCCAGGTTGAGATCAGAGCGTTTTATGAGGATGTAACGGATGCGATCGTGCGTGGTAAGAAGCTCCCAGCTATGGATGCCGATGGGGACCTTGATATAAGCACTAATAACGCTGATTGGATTAATCAGGGGATTGAGGCGCAATTTAAGTGGGAGTCTGTGGCCTCGCATCAGAGCAGCATAGTATTCAATTATAGTTACGTCGATTCAGAAGGTAGTTGGAACCGCGGCTATTATCCGCCGGAAACAGACAGAATCGTTCCTCTGGATAGCGTGGTTCCGGTGCATACAGCATCCATATTATTATCTACTAAACCTACACCAAGCAGTTTGATCGGGTTGTCTCATTATTATATGGATCATGTAGAGTGGCTTGAGGGTTTTAGCGATAAAGTTTCTGGGCGTACGAACTACACACGAACAGATCTGAAGCTATCGAATACATTTACTTTGAATGCAGAGTCTGAATTTGAACTATCGTTGATCATCCAGAACCTGTTTGATAAAGAATATGGCGAGTTCTACGCGAATAATCTGTTTGAGCGCAGGGTATACCTGCAAATGGGATTAACCTTCTAAGCCATAGGCGGCTAGGGTCTTAAGTACTAACTTAAGTAACCTGTGAAAACTAACTCAGATGGGTGCAAGAAATTTGCCTAGTAGTTGGTCAGAAGTGGGGTGGGCAGCCACCCCATGAGTCGCCTAAGGTTCAATTTTAGCTATTTAAATCCTGCGCACTTTGAATCTGCGCCCTTTGATCTTACCTTTATCCAAGCGATCTAAAGCTTTGCGCGCAACAGACTTCTCCACTGCCACGTAAGCAACAAAATCGAATATATTGATTTTTCCTACCTGTGCTCCAGGGATTCCTGCATCACCTGTCAGTGCCCCAAGAATATCTCCAGGACGAACCTTGTTCTTTTTACCGCCAGCGATGGAGAGCGTGACCATGGGTGGTTGGATTGCCGCAGCTTGTTCTGTTGCTTCAGGGATCGGCGTTGCTTCAAACTCTGCACCCAGGTAATCCTCTATGGAATTAACTTTGTAGGCTTCAGAAGGTTGGTAGAGGTTAAGCGCAATACCGGTTTTTCCAGCACGACCCGTACGTCCAATTCGGTGGGTGTGTATTTCTGCGTCGCGGGTTAATTCATAACTGATAACACAAGGCAGATCATCAATGTCCAGACCGCGGGCAGCAACATCAGTAGCGATCAGGAAGGGTATACTACGGTTGCTGAATTGAGTGAGAATCTGATCCCTCTCTTTCTGCTCCAGGTCACCATGGATCGCTTTCGCTTTGTAACCCAACTGCCAGAGTTTTTGCTGCACATCTTTGCAGCTCTGTTTGGTGTTACAGAAGATAACTGCAAATTCCGGCTGGTAATGACTCAGAATCGCTGAGAACTGATTCAGCTTGTCAGCTTTATCGATTTCAAAGAAATACTGTTCAATCTGGCTCTTACTGTGCGTGGCTTCAACTTCAACTTTAACCGGGTTACGCAGAATATCGGAACAGAGTTGGTTGATCGTTTTCGGGTAAGTAGCTGAGAACAGAAGGCTCTGCCTTTTTTCAGGTGTGTGCTTGATGATATCGCGTATATCATCGGCAAAACCCATATCCAGCATTCTGTCAGCTTCATCCAGAACCAGTGTGTTAACGCGATCAAGTTTTAGCGTTTGTTTGCGCAGATGATCTTTGATCCTGCCTGGTGTGCCCACAATAACGTGAGCGCCGTGCTGTAATGAGCCAATTTGAGGCCCTATAGACTGACCACCACACAGCGTAAGTATTTTCAGGTTTTCAGTATATTGCGCCAGTTTACGCAGCTCATTAGCTACCTGTGTTGCCAGTTCACGTGTAGGACAGAGAATCAGAGCCTGTGCCGAAAACAGCTTTGGTCTTAGTTTGAGTAGCAAACCGATACCAAAAGCAGCGGTTTTCCCGCTACCTGTTTTAGCTTTGGCAATTAGATCTTTACCTTCTAGAACCTGAGGAATCGCTTGCGCCTGAATCTCTGTCATCTGCTTATAACCCAAGCGGTTCAGGTTTTCGATCATGCGTGGAGGCAGATCAAGCAGAGAGAAATTATTATCAGCGGTATTTGCAGATTTAGTTTCAGACTTTGTTTTCGATTTTTTATCAGACACTAGCGGCAGCTCGAATGTTGAAGGCAGTAAAGTAGATGGCGTGCATTATAGAGTAAATGAGAGCGACAAAGTGAAAAGATTGGTCTGAGCATCTGAATCAATAGACAGCTATCAGCTTTGATCTTTCTCAAGAACTCATGAGGCGCTTTGGGTATACTGTCGGGCAATTATAACGATTCGATCCGGTTGAGCTTAATGAATACACGTTACGATGTTGTGATTGTTGGTGGGGGTATGGTTGGTGCGACCATCGCCTGTGCGTTGGGAGATAGTGATCTCTCTGTTGCAGTGCTGGAAAACTTCTATCCGCCTGAGTTTGAAGCTGCACAACCCAATGATCTTCGTGTTTCTGCTATTAGTATTGCTTCTCAGAATATTCTGCAGATGGTTGGGGCCTGGGATGGTGTATTGAGCCGTCGTACCTGCCCTTATCGTCGTATGAAAGTTTGGGAATCCAATGAAGAGAAAGCTGCAACAGAGTTTATCTCAGATCATATCGGGCATGAGTATCTGGGTCATATTGTAGAAAACAGGGTGATACAACTATCACTGCTGGAGCGCTTACAGGCCTTCGATAATATCGATCTTATCTGTCCAGCAGGTGTCGAGGAGATTGATTACTCTCCGGGTAGCAGTATTGTTCGTTTAAAAGACGATCGAGAAATCGTTGCTAAGTTACTGATCGCTGCTGATGGAGGCGAATCCCGGGTTCGTCAGGCTGCAGGAATCGGTGTACATAAGTGGGATTACGAGCAATTTGCTCTGGTGGCTTCAGTAACTACTGCTTATCCGCAGCAGGATATTACCTGGCAGCAGTTTACACCAACCGGTCCTTTGGCGTTTCTGCCTCTGTCTGGCAACAATGCATCCTTGGTTTGGTATAACACGCCGAATAACGTGAAGCGTCTGATGGAGCTGGATGACCAGCAGTTTATGGCTGAACTGGTTGCTACGTTCCCTGAATGCCTAGGTGAAATTGATCAACTGCTGGAACGAGGTTTCTTCCCGCTGCGTCGACAGCATGCTCAGCAGTATGTTGCAGAAGGCGTAGCTCTGGCCGGCGATTCCGCACATATGATTCACCCATTGGCAGGGCAGGGTGTGAATATTGGTCTGCTTGATGCTGCAGCACTTGCTGAAACAATTCTTCGAGCTCAGCGTGTAGGTGAGGACTATACTTCTCTTTCCGTTTTACAGGATTATGAAAAGCAGAGACGTCAGCATAACCTAGTGATGATGCAGACCATGGATGCTTTCTATCGCGTGTTCAGCAACCAGAATAAGCCTCTTAAAGTGTTGAGAAACATTGGTTTTGGTCTGGCAGAGCGCATTACGCCAGCTAAAAATAAAGTGATGCAGTTTGCAATGGGACTAGAAGGGCCATTGCCAGCTTTAGCGAAGTTAGAAGCGATCTGATATTAGCTGGATACAAGTTGGCCAAGTCTTTCAAGAACGTAGCGATCCATTGAGCCGTTTTGCGGAAACGAAAAAGGGGACAGTCTTAAAACTGTCCCCTTTTTTATATCCATAAAAAGGCCGGTCTGGGAGACCGGCAAAGGATAAGGCTTGGTGATAAAACCAGCCAGAGTAGAGAAGTGGGATCGTAACGTGACCCCAGACGAACAAACTATTACTCAGCAGCAGGAGCAGCTTTTTTAGCAGCTGGCTTGCGTTTAGCCGGTGCTTTCTTAGCTGGTGCTCTCTTAGCAGGAGCAGGTGCAGTCTCAACTTTAACGCCTGGCGTAGGTTCTGCTTTAGTAGGTGCTGCTTTAACTTCAGCCGCTGGAGTTACTGCTGCAGTAGCAGTTGCAGTAGCTGCTTCAGCTGCTTCCGTCAGGAACTTGTTGAAATCAGACATGTATGGCATTTCGCTGATTTCAGAAAGGCTTTTCTCAACGATACCAGAGATCTCTTCTTTAGCTTCAGTCAGTGCAGCCATCTCTTTTTCAGCAACGGAAGTCATTTTGCCTTCCAGTTCCTTGAAGAATTTAACCTGAAGCTCTACAGCTTCTTTAGCTTCTTTAACTTCGGACAGAGCTTTCAGCTGAGCTACGCTAGAGTCAACGAAATCTGTTACATATTCAGACTGCAGAGAAAACAGAGTTTCCAGTGCTTTTTTGTTTACTTCAGCAACATCGATAGCTGGTTGCATTTTTTCCTGAACGTCTTTCATCAGATCTTCGTACATTTTCAATCCCTCTGAGAATCAAAATTTGTTTTGTGCATTGCAGCATTTGGGTTCAATATAGTGGTTAATAAATGACCTGTCAAATCTTTTTTTGTGCGTTGCACAAAAAATCTATAATTAAATTGGATAGTAATTTTTCGCTTTTATAATCATGGGGTTATCAAGGTCTGTAGAGCATTGCTATTTAAGTTTTAAAAGCAGAGTTGTAGTTGTCTATGCCTGATATTGGCCTGCGAAATCCTGTTATCTTGCCGATGAAAGCTGATTTTGCAGGTTTAGGCGTCAGAGATGGATGTTCATTGCAGATAATAGCCATTACAATCGGATCAACAGAAACCCACAGTCTATGCTTAGGGTTATAACGCAAGATTGCTACAGGAATTTTTTTATACATGACCAATTCGCTGAACACCGCTGAATGTCATTCTGCATTTGCTTTTGTCCGCACAGAGAAGATTGAGTCTCTGGGTATTGATGTGACTGAATACAAGCACACTAAAACCGGGTTATCTCATTTTCATATCGCTGCTGATCATAGTGAAAATGTGTTTCTGGTTGGTTTAAGGACCGTTCCAGAAGATTCCAAAGGTGTGGCACATATCCTTGAGCATACAGCGTTGTGTGGTAGTGAACGTTTCCCAGTGCGTGATCCCTTCTTCATGATGACGCGCCGTTCCCTGAACACGTTTATGAATGCGATGACTAGTAGTGATTGGACCTCCTATCCATTTGCTAGTCAGAACCGTAAGGATTTCTTTAACCTGCTGGATGTTTATCTGGATGCGGTTTTCTTCAGCCGTCTTGATCAACTGGATTTTGAGCAGGAAGGGCACCGTATTGAGTTTGTTGAGCCGGATAATGCTGAGTCTGATCTGGAATATAAAGGTGTGGTTTACAACGAGATGAAGGGGGCGATGAGCTCACCAGTATCCCGTTTATGGCAATCAGTAACCAAATACCTTTTCCCAACGACGACATATCATCATAACAGCGGTGGTGAGCCTGAGAGCATTCCTGATCTGAGTTATGACGAACTGATAGAGTTCTACAGAACACACTATCACCCGACTAACGCGGTGATCATGACCTTTGGTGATATTCCTGCTGCAGAACTTCAGAGTTTTATTGAAGAGAAAGCGTTATCCCGTTTTGAAAAATTGGATAGCAGCATTGAGATTCATGATGAAAAACGCTACCACTCACCACTACGTGTAGAGGAAGGGTACGATCTGGATCAGGAAGATACTTCTGCTAAAACCCACCATGTTTTGGCATGGTTGATGGGTAACTCAAGCGATCTGGAAGGGCAGCTAAAAGCTCACCTCATGTCTCGTGTACTGCTGGATAACAGTGCGTCTCCACTTCGCTACGCATTGGAATCGACTGATCTGGGCAGTGCTCCTTCGCCGCTTTGTGGTTTGGAAGATTCCAATCGCGAGATGAGCTTTATGTGTGGCCTGGAAGGTAGTGAGCCTGAGTCTGCAGATGCTTTTGAAAAACTGGTTCTGGATGTACTGACTAAGGTTGCCGAGGAAGGTGTTCCACAGGCGATGCTTGACGCCCAGTTGCACCAGTTGGAGTTACAGCAACGTGAGATTAATGGTGATGGCTACCCTTACGGAATGAGCCTGATAATGTCTTCATTGGGTGCAGCGGTTAATGATGGCGATCCAATTGCATTGCTGAATCTGGATCCGGTGCTGGAAAAGCTGCGTGAAGAGATCAAACAGCCTGACTTCGTACAGAATATGGTTCAGGAACTGTTGGATAATCCGCACCGAGTTCGCCTGACGTTACGTCCAGACAATAAGCTGGCTGAGCACCGTGATGCAGCAGAAAAAGCGAAGCTTGCCAAGATCAAAGCGGGGCTTACTGAAGAAGAGACTCAGCAGATTATTGATCGAGCTGCTGCGTTGGAGGCACGACAAAATCAGGAAGATGATGAATCTATCCTACCTAAGGTGACATTGAATGATGTACCTGAAGAGATGTCTGTGCCAGAAGCGACGGCAGTGGACTCTCAATTGCCTCTGACCCGTTATGACCGTGGTACCAATGGGCTGGTCTACCAGCAGATCATTGTTCAACTGCCGCAGCTGACGGAAAACGAACTGCACTTGGTTCCACTATATAGCCATCTGCTGACTGAGCTGGGCTGTGGTGATCGAACTTATCAGGAAAACCAGCAGTACCAGACAGAAGTTACGGGTGGAGTGCATGCTTTTGTATCTGTCCGTGGTGCACCGGAAAATGAACAGGATATCTCCGGACACTTCACCCTGTCGGGTAAAGCGTTGGTAAGCAAACAGAAAGAGCTAACTGCTCTGCTAAAAGAAACGCTTGGTAGTGCGCGTTTCGATGAATTGCCACGTATTCGTGAAGTGGTTTCTCAGACTCGTACTCGTAAGGAACAGAGCATCACCGGCCATGGCCATGCATTAGCGATGATGGCTGCCACTTCTAAAATGAGTCCAGCTGCTGCGCTGGCTCAGGCGACTAAAGGTCTGGAATCGATTAAGTTCTTTAAAGGTTTGGATGATCTGTTAGCCGATGAAACTGAGCTGCAAAAACTAGCAGATCAGTTATCTCATATGCATAACAAAATCCAACAGGCTCCAAGACAGTTCCTGATTGTGGCCGAAGAAGAGCAACAAGCGTTGTTACAGTCGGAGCTGGAAAACAATTGGAGCCATACTGATATAACTGCTGACAAGTTCACGCTGCCAGAACTGCGAGATACAGTTAAGCAGGCCTGGACTACCAGTACTCAGGTAAGTTTCTGCGCTAAATCCTATCCGACAGTGCCAGTAGAGCATCCGGATTCAGCTGCATTAACGATTCTGGGTGAATTCCTGCGTAACGGTTATCTGCACCGTGCAATCCGTGAAAAGGGTGGGGCATATGGTTCAGGAGCAGGGCAGGATTCTGGTGATGCGGCTTTTCGTTTCTTCTCCTACCGTGACCCTCGTTTATCTGAAACGCTGGATGACTTTGATGCGGCAGTTGAGTGGTTACTGAATAATGATCATGAGTATCAGAAACTGGAAGAGGCGATCCTTGGAGTAGTCAGCTCAATTGATAAACCGGGCTCTCCAGCAGGTGAAGCTAAACAGGCTTTCCACTCCACCTTGTTTGGTCGTACTCCTGAACAGCGTAAAGCATTCCGCTCCCGAGTTCTTAAAGTAACTATTGATGACCTCAAACATGTGGCAGCGACGTACCTGAGAAACGCTGATGCTAGTGTTGCTGTGGTAACCAACCTTGCTCAGGCTGAGTCTTTGGGTAGCGAGTTTGAGGTGATTGAGGTTTAAACCCTCTCACATTTCTAGTTTGAAACTGTAGCCCCCTTTTGGGGGCTCTTTTGTGTTTATTATGCCGGCAAATCCTATCTATCAAGGTGCACTGTTGATCGTCTTATCAGAACTGTTTCTGGTTGTTTCAGGAATGGTTGTGAAGCAGGTGACAGGTGAGTTGCCCACTGAAATTATTGTTTTTGCTCGTAACCTGTTTGGCTTATTCCTGCTTCTGCCCTGGCTTTTACGTAACGGCTTTGAAGCAATCAAAACAGATCATCTACGCTTCCATGTGATGCGAGCAACAGTAGGGGTTACGGCGATGATGTGCCTCTACTATTCTTGGGGACATTTGCCCTTAGCTGAAGCAGCATTGATTAAACAAACAGCCCCTTTCTTTATCCCTATTTTTGCTTTCCTCTGGTTAGGAGAAAGGGTTAGTTTGTCTGTAAAGCTTGCGATTCTTGTCGGATTTTCGGGGGTTGTGCTGGTCCTTAATCCCGGCTCAGGAACGCTGAAAACTGCAGTTCTGATCGCCTTATTCGGCGCCATGCTTGGTGCATTGGCAAAAGTGATTATCAGGCGGATGAGCAGCACAGAATCGCCACAACGGGTTGTCTTCTATTTTGCGCTGATAAGTTCGTGTTTATCTTTAGTTCCGGCATTACTGGTATGGGTGATGCCGACATTAGAACAGATGCTCTGGTTACTATTGATGGCGATCACGTCCACAGTGGCGCAGCTACTTTTAAGTAAAGGCTATGGTTTGGCTCCTGCGGGCCAGTTAGGGCCGTATACCTATGCTTCTGTCGCGTTTGCAGCACTGTTTGGCTGGTGGCTTTGGGATGAGGTATTAGGACTGAACAGCTGGCTTGGGGTGGGTCTTATCTTTGGTGCGGGTTTGCTATCGCTATCATCAAAGAAGGCCAAGGAAAGTACGAAATAGGCTTAACTTCAGCGACAAATCCATTCGACTATAACACCTTTTTTTTACAATGAAACCAATTTACAGCCTGTTTTTAAGATAAGTCATTTTTATTTCTCTGAGTGTTAAAAAGAGCTTGAATTACGTTGTGGGAGTGGTACTACTGTAAGTGCAAGGAGGGCATATAAAACCTAACAACGGCTCTCCGGTAACAACATGCGTTATGCATTAAGGATTTACCATGAACATTAAAATTACTCACCGCAATGCGAAGGTTTCTGATGCAATCAAAGAGAAAGTAGATGATTGGTTGAGCTGCAGTCAGGAGCGTTATGAAGTTATTACTAGTGCGCACGTTATCCTTGAGAAAAATGATCGTGAAGATATGGCTGAGGCAACTATCCATATAGCAGGTAAAGATATTTTTGCTAAAGCTTCTGCCGATAATATGTACGCAGCTTTGGATGCATTGTCAGATAAAATTGATCGTCAGCTTGATAAAATTCACCAGAAACACGTGAATAAAAAAGGTGCTCAACGACCTGCAGCTGAGATTGAAGAAAGTGAGGTTGATGAAGGTGAGTTAAGCCCAGCTTGATTTAATAAGCCCATCACTAATGAATGCCCGGTTTTATGCCGGGCATTTTTGTTTCTAAACAAGACGTTATTCAATACAGGATTTCCCTTGCTTCTTTGGTGCTATTCTCTTAGTTATTCAGTTTTAAAATTTACGGAATTAGCTGTTCAAATCTGACATCCCTGTCTTTAATTAGTAAAGTTGCGGATAAAGTATAAAAACTATTAGTCAGAGATTAGAAGGACTCCGCCACAGAGCAGGGGCTTTATAATAAAAGGTACTGAAGTATGTCTTGGTTTAGTCGTAGTAAACCCGCCAAAAGCACCTCCGTTGAAGAGCAGGTCATTAAAGTTAAATCCCTGAGTAGTCGGGAGATTAACCAGGAATCTCTAGCGTCACTGGAATTTAAGCGCTCATCAACAGCGTTGGTTATCGCATTTATCTCGCCCCATCTGGAATTTGAAAGCACCGTTAGACAAATTAAAGCGGCTCTTCCAAATGTATCCAAAGTGATTGGTGTCATGACGGCAGGGGAGCTGAGTTCATGTCAGGGAGGGCTATATCATCAGGCTGACAGCCACTGGGATAATGTTGTAGTTCAAAGTTATAGCAGTGAAGTTTTTGCTGATGTATTTGTCAGTTCAATTCCACTGCACTGTGAAGATATTCGCGCTGGCAATGTTTCCATGACTCGAAAAGAGCGTGTTGCTAAGCTGGCTTCTGAATTTAGTCGGGTAAACCCTCCATTCGATATCAACTATCAGGATACCTTGGCATTAACCTTCTTTGACGGTCTGTCTGCCAGTGAGAACTTCTTTATGCAGGGCTTATACGACAGTGGTCGATTCCCTTGCTATTTTGTCGGTGGTTCTGCAGGCGGTAAGTTGGATTTCCAACAGGCGCTAGTTTTTGACGGCGATCGAGTTGCGCATAATCAGGCGGTCGTGATCTTTGTTAAGTTAGCCAAAAATACCCGATATGGTGTTTTCAAAGCACATAACTTTGAGAAGACCAGTACTTCTTTTGTGGTCGCTGAGTCTGATGTTCACACCCGTGTTGTTAAATCAGTTATAAGGGATGGAAGCCATGAGTTGACGACTCTGGTAGATCTCCTCTGTGATCATTTCCACTGCTCGCCATCAAGCCTTGGTGATGCGCTGGTGGGTTACTCTTTTGCTGTAGAGATTGGTGGAGAGCTATTTGTCCGTTCTATTGCGGCAATCAATGAGGGAGATGGCAGTATCGCTTTCTTCTGTGACCTTGAGTTTGGTGATCGCCTCTACCTGGTTAAGGCAAAAGATTTCGCGCAAAGTACGTCTCAGGAGTTCCGTCAGTTTATGCATGGGAAACCAGGACAGCCTGTTGCTATGTTGGCTAATGACTGTGTCCTTCGTCGACTGAACAATGCAGCGAGTCTCTCCCAAGTTCGTGATTTTGATGATATGGCTGTAGCAGGTTTTTCAACCTTTGGTGAACTGCTCGGTGTACATATGAACCAGACCCTCACGGCTCTGTTCTTCTTTAAAGTCAAAGATGGGGAGCGATTTACTGATGAGTATGCGGATCAATTCCCATTCCACTACAGTAATTTCCGTCAATACTTCCTCAATTCTCGAATTAACAGCCTGGAGCAGATTAACCAGCTTCAAGGTCACCTGGTCGAGTGTATGGGGGAATATCGCCCTCTGCTGCGTAAGATGGTTGATAGTTTTGGGCAGGTTGCGAACTATGCCCAGAGCACCGGAAGTGTTGTGAATGATATTCAGGAACGCTTTATGGGCTTCTCTCAGGATATAGAGAACCAGAGTGGTGAGCGACAAGAGCTGCACACTAAGGTTGAGGATCTAAAGCACAATTCGGAAGAGGTGCTTTCCATTCTGAATGTTATTTCGGGTATCGCAGATCAGACTAACCTTCTGGCATTGAATGCGGCGATTGAGGCTGCTCGTGCCGGTGAAGCAGGGCGTGGGTTTGCCGTTGTAGCCGATGAGGTGCGACAGCTATCACACAATACCCAGCAGAGTCTGGATCAGACGGGCGATACAGTACACGCTGTGACCACATCAATCAGTTCGATTCGCGATACGATCTCCAATACTGAGCAGTTTATGGAGAAGATTGCGGATAGCTCACAATCTTTGAGTTCCGAGATGCAGAGTCTTGTTGAATCGTCCTCTGTGGCTGATCAACAGGTGCAAGAGAGCATCCACTATATCTCTGATGTTGAATCCGAGATGGATAATATCGATCGCGAAGTAGAGGCAATAGAGCGCTTACGTCAGTTAGATGTTGCCAGGTAACTAGTCTGTAATGGTTTAGAGAATTATTATCAAAATAAGGGAGCAATGCTCCCTTTTTTCTTGTCTAATACTTGAGATGCTAGTGATAATTGTTATTATTTGCATCTTGGTATTTAGTTTAAGGAAATATCGTGAAAACAGCACTGTTCTACGGAACCACTACCGGAAATACTGGCGATATTGCGGATAAAGTTAACAGTCATTGGGATGCAGGAGAGATTGACCTGTTTGATGTGGCTGATACCTCCCTCAATCGTGTAACAGATTATGAATTGCTTATCTTTGCTATTCCCACTTGGGATTATGGTGAGGTGCAGGAGGATTGGCTCGATATCTGGGATAGCGTTGATGAGATCGACCTCAGCGGCAAGAGTGTCGCTTTGATTGGCTTGGGCGATCAGTTTGGTTATCCAGAATGGTTTGTAGACGCGATGGGCATGTTACATGACAAAGTGGCTAAACAGGGAGCTGAGATAGTAGGGCACTGGCCAGTGGAAGGTTATGAGTTTGAAGAATCCAAAGCCCTGACAGCTGATAAGAAACATTTTGTAGGCTTGGCCCTGGATGAAGATTGGCAGCGTGAGCAGACGGATGAGCGCGTGAATAACTGGTGTGATCAGGTCAAGTTGGAGTTAGGAATCTTCTGATAACGTTTAGTTTTAGTAAGCCCTGTTTAGCAGGGCTTTTTTGTATCTTCTGTTTCCTGGCCTATGCTACTGAAAGATAAAACTGTCTCAGAATTATAGAAAGGATAGGATGGTGCAAACTCTGCAGCGCAATTCTGATCATAAAACGCTCTTTCTAATTAGTTGTCTGCTATTTACCTGTTTCTTTCTGTTCCCCAAAGTTTCTGCCGTTTCTTCTTTGGATAATTTATGGCTCGATTTTGCCATTCGCCAGCGGGCAGAGCTTAATCCCCCCGATGATCGTATTGTTGTAATTGATATTGATGATGCGAGTTTAAATAACATGGCTCCTCTTGCCGGAGGTTGGCCATGGCCACGTGCTATCCATGCTGAGATGGTTGAGCTATTACAGCAGCAGAAACCGGCAGCCATTGTGTTTGATATTCTGTTTGCTGACCCGGATATCTATAACCCAGACAGTGACCAGTATTTTAGTGAAGTGCTTAGGCAGACTAACAATGTATATCTGCCGATACTGCATCTAAAAACAGATGCAGATGCTATGTTCCCCAGGCTTGATCAGTACCCGGAAACATTAGAAGTGTTTCCTCCATCAGAGGTAAAACAAGTCTCTGGTCCTGCAACATCCTCTGATATTTCAAAACCCATGCCGCCGCACGCAAGTTTAGTGCTACCCAAAGCGGTAGACCCGAAAGCCTGGCGCTTAGGCACTATCAACTTTCAAATTGATCCAGATGGAATTGGACGGCGTTACTCTCCTGTTATACGTATTGATGGTTGGGGATTGGAATCATTACCCGCCAAAGTCGCCTACGATCTGACAGGGTTCAGAACTGAACAAAATGAAGTGTTCCTAGATTGGTATGGTGATGAGGAACCCTATAAGCGATTGCCTTATCATCAGGTGTACAGCCAACTAACCACAACTGAACCGAATGCATACCCAGGCTCCTTTAAAGATAAAATAATTGTTATTGGGTCAACCGCGGCGGGTTTGCATGATATTCAAGCAACTCCTATCAGTGGTACCTATCCGGGTGTGTTCATTCTGGCGACTGCCATTGATGGATTTCTCAGCCAACGTTTTCTTAGTGAGCTAACATTCGCGCAACAACTTATGTTGTTTGCTCTGCTGTATTTCATTCTTATGCTGTTCCTCTTCATGCTTGAGAATGTACTCGCAGCCTTAGGCGCTTTAATTGCTTTTATCAGTGCGCTTTTCATTTTGAGTTACTGGTCACTGGTTGAGTATGCCTACCAACTACCGGTTGTGGGGTGGAGTGTGCTTTATCTGTTCGGGGCGATTCTGTTCTTTAGCCATCGCCACCTGCAGCAGCAGAAACAAGCTCAGAAAACCGTTGAAGTGTTTAGCCGCTTTCTTGACCCCAAGGTTGTGAAAATTCTGCTGGAGCAAGGTACAGCGGATCAGGCTTTATTGGGAAAAAGCACCCGTGTAACCATTCTCTTTACCGATATCCGTGAGTTTACCCATCTATCCGAATATCGTTCTGCGACGGAGATTGTCGATCTTCTGAATCAGTATTTTTCTCGCCAGGTGGGGGTGATTTTCCAGCATCAGGGGACCCTGGATAAATTTATTGGTGATGCAATTATGGCGTTCTGGGGCGAGCCAGTAGAAGACCCCAATCAGGAAGTGTCTGCGATCAATGCCGCCTTGGAGATGATTGAGCAGATGAAAAAATTTCGTCGAGAGTTTGGATTATTTGATTTTGATATTGGAATTGGCATCCATACCGGGGAGGTTGTGGTTGGTGCAATTGGTACCCCTAGCCGCTATGACTACACGGCTATAGGCGATGCTGTAAATCTGGCGAGCCGAATTGAAGGCCTGACTAAAGAAACCGGTTACCGGCTTTTGGTTTCTGAGCAAACCCGACAGGCGTGTGGTGACGCTTTTGACTTCGTACTCATTGGTGACTATAAGGTTAAAGGGCGAGAAGAGCTAGTTACGATTTACCAACCAAGGAGGTTGTGTGATGAATCTTAAGCAAGTAATAGCCTCGCTTTCCTTCCTTATTGTCTCTGGCAACTGTGTTGCGCAAGATGCCTACACTGTGCGTACAGTTGCTTTACATAATGCCCCTGGTATTCAAAGTATCAAGTTGCAACAACTTCCTCAAAATACCCCGTTGAGAATTCTACAGCGTAAAGGGGCTTGGTATCAGGTTGAGGCTTTATCTAACGAAGGCTGGTTAAAAATGATTGCTGTGCGGTATGTCCCACACAGCACAGATAAAATGCTGGCTGGCACAGCACAGTACCGGGCAGAAACAACACTCACTACCGGTGTCCGGGGTTTGTCGGAAAATGACGTATCCGGCAGGGGCAGGGGTGTCGATCTGAAACGGGTGCAATCGGTTCAGGTTGAGCGTGCTGCAGCGGTAAGTTTCGCTAAACAAGCAGGACTGAGTTCCAGAGAGGTCAGTTATGTGGATCACTAAAATTGGAATGTCAGTTAAGGCCTTCCTGTTGTTTCTTTCGCTAGGTCTGCTGAGTGCTTGTCAGGTCAATAACATAAATTTGAAACCCTTAATGGATGCTTCCTCGAAATCTTCAGATATGTTTGAAAAAACATTGGAAGAAGAGGTGGAGCTTGGTCAGGAAGTAAGTGGTGTATTGTTGAAAAACAGTGCGTTTTACAACGTCAAAGATGTTCAACAGTATGTCAGCTCAATAGGTCACTGGTTAGCTCAACATACTGAGAGACCAGAGGTTCCGTGGCAGTTTGCTGTACTACGTGATGATAGCTTCAATGCGTTTGCAACCCCGGGTGGTTTTATCTACATCACCACAGGCACATTGTCTCAGTTGGATAATGAAGCTGAACTTGCGGGCATATTGGCCCATGAGATAGCCCATGTAGTGAAGAAGCATCATCTGGCAGCTATTCAAAAAGAAGCCCAGGTTGGCGTAGCGGTTGATCTATTGAAGTTTGCTCATGACAGTAGCCGTGACAATGATTCTTCGGTATCCAGTTCACCTGTATTTGCTGACGTATCTGCAGAGAGTAAATTACTCAATGGGATCCAAGACATCTATAGCAACGGATTGGCTAGAGAGGATGAGTTAGAAGCAGATAGCATGGGCATGGTGATTGCTGCCAGAGCGGGTTACGATCCACAAGCTTATGTTAAGGTGCTGCAAAAAATAGATGCGCAGCAAGCGGATCATCCCTTCTGGAAAACATTCAGTAAGCGCCACCCAAGTGCGAAAGATCGTCTGACTGCTATAGAAAAAACGGCAGAGGATTTATCCAAAATTGATGGGAAAACTCTAGAGTACCGTTTTTCGCAAGAACTGAAGTAGGTGCTATTTCGCAGCAGCTGTTAGCGTTACTATTGGGGATCTTGCTTTGAAGGAGGTTACCTGTGAGTTCGAGCCCCGACATTTTAATCAGCGAAGTAAAAGCTGAGGGATGTGAACGGATTCTTTGTATGTGGGAATCGCTGACTCTGGATCTGCCTTCACATCATTTTCAGCCATTCGGTAAGGCGATCATCGATCAGCGAAAACCATTGTTGAGTGAAATGCTCAATAACACGGTTAAGTCTGAGAGCGCTGTGGTATTTCAGGTGGAAGTTCTCCAAGCGGAAATGCTTCAACCTGAAATTAAAGAGAGTGCCTGTATAGGAACCATCTCAGCCGTTTTAAATCAGCAAGCCGGATTTGAAAATCCAATTAGCGGTGTGATTTTTAATCTTTGGATTGAGCCGGATTACCGCCGCTTGGGTATCGCATCTCAACTTGTAGAGCAAGCTAAGCGTTGGTTAGCGAATAAAGAGGCCACTTCTGTGCAGGTAGGATGGCATCCGGATAATCAGGCTGCCGATCATTTCTGGAAAAAACAGGGTTTTAGAAATTACGAAGTGATAGCCGCATTACCTTTATAAAGCCCAAATTTACAACCCCTCCATATATATCTTGCCGAAGAGTCACCATGAGTAAAATCCAGCAGAAATGGGACAGCCGTTATCAAAATAAGTCTGGTGTGGTTCCCAAAGCACCCGATTTTCTGAAACGTCATTGGCAAAGCTTGAGCCCGGGCAGGGTAGTGGATCTGGCATCAGGTGATGGTGCAGCCGGTTTATTCCTTGCTCAGAAAGGTTTTCAGGTTTCTGCTACAGATATATCGCCTGTTGGCCTGGAGTGTCTAAAAGAACACTTCTCGCAAGCTGATTGCTCTGTCGAAACGCATGTTGTGGATCTGGAACAGGAAGAGACAGACCTAACAGTATTGGGCCAGTTTGATTCCATTGTTATTGCCCGCTATAAACCTGCCAGTTTTCTCTGGCCTAAGCTAAGCAATTTGCTAAACAGCGGAGGCACTCTTCTGATAACAACCTTCAATCTAGAGCACCATAAACGTACAGGTTTTTCTGAACGTTTTTGTTTACAAATTGAAGAGTATTCAGAGATTTTTCCAGAGCTGGATCTGGTTGTTTATGAGCACGATTTTGCAGAACAAGGTATGGATGGATATCTGTTCAGGAAGAAGATCTGAGTTTCAGATGAGGGGGCAGATTTAAATCTGTCCCCTCTTAATATTTATTATGTATATACAAAGTTATGCAACTGATTTACAAGAGATATTCTCTGTATATTAGAAAATGCGGCTCAATCAAATATTTCAGTTTTTTTACCGAAAAATGACTAAATTGTAACAATTCTGTAATTACTCCCCGTAATAATTCCGTCATAATTCGCGCATCTGAGTACACTGATGCTCGACCAGTTTTTTAAACTTTCAAAGGTGCGTTGTATGGTTTCCACCGGTAACCCATTCTTGCAGATGTTTGCACGTTCTCCGTTCAAACCAATGCAGGAGCATATCGCCAAAGCACAGGAGTGTGCTGTCGAACTTATCCCATTTTTTGACGCTGTTATTGCTGATGATTGGGATGAAGCAACCAAAGTTCAAAATCGTATCGCTTTGCTGGAAGGTGAAGCGGATGTGATGAAGAAGGAAATTCGTCAGAACCTCCCTAAAAGTGTTTTTCTGCCGGTACCTCGTACCGATCTGCTGGAAGTTGTCCGTATGCAGGACAAGATCGCAAACCGCGCTAAGGATATTGCGGGTCTGATGCTGGGTCGTCAGATGCAGGTGCCTGAAGTGATGCAGCCTCAGATGACAGAGCTACTTCGTTCTGCACTGAAAACCTCTGAGCAGGCGCTGACGGCATTAAACGAACTGGATGAGCTGGTAAATAGTGGCTTTGGTGGTCGTGAGATGGATGTCATCGAGACAATGCTGACAGAGCTGGACAAGCTTGAGCACGTAGCAGACGAACACGAACGTGAACTTCGCCTGCAATTGTTTGCTATTGAGAAAGATATGCCGCCTGTGGATGTGATGTTCCTGTATCAGGTAATCATGCTTATTGGTGATCTGGCAAATTGTGCTCAGCAGGTTGGCAGTCGTTTACAGCTGCTTGTCGCTCGATAACAACTCTTCGGAATTATTAACTCATGGAAATTATTGCTCAATACGGTGACATCATTGTCATCCTCGCATGCGTATTTGGTTTCTTTATGGCCTGGGGTGTTGGCGCGAACGACGTAGCTAACGCAATGGGTACCTCGGTTGGTTCTAAGGCACTGACCCTGAAACAGGCGATTATGATCGCCATCATTTTTGAATTCTTAGGTGCTTACCTGGCAGGTGGCGCAGTAACGTCGACCATCCGTAAAGGTATTATCGATCCGGGCCTGCTGAGTGGAACACCTGAACTGCTAGTGTTTGGTATGATGTCTGCGCTATTAGCTGCAGGTATCTGGCTGCTGATCGCGACTCACTTTGGTTGGCCTGTATCTACTACACACTCTATCGTTGGTGCGATTGTAGGTTTTGCTGCAGTGGGCATCTCTATGGATGCGGTTAACTGGGGTAAAGTATCTAAGATCGTTGCAAGCTGGGTAGTTTCGCCAGTCACCGCCGGCTTGATAGCCTTCTTCCTCTTCAGGAGTGTACAGAAGCTCATATTGGATACAGAAAATCCATTCGAGAATGCTAAAAAGTACATTCCAGGTTACATCTTCATGGTGGGTTTCATCATTGCAATGGTGACATTCACTAAAGGTCTGAAGCACGTTGGTCTGGATATGACTTGGGGTCAGAGTGCGATTGCTTCTGTGGGTATCGGTATTGTTGTGATGCTGATTGGTATGCAGATGCAGAAGAAAATCCAGCCTGATCCAGATGCTGATCGTGAACACCACTTCACCAGTGTAGAGAAACTGTTCGGCATCCTGATGATGTTTACAGCTTGTGCGATGGCATTTGCCCACGGTTCTAACGACGTTGCAAACGCTGTAGGCCCTCTGGCTGCTGTTGTAGGTGTTGTAAGCGCGGGTGGTGAGGTTGCTCAGAAATCTGCGATGCCTGCCTGGATCCTGCTACTGGGTGGCGGTGGTATCGTTGCTGGTCTGGTTATGTACGGTCACAAGGTTATTGCAACGGTAGGTACTAATATCACCGAGCTGACTCCAAGCCGTGGCTTCGCAGCAACTCTGGCTGCAGCGACAACGGTTGTAGTGGCTTCTGGTACTGGTCTGCCAATCTCTACTACGCACACGCTGGTAGGTGCTGTACTGGGTGTAGGTATTGCCCGAGGTATGGCTGCCCTGAATATGCGTATGGTCGGTACTATCTTCGTATCCTGGGTAGTAACACTGCCTGCAGGTGCGGGTCTGGCGATTATCTTCTTCTTTATGTTTAAGGGTATGTTCTCTTAAGCTTTTCGAAGAATTGAAAAAGCCCTTGAAGAGAAATCTTCAGGGGCTTTTTTGTGGTTATCTATAAGTCAATTTCTATCTAATGTTGGAGCGGTGTCCTCACCGCGATAGTACCCGACAGCTTTTGGGGTTCCCTGATAAAGAGCGAACTCTTTACCTCAGCTCATTAGCCTTACGGTAACTACCCTGATAATCAAAGATGCGTTCCTGTACCTGCCAGTAATGTTTCTGTTTTCTGGCTACCACAAAGTCAGGGTGGGTGAGGTTAGCTTGTTGATTAATCACCTCATCCGCAGTATTAAAAGTTGTTGGCGCTTGTCCTGCAGCCATTCTGCGGCCAAATAATTGGTTAAATAGCTTCCGCTGGGCGTGGTTATCGAAGTTAAAGGATTCTTTTAGTTCTTCGCCTTCTTCACCGTGATAGCAGATCTGAAGCTTTCCGTTACTTGCGCCGAAAGTAACCCCCGCACAGCGGATCACCATGGCATCTTTCAGTTTCAGAGCGTTTCTTAACTGGTCATCTGGGTCGATGATCGCTTTGTGGCACTTATGACAATTTCGGGCAGCAATATCGTTTTCAGCGTTACAGTGAGGGCATTCTTTAAAGCGGAACCGGTAATCGCATTGTTCTGGTTGAGTATCTTCTTCATCAGTTTCAAGTAGCCCCTGGCAGCGTCTGCCATAGTGCTCAACAACATTGCCTTCATCATCGGTTTTACCCCAGAAAATATTGGCAAAACCACAGGTCGGGCAGAACACTTGTACCGGTTCTGAATCTGGATTGGGTTTCTTTTCTCCCACTTCTGGGTGGTGAAGGTTGAAGCTATTACCCGCGTAATCGACTACCAGACAGTTCTCTTTCCCTTCAGATAATCGCAATCCTCTCCCAACGATTTGTTGGTACAAACTAACGGACTGAGTAGGGCGGAGGATGGCTATAAAATCTACATGTGGTGCATCAAAACCAGTGGTCAGCACCGATACATTGACCAGATATTTAATCTCTTGGTCTTTAAAGCGAGTAATCAGCTGATCACGTTCTGATTGGTCGGTATCACCCGTTATAAGAGCGGTTTCTGATTGCGGAAGGTAGCTGTGTATCTCTTTAGCGTGTTTAACCGTAGCTGCAAAGATCATAACGGCTTTGCGAGTTTCCGCCAGTTGTTCTATCTGCTCAATAATAGCCTTAGTTACACGGCTATATTTGCTTAAGAGCTGGTTTACATCCTTTTCCGCATATTCTCCAAAAGAGTTCTGCTTCAGTGCTGAGAAATCATATTGATCAATCGCAGCATCAACCAACTCAGGTTTGGTGAGGTAGCCCCGATTGATCATGTAACTCAAAGGCAGTTCATAGATACAGTGCTGAAACGGCTTCTCCTGCTCACTACGAGCAAAACCTCTGTAATGATAGCGATAGATCCAACCCATACCTAAACGGTAGGGCGTAGCTGTCAGCCCCAGCACTTTCAGGTTTGGATTCTGTTCGCGTAATAGCTGAATAATCTTCTGATACTGCCCATCTTCGTTATCACTCACCCGATGGCATTCATCTACGATCAATAGCGAATATTCATCTTTAAACTGTTCTAAGTTAGCAGCTACCGACTGAACACTGGCAAAGGTCACCTGGTGTTGGTTCTCTTTTCTCTTAAGGCCCGCAGAAAAGATACCCCCGGTTAAACCATAACTCTGATATTTAACATGGTTCTGTTCAACCAGCTCTTTTACATGCGCCAGCACCAGAATCTTCCTGCGTGCCAGACTTGCCAGCTCTGCTATAACCAGACTTTTCCCCGCGCCTGTAGGCAAAACAATAACTGCAGCTTCGTCGGACTTGCGGAAGTGCCTTAGCGTAGCATCAACGGCTTCCTGCTGGTAGGGACGGAGAGTGAAAGGAGAGGGCATTAAGGTTAAGTTCCAACGGGGCTATTAAAGGCTACAAAATTTGGGGGAAGTAAAATTTTAAAGCATCTGGATGTAACGTAAAGTGTTTGATAGTGTATGGATTTAGCGTCAATTGACGCATTTCTCCGGGACCGGGAAATCCTCAGACAAGGAAAGTTTATGATAGTCAGATACCTACAAGCCTTTCTTCATTCTAGACTCCATAGATATATGTCAAATTGTCGTAAGTAATTGCGTCAATCTGTCATATATTTAGCTGTTAGTGATGAAAAAGGAAGAGACATGTCAGATAGAAAAATACTTGAGGAGCTACTTGAGATTATTCCAAAGTGGGCAATTACACTTTTTGTAATAGTTTGTACGGTGGTAATTATAGATGCCAGCTTTATAACAAAAGAGAGGCGTGAACTCTTCAGCTTTGGGTTTGGGCCAGCTAGTCATATTGATGCGCCTCAAGGATCAGTATTACTTTTTGCTACGGAATGCCCCGAAAAGGGGTTTATTGATATTACAGAAAATCTAAAAGAACATTATTTATTTGCCGATATTTCAGTCACTGACGGGGCAAAAACCTATAAAGAATCAGGGGCACATGAGCATAATGGTGGTAAGCATGGACATGAGATAAGTGGCTCTACCAATGAATTAGGTGCAGGTTCTAAAGTTGGCCCTGCTGATAGGCCTAGGCAAGCTCCAAGGGCTGATACTACTTTAAAGGTTTCAGGTACTGCTCATGAGTCTTCACATCACCATGACGGAGGGGGTCATGGGCACAATAGAGCTGGTTTCAGGTTATGCCGTGCTACCTAATGGCCTACAAGTAGTTGTAGCGGATTGTCGTTACGCTCCTCTCCACTATGCTCAGCGTTAGCAATCAAAGGAACCTATGAAGCACGTAAAGTTAAAAACAATTAATCTAAAAAGCCATGCTCAACTTAATGAGAAGTGGTTGCAAGATGTTATTGCTGAAGATCCAAGTGTTTTGGGCATAGGTGATGTTGTTCTTAAGGATAAAGAGCGAATTCATGCTGGTGCAGGGAGGCTAGATTTATTGCTACAAGATTCAGATGGCCATGGGCGGTATGAAGTTGAGATCCAGCTAGGAGCCACAGATGAATCTCATATTATTAGAACCATAGAGTATTGGGATATAGAAAAACGAAAATATCCACAGTACGATCACACTGCAGTAATAATAGCCGAAGATATCACCAGTCGATTTTTAAATGTAGTGAGCCTGTTCAATGGATTTATTCCTATTATGGCTATACAAGTTACAGCCATAGAAACCTCGGATGGTATTGGTCTCCAATTTACCAAAGTCCTAGATACTGTAAGGCTAGGTTATCTGGATGAAGATGAAGAAACAGCGGAACCAACAGATCGAAGTTACTGGGAAACAAAGCGCGGCACAAAGAAAACCGTCTCATTGTCAGATAAGATACTTGATATGTCGCGTTCCTTTTCGCCATCGGTGGAATTGAATTACAACAAGCACTATATAGGTTTCACTGTTGAAGGCCGATCACTTAACTTTGCTGTTTGTAAGCCACAAAAAAACGGAATGCGTTTAGAAATAAAATTGCCTCAAACCGAAGAAATAGATCAAAAAATATCCGACTCCGACATTGATATTTTGGATTACGATAAACGGTGGGGGTCATACAGGTTAAAACTTACGGATAGAGAAGTAGAGAGTAAATCAGAAGTTTTAACGTCATTGCTAAAGCAGGCTTATGAACTCCGTGTTTAGTGCTAACAAGGCGCTGCTAGGGACAAACTAAACTTACACTGCGCTTTGGTTTGCCCAAGAGCGCGGCGTTAGGCTGCAAGGAAATCATCATGTCTAACTCAACCATCTTTTTACTATTCGCTATAGCTATCTTCGTTATTTGTTTATATTTTTTTGTTCCTCGCTATCTGGAACATAAACTCTCTATTCGTGAGTATGAAGAAAAGTGTAAATATGCCGAGGACAAACCCCATATTGAAAAACCCTGGAGGCCAACTGCCGTTAACGGGTATGCCAAATCTAAATTTTTCACAGCCCTCAGTCTATTCACTCTTATTTTTTCACTTATTTGGGAGTTCACCTAGCAGCCTAATAAATTGCTAAAGTCGTTCGTAAATTCAGTGGGGCAGGCTATGCTGCCAGCTTGCTTAGCAAGGGCTTATATGTTTCAGATAGGGTATTTATGCGTCGACAAATAAACCAACAAGAACTTGAGTTTTATTACTTACAAACTGGAGAGGCTGTTTGGCAACTTCAATATGTCGAAGAGGCTCTTTGCAAGTTCTATATCATCTTCTGTATTAGGTTTAATACTAATGGTGTTACAAGGGAAAATGCTGAGTATAAGTTGTCCCAAATAAACAAAAAAACATTAGGTCAATTAATTGGGTTACTCGATAGCGTGGGAAATGTTCCAAATAGTTTTATGATAAAACTAAGAAAATTCAATAATGAAAGAAAATGGCTTATCCATAACTCACTGCGTGAAAATGGTAATGACTTATATACGGAACAAGGAAGAAATGATTTTGCAATTAAAGTTGTGAGCTTCAACAGAATGGCAAAAGAAATTCATGACCAATCTGCTGATATCATAATGAAATTAGTAACTAGGTCTGGTTATGCGACTGAACAGGAAATAATTCAAATGGCGTTGAAAGAAATCAACGATCATAAAGGAAACGTATAATAAGTAAAGTCATCCAATGCATAATGGGCGGCTGCTTTGAACTTTATACGTAAGGGTGTTGTATGGAGAAAATTTGGCAAAACCTTGAAGACCCTTCTTGGTGGTTTACAGGGATCTTTTTTGTTTTAGTAGGCCTTTTCTTGACCAAGCTGGTTTTCAACTGGATCCCCTTTGTTTGGAGTAAAATATCTGTATATATACCAACTATAAACCGAAAATTTCATAGATGGCACGAAAAGCGAGTCCTGATTAGGATCAAGATTACTAGGCAAAAAGACATGAGAATAAATTGGCTAATAGGGCGCTATTGGGCCATGTTCCTGTTTTGTTATATTTGCATGGGACTTGCTTTTATATACTTTGCCGTTTCTGAAAATGTAGTGATTGCGGGAACATCAATTAGCTACAAATGGATTGTCCTTGTCCCGCTGTATGCTTTGATGATCAGCGTTGGTATACATAAGAGAACACTTTTTAGAATAATGAATGCAAATCATCGCTGGAAATGTCTCACAAATAAATCCAGAAGGGATCGAGTTGGCGAGTCTCTGATTTAGAGTGTTACGTTTAAGGAATAATATGGAATACGAAAAATCTAAAGAGTTTGTTTTTCTCCTTGATAACGGTGAGTTTGCGATCCCAGTGAAGGTTGAAAATCAAGATTCTAAAAATGTAAGTTTTCGGTCTGCACCTCAATCTATTAATAAATTGGGTACCAACTGGGCCGAGAATGAAGTTGAGTTATCTGAGAAAAAAATGATTGAAGATGTCCTTCATAAGCATAGAAGAACTAGATGCATAAGTCCGTCAAAACCTAAACCAAGTTTAAAGGGCCCTAACTCTAGAGATGTCCAAGCAGTGTATATACTTCGAAAATAAACATAACAAGCCCAGCCAGCATCGCTCCCTGCGGTCGCTGGACCTCGTTTCATTTGGCCACTGTTGGCGGATACTTCTCATTATTTAACCAATTCCCCGTAACCTGCAGCGGAGTTTGATCTCGTGGTGATACCCAAACTACCAGAGCTTTACGGTTGGGAGATCTAAATTCAGGCAGTGTAAATTCCCATTGATAATCTAACTGGGCTTTCTGTTGTTTATCTAACACAACAAACTGATGTTTAAGTAACCGGCCATGGTTTTCACCTGCGGTTACTTTGCTGCTCAGATCAAAACCTAATACAGCTATATGTGCAATCAGTGTTTGATGTGCCCTTGTGGGCTGATAAGTCACAATAAGCTGATTATTGTCCAGCTCAGCCGTTAGTTTTCCGCCATTTGCTTTCTGCTGTTGAGGGTAATCTCTACGTTGGAAGAACCCACGCCATTCTTTGCCGTCTACAAACCACCCTGGGGTATAAACGCTGCGGCTTTTGCCTAAACGCCGGTAGTTGTATTGTCGCGCTTTAAATTCTGGTTGGGCAAAACGGTCAGGCCAGCCGATGTAATCCCAGTAGTCTACGTGAAAGGCGATAGGAACATATTTCTTCCATAGATCAGGGGAGTTCACCAGCTTCGCTAGATGATTGTCAGCAGGAGGGCAGCTGGAACAGCCTTCAGAGGTGTAGAGTTCTATTAGCAAGGGCGGGGTGCCTTGTTGCTCAAATATCTGAACTGCATGAGTGTGCATTGAAGTTAGATAAAAGCTGAGTGATAGCAGTAATGCTGTTAAGTGGCGGAATTTCATGGTGTGGCCCTCCGATTGCTTTCAGACTGCAACGTGAGAGGGAAGTTCATTAGTTGGCTTCTTTCAAATCCAAATAGCGCACATAAAAAAACCGGCCCAAGGGGGCCGGCTTCAAGTTTTCGCAGCGATTAAGAAGGGGGGTTAATCGTCTGCGTCGTCCTGATCAAACCGGGTCATCAAATCTTTGAGAAGATCGAAGTTACCATCCAGTTTGCTCTGGGATTCTTCATCTGCATCCTTGTAACGGATATCCTGATGGACCAGTTGATCCAGCAGGTCTGCCCCGAACAACCGGCTATTCTCAAGGAAGCCCAGAGCTGGGTTATCCATGAATTTATCCATGTTGTTCATCAGCTGACCCAGATGGCGGCCATTATCACCTAATGGGTTGTCCATCTGCTGAACTTGTTCGTACGCAGTTACGGCTGAGTAGCTCGCTGACTGGGTCATAGTTACATTCAAGTTCATCAATTGGGATTTGTCCATCTCCAATTCAGTTGCTTGTTCAAAAGCTTCCTGAACATCACCGCTGTAAAAGTCTTCAGCGATCAGGTTGATGTCCTGAATCAGGCTTTGTAGCGCTTCCAGTTCATCTTCGTTAAGATCACCTTCCACACTAAAGCGATAGTTACTGCTGGCGTTACGTTCTATACCGTAAGATACGGCGCTGCTGTCGCCATCACTGTAGGCGCCAAGGGATTTGGTTTGGCTTGCTTCGCTGTTAAAACGAATAGAAACCTTGTCGCCTTCTTTGGTCATTACATCTAGCGAGAATGATTCAGCTTTTGAGTAACGTTCAGCTGCAGAAATAGAGACCTGTCTGGACGGCGCTGTTTCACTATTTGGATTAGGCGCAAGGCCAGCCAACGCTTCGAACGTCAGGTCGTGGGTTTGATCGATGGTTGTCTGAATATCAGGGGTAAGCATGTTCAGATCTTCAAGGATCTTGGTCGCTTCATCGAAGCCTTTCTGTACACCGGAAAGGGCTGCCTGATACATACTGTCAAGGTCAGCATCAGACGCGCCACGTGCACGTGCCTGTTCCAGCCCTTGAGCAACAAAATTGGAAATTCGGGATGCAACTTTCTCTGGAGAATAATCATTGGCGTCGAGACCTTTCATCTCCGACACGCTCATTCCAGGAATGTTCTCTGCTAATTTAGCGACTAACTGATCTGCCGCAGATGCCGAACGACCGCTACTATCTTTACCATCAGCAAAACCACCAGTAACCAGCGCTTCCTGACGAACCTGTGTATACGCTGTATGGCTGCTAAGTAGAACTTGCACGGTGTATTCCTCCGACAAATGGATATATGTATCCGTTGTTAATGGTTTTAAGGTTATCGTCCGCCATTGGATATTCTTTAAGCAAAGATCTGAAATGTGAAATCGTTTCAGGTTGTTTTTTGATCAGAAACGCTAAAGGACTTATCCATTCAAGAGTTTAGCTTAGCAGACAAAAATTAATCCTAACTGAAGTAATCTGAAGAACTTTCGTGTTGCTTTTCTTCCTGTTTGGGCTATTTGCCAGAGAGAAGAATGGCTTCACCAATATCGATCTTATCTGATGGACCTTGAAGCACGACGATGTCGCCATCTTCCAGTTGAGTGCCTCCATCCGGATCATGGATGGAGTGATTATGGCGACGGATCATGGCGACATTCATTTGGTATTTCGCCAGGGGTAGCTCACGTAACACTTTCCCTCGGGCGAAGCTGGCTTCGTTAAGTGGAACCGGGTGCAGGATCTCTTTTACGCGGCCGCTCTGGTCAACTTTGTCGGAATGCTGGCCATGATAGTAACCATGCAGCATATGGTAACGTTCAGCACGAACCTGATTGATCTGCTTTTCGATCTCCTGATGGGAAACCGAGAGTAGCGACAAAACATGAGAGACCAGCATTAGGCTGCCTTCCAGCGCTTCTGGGATAACCTCAGTGGCACCTGCCTGTTGGAAGGATTCCAGAGAGGAGTCATCTTTGGTGCGGACCAGAATAGGTAGATTTGAGAATTTGCTTCTCAGATGTTTAAGCGCGATCAGAGATTCGTCTGCATCTGGGAAACTCAGAATCAACATACGTGCTCTGTCTGCCCCCAAGGCACTGATAATATCTTCCCGTTTGGCGTCGCCAAAACAGATGTTCTCGCCTGCTGTGGATGCTTCCATTACACGTACAGGGTCATTATCCACCACGATGTAGGGGATGTTCATAGGTTCCAGAAAACGGGTGATAACCTGACCTACACGGCCAAAGCCACATATAATCACATGATCCTGCAGAGAGTGGCTGGCAACCTCAAGGGCTTCAGGCAGGTTATCGTGGTTCTCTTCAGGGTGTTTACGATGCAACCAGCGGCTGAGCCGGTCAGTGTGGTTCATCATCACCGGAGTGATGATCATACTGATAATAATCGTTGTAACGGCGATAGCGTTTACATCAGGGGCGATCAGGTTATTACCCAGCGCCAGTGCTAACAGTGCAAAACCGAACTCGCCGCCCTGGCTTAAACTTAATCCGGCCCTAAGGGAGTTAGCGGGATCTTTGTGTAATAGGCTACCGATGATGGTGATCAGTAGGGTTTTAACTACGATCAAACCGATTGTGAAGAATACTACCCAGTACCAGTTTTCCATCAGAGCAACCAGATCCAGCTGCATGCCTACAGAGACAAAGAACAACCCTAGCAGTACATCGCGGAAAGGACGTATATCAGCCTCTAACTGATAACGATAGTGGCTTTCGCCCAGCATCATTCCTGCCAGGAAACCACCCAGTGCCATAGATAGACCTGCAGCATGGGTGATCCATGCGGCGAGCAGGGCAGCCGCGAGGGTGGTTAGTACAAAGACATCACTTGATCCGCTGTTGGCTGATTCATGGAAAAGCATCGGCATAATGATTCTGCCAACCAGCAGCAAAATGATCAGCAGGGTTGCGCCTTCCAGTAGCATAAGTGCAACGCTGGCTGAGTCGATATCATTATTCTGCCCACCCAAGGCAGGTATCAGAATCAGGAAGAATACGGCGGCCAGATCCTGAAAGATCAGGGTTCCTACCGAAAGTTGGCCATGGGCTGTATCCAGCTCATTACGCTGTATAAGCTCCCGGCTTACTATGGCGGTGGAGGAGAGAGATAAGGCGCCGGCAATAACCAGCGCGGTTGTCATGTTCTGGTTTAGCAGTAGGCAGATGCCGATAAGAATCGCTGAGGTTAGGATGACCTGGAGGCTGCCTAAGCCAAATACCGCTTTGCGCATGGCGAACATGCGCGAGACTGAGAACTCCAGCCCTAGCATAAAGAGCAGGAAAACCACCCCCAGTTCACTAAGCAGCTCGATGCTGTGAACATCTTCAACAATTCCGATACTGTATGGGCCGACTAGAGCGCCGACACTCAGATAGGCGAGTAGTGGGGGAAGTTGGATACGACGAAACAGGGTTGTGGCAATGACTGCACAACAAAGAATGACCAGAAACTGCTCAAAGAAACCCTGCGTCATCGTATTAAATATCCTTTTACCTGATTAAGGGCGGCTACCACATCAGATCATCAGGGATCTTGTAATCTGCATATGGATCATCCTCTTCAGGCTCCTCTTCAGGCTGAACGCGGATGACGAAGTCCGGGTGGCGTTGCTCAATCTTTTCCGCAAACTTGTCTGGGATTAGATAAAACTTCTCATCCAGAACAGCGATAGCGACCTGACCACGAATAATCTGGCCCTGTAGCTCTTCAGTTACATAAAGTGTTTTTACTTTCTTATCGTAAGCAAAGTTATGGCTGACTTCGGCATTTTCAGGGATATTCAGCTTTTGTTGCGTAATCATCTGACGGCACTGGGCTTCGATCTCTCGGTTACGACGCTCTTCATCGCGCTGTCTATTCAACTCGCGATCGTGCTCTTGTTTCTCTTTGCGCTGCTTCTCTAGTTCCTGCTGTTTCAATGCTTGCTCGTTAACAACAGTCTGACCAGACTTACGTGCTTTGTTAGCCTGTTTCTTCTTTTTACGTTTCTCAGTATCAGCTTGTTTAGCTTTCTTCTGATCAACCAGACCCATATTTAACAGTTGGTCTTTTAGTGAACCCGCCATAACTAATTCTTCTACCGTCTCTAACCATTCAAATTTCCAATAGGAAAACTATAACAAAAAGTTTTGGTTTCAACGCGTTATATTGCTTTGTTTTACAAAATTTCTAATGCTTGAAGCTACTTTTAAATAAGCGTAGTCTGCCCATCCACTTAACTTTTTGGTGCCAACATGTCGGATTCTCAATCTCCACATCCATTTGAGCGTTTAACACCTTCCTTTTTGATGGATGCCATAGAGACCAAAGGTTTCTGGTGTGATGGTCGTACCTTCCCGTTAAACAGCTACGAAAACCGGGTGTATCAGGTTGGGATTGAAGAGAAAGAACCGGTAATTGCTAAGTTCTACCGCCCTGAGCGTTGGAGCAGAGAGCAGATCCTTGAGGAGCAGGCGTTTTGTTTCGAATTGGAAGAACAGGAACTGCCCGTAGTTACTCCACTGAAGGATGAAAGTGGCGAAACCCTGTTTGAGTATCAGGGCTTTATGTTCTCACTGTTCCCCCGCAAAGGTGGACATGCGCCGGAACTGGATAATATGGATAACCTGTTTATCCTCGGTCGTTTGCTTGGCCGGATGCACCGAGTTGGCAGCGTGAAACCTTTCCAGCACCGACCGGAGATCAATAGCCAGAATTTCGGCCATGAGAGTGCAGCCTTTATCAGTGAGCACTTTATCCCGGCAGAGTTGAAACCCGCTTACGACTCATTGACCCGAGATATTCTACAGGCAGTTGATGAGATCACAGCCAACTGTAGTAACGTCCAGAAAATACGGGTTCATGGCGATTGTCATTCCGGCAATCTGCTATGGCGTGATGATGCACCGCACTTTGTTGATTTCGACGATGCGCGTATGGCCCCGGCGATGCAGGATATCTGGATGTTGCTGTCAGGTGACCGACATGAGCAAATCGCTCAGTTGTCAGAGATTGTGGATGGCTACAATGAATTTCATGATTTCCAAAGTCGAGAGCTGCAACTGATCGAAGTGCTACGTACGCTGCGTATTATGCATTACAGTGCCTGGTTAGCACGCCGCTGGGAAGATCCCGCTTTCCCTCATAGCTTCAGTTGGTTTAATACCGTGAAATACTGGAGTGAGCATATTCTTGAACTGCGTGAGCAGATGGCGCTGTTGCAGGAATCACCGCTTACATTGATGTAGATATGATTTGTTAAGCCAGCTTAAGCTGGCTCTTGTTAGTGATACTGTTTTTATATACAGTATCGCAATGATTCTCTATATCGCTGAAAAACCAAGTCTTGGTCGTGCTATTGCCGATGTCCTGCCTAAACCTCACAAAAAAGAGGACGGTTGTATTCGTGCGGCTAACGGTGATGTAGTCAGTTGGTGCTTTGGTCACCTACTGGAGCTTGCAGAACCGGATCAGTACGATCCGCTTTATAAAGCCTGGAAGCTTGAACATCTCCCCATTATTCCTGAACAGTGGCAACTCAAACCCAAGAGCAAAACCCGTAAACAGATTGCCTTACTACGTAAATTAACCAAAGAAGCTGACCAGATTGTTCATGCCGGTGATCCGGACCGCGAAGGGCAGTTGCTGGTGGATGAGGTCATCTCTTATCTAAAGGTTCCGGATTACAAACGTAAGGCGATGAAGCGCTGTTTGATCAGTGACCTTAACCCTGCGGCAGTTAAACGGGCGATCAGCCAGTTACGGGAAAACAGAGAGTTTATTGCTTTATCAACCTCCGCTCTGGCTCGCAGCCGCGCCGATTGGTTGTACGGTATAAACCTGACCCGTGCTTTTACGCTGCAGGGAAAGAGTGCTGGATATGGAGGTGTTCTATCCGTTGGAAGGGTGCAATTTTCCTTTCTCAATCTTTTGTGTCAATAATAAATAACTACTTGTTTATTATAGTATTTGTTTGAAACTTTTGCTCGGTTTGATATTGACACTTGTCAAGGTCTTGTTGAGCTGGAGTTTTAGGTTTACTAAAAGGCAAAAGAGGAATGGTATGCTCAGAATTTCTGACTTAAGAGATTATAAAAAGCCGACGACATTGGATACGACTTTGAGAGATGCTCTACTTGAAGCGTTACAAAAAAAGAAAAGCATTGATAGATCTAAAGCAATGTCTTTTTTGTTGTACTTAGAAGTATTTCTTGACTGTTATGACCGAAAGCTATCCTTCGTCGACCTTAATCTGAATCTAAATAAATTGTTTTCAGATTTTTTTGCGTTTGTTAACTTGTATTTTGATTTATCTCTTGGTGGAAAATATTCAGTTATTTATAAGATGTCAGATGCTATCTTTATAGTATGTGATCAAAATAAAATAAAACGTCCTTTTTTAGAAACAGCATTCTCTCGTTCAATTTCACCAGGCATGAAAGGATGTATTTCTGATTTTCAACATGAAAGTTTGAATGGGGATAAAATAAAGTATTATGAGGGATGGTATGCAGAGTCCTCTGATTACATACAAGTAAAATTGTACCTGCATAGGTTTTATCTTCATTTTGGTGATTCTTTAACAGAGACTTTATTTCAGTCTATGAAGGATTACTATCGTAAATACCCCGGTTCAACAGTTAAATATAAAGCTAAAGTTTTTGTTAAGTTTTTAGATGCTTTAATCCTTCTTTTCAAAGGGGAAGGTGATTTCTATAAAGGGGGGGAGGCTAGAAATGTTACCTCAACTGTTGAGCAGATTTTTATTTTTTCAAAGTTAGATGCCAAAATGAAAGGTAATGACCTTAGGTATTTTTACAAAGAATGGGCGTCTATTGTTAAGCTTGTAAACGATATTCTTATAAGTTCAGAGATTTGGGATAAGCCTTTATACGATTTTATTGTTCCTGAATTTAAGTCTGCGTCTAAGGGATTTAAAACGCATAGAAAGCTTGTTGATGGAAATTTATACTCAAGTAAGCTAATAACAGATATACCGCTTTCATATACTGACAAAAAAGCAATGTCCAGCCTCTTGATTAGCCTTGATAATGACATATCCCATGTTGTAAATGCTGCCAGAAGGGCAGTCGATAAAATCATGCAGGGATATCATATGAGGCTTAAAAATGCAGCTGAAGGTAGCGCAAGGCCTGAGACAAAAAACCATTATAGAGATGCTAACTATGTTGATGTTTATGATGATAGGAATCAGTGCGCTAATTGGGAGAAGTATAATTATTACCTGGAACCAAATGATGTCGTTGTGAGTACTTTTCTTGGAGTTAAGGGTAAGACAGATAAGTTTGTTGATGCTTATTCTATAATTCAAAATGGTATGTTTTATCCCTTTTTATATTTGTTGATTTATGAGCATCCTATTATTACAAATTCATGGTTAGAAACTTTTCAGATTTATGATAAACACGGTAACCAAGTTGGATTCATAGAAAGTAATAATAGCTCTCTTGCAATCGGTTATAAGCCGCGCAGGTCTGCGCCTTATTCTGAGCAAAAAATAGTTCTTAATGATACTTCAAAGTATCTATTTGACTGCTTGATTAAATTAACTGGACAGGCTCGAGAATATTTGAAGAGCCATAATGATAATGCCTATAGGTATCTTCTGATATCCGGGGCTGGTCTGGGTAGGCCGGCTAAAATTAAAAACTTAAGATCGCAAAAGGTATTTGTAAACTCGTGCTTAAATAAGTTTTTATTAGAGCCATCAGACTATGCAGACATAACAAGAGCAGAGGTAATACTTTCTAATCTTACTCTACCTAAATTTAGAGCTAGTCGGGCTATTCAGATTTACATGAAAACGAATAGTATCGAAGCTATATCTGAAGCTCTAGGTCATAAAAAACCATGTCCAAGATTGCTTGAACGTTATCTACCTGATCCAGTATTAAAATATTTTCAGGATAGATGGATACGAATTTTTCAAAACGCAATTATTTATGAGGCAATGAAGGATAGTGTTTTTTTATTTGATTCGATTGATATTAGTGAGAATGATTTGGAGGAGTTCTTAAAAAATCATAGGCTTGAGCCACTTCCCAATCATATTGTAAATGGCCAATTAGAAGATTTATCTTTCCTTGAAGAAGATAGTAAAGCTAAAGATTCAAGAATAATAATACCGCTATCAGAATCATTGCTAATATCACTTAAATGTATAGTTAAATTGGTTGATGATCATAAAGACGGTATGCCTGCATTGACCAAAACTGCTTTGCAGTGGTTTAAAACGGCTAAATTTGTCAGTAAATCTCTTGAAGAATCCAAAATTGCTAAATTTGATCCTGAAATAAGTAAAATTGTTCAAGCTTCTGATGATATAGAACCGTTTGTAAGTAAGTTTAGGAGGGCTGTGTATGAGAGGTGAATATATCAATAATACACCGGCTAGTTTATTAAATGATATTGAGCTTGAGTCTTTAAAAAATCGTCTTTCTGAAATGAGCATATCAAAAAGGTCAGAACTGTTAGAAGTGCTCTCAGAGGATGAGATTTTTAGAGAAGATATAACTAAGCCGTTTTGGAACCTTTCAGAGTATTCTGATGAAATTTGGGTATGTGACCTTAAAAAGAAACAAGAATTTATAATAAATTTTCGGGTCATGCTCGATGATGGTTCACTTTTAGTGGACAAAAAAAACTATAAATTATTGCAGACATTTAAGTTCTTTCTTTGTGCTTTGACTTCTCGAAGGTACAACGGTGGAAGATATTCTAAATGGTCTAATGTCTACAGAAGATTTAAGACAGGTCTCATCATCTTGGATGCATTTCTGACTCGTTCGAAGGAGTTACGCCTTGGCTCTTATGGATTAAGCTTCACAGGTAGAAATGAAGTTCTTTCAATGATGAGTGAAATCCATAACGGGGGAGGGAGTGTTGGTGCGTACCGCGTCTTTGAAAGGTTAACAGATTTCTTAAGGCACAAGTCCCGATCTATTGAAAAATCAGAACTAGATAGGTTCATGAAAGAGTACCCAGGTATCGGATGGGTTTCAGAAGATAAATATTTAAATCTCAATTACGAAGAACTAATAAGGGCTAGGGTTTGGCTTTTAAAAAATGGTTTTTTTACCAGTCCGGAGGCAAGTGGCATATCTGGGAATCTGATAACTAAGGCTTTATACAATGAGGTTTTTAGTAATAATATTTTAACTCCATTTAACACACCAATACCGCCAGAACTTAGAATTACTCCACTAAAAAGGCAACTGACAGAGTATGATGCTGTTCCCGTTTTATCAAATTGTAATGATGATAAATTGTCAGTTAGCTCTTTAGATAAGTATGTATATGTTTTCAAAAAACTTTCCGTGTGCTCTGGAGATGGATTCAGTCAATTTTTAGATGATAATGCTTTCGACTTTACCAGTAGCGATATCATGTGTGGTGTTAATGGAGCATTGCGTGAAGGGCGCTTTAGAACGATTCCATCCACTGTTGTATTTGAGGCTATACGCAATGGGTTTGAGTTCAGTTTTAAATATGCAGATGCGATTCTCAAAGCTATTTATATGTGTTTTGAGAAATATAAATCTGAAACAGTTTCCAGCCTATGTTACGAAGATTTGAATCATCTTCTAAGTGGGAAGCTTCCAGCCTGTTTAAAAGAGTCTGGTTGTAAAAGTTACTCTGTTATCAATCATCGTAAAGGTGACTTGTCGACATTTCAAAGAATTAGAGCGAATTGGGGCTTAGTTGAGCTATATGAAGTACTTCTCGGGGCTGTCTTCGTTGTGCTAGGCAGTGTAGCTGCCCGTAGGCAAGGTGAAATAGTTGATTTGCACATTGATTCATTAGTTCCTTGTATCGATCCATATCTCCCAGAAAATCATAATACAGACTTTTACATCTCCTTTTATAACCGTAAATCTGGTGATGATACTGAACGTGAGAGGCTATCGAGGCCTATACCTAGATCCGTAGCTGGGTTGATATGGAAGCTAATAGCCTTCAAAAAGTTGCTTATTAAAAACTCATTAATTGAAGAAAACCATGGGCTTTGGTTTCTTTTAAAAAAATCAACCATAGCTGAAAAGAACTTCAACTTCGCTATGTCTAATTCATGCATTAATACTTTCTGTGACTACTTCGAAACACCAACGATACAAGGCCCAGATGGTAAGACATATCGCTATTACATTAGACAGCATCAGCTACGTCGCTTCTTTGCGATGGCTTTTTTCTGGGGCTCAGGATATGAAGGGCTTGGAACTTTAAGGTACTTTCTTGGGCATACTGATACGGAACACTTATATCGGTACATCACTGAAAATGTTCCAGGCACGGTTTTGAAGGGGGTGCAAGCTCAGCGTATTTTGTATGGTCTCAGTAATGATGATATTGAAAACACTGAAGGTCTCCGAAAGCTTTTAATGCAACGGTTTGGTGTGTCGGATGTTGAGATAAGATCTATTCAAGAGTGCATTGAATTTCTTGAGGATGATTGCAATGAAGGATTCATTGAAACAGCACCGCACATTAATGAGCTGAAACATCAGCTTGAGTCGAATATCTATCAGCTATTAGCAGAAGAAACGATAGTGCTAGAACCCCATTTTATGAAGATTGAGAATGTTGATGGTGATGTTATTAGTAAAGTTCATTTAACTTTGATCATTAAGGAAGATATGGATGAAGCAGATTGATATTCGAACCAGGTCTGTAAAGTCTTTGGAAAACCTTTTGAAGAGTAGCGTTAGTGAGCCCGGTGCGTTTACTGATAAGACAGAGTATTTAGCCGCTCTGAGATCCCAGAGAAAACTCGCAGCATACAGTGATGATGAGTTGGGTATTCAACCTTGTGCTTTGAATACACTTAAGGCACATGCAGATCATGCTTTAGATCAAGGCTATCAAGGGCTCGATCTGCTCCGAATAGCTGCAATTGAAGCTATAGAAAATGCAGTTGAAAGCCATAAGCAAAGTAACAAATCCACTAAAAGGGGGGCTTTAAACCTGCTAAAGCAGAAGGAAGCTGAATTGGATTTGTTGCGTCAGCAAAACATTCATCTGGTCTATATCTGTCAGGAATTAAAACGACTGGCACAGCTTTATGCATCTAGTGGTGATGACACACTTAAAGCTATCTGTGACAAGGATATGAAGAGAATCAATACATTACTTTCGATATCCTCGCCCATAGATGTCTCTAACGACAGAGGATAAATATGAGCAGGACTAAGCAGCTTTTAACCATAATGCCTTTAAGCACTCAGCTTCCGCATTATGTTGATAGCAGGAGCGGTGAAATTGTCTTTAGAGAGGCTTCTCACCTACCGTTTCTGTATTGGCCAAATGGTGTTCCTTGCATCGAAGCCAATGCATATATGCTTAAGTTATGGGAGAAAAACCTCAGCCGCAGGACAAGAGGGGGCACGATAGCCGCATATGCAAAAAACATATCACCTTTGATAAGGTTTTGTTTTGACAATCAGATAGGCTTTATTGGCCTAACTGATAACAGGTTTACGCAGTTTATTAACGGATTGAACGTAAAAAACCGGACCGGGAGCGTTGTTAGGACTACAAATACGATTCTCAATATTGGCCGGCGCTGTATCGACTTTCTGAATTTTGTTGGTGAGTTTCATGGACAAACGAATTTTATCGGTATTGATAAATGCTCAATTATTGTGCACAAAAAGGAGTTTAAGATACGTTCAAAGTCTGGCCTACAAAGTAAGAGCTATTGGCACCATACATCTTTCCCTCAGCCGAGCCCGATTAAAAGAAGAAGCCCTATTAGCCGTAATGTTGTTAAGAAGCTAAAGCAAGCGGCCTTACAAACAGAAGATAGGCATATCAGACTTAGAAGAAAAGTTATGGTTTATGCGTATGAGGTCACGGGTGGAAGGCGGGTAGAGATAGCCCATTTAAAAGTAGCGGATATTGTTAAAGCACTAAAGTCTGATGATAGTTCACCGTTACTTGAAATGATTACGGCAAAAAAAGGGAACGCTAGGCTGATACCTGTGCCTCGTGGTTTCCTTCAAGAGTGCCTGTTCTATATCGACTTCTCAAGAAAACGGATTCTAAGGCATACGATCGGTTTGAAAAACGATCATGGATTCCTATTAATCAATCACCAAACAGGAAAACCTTTAACACCAGAGACCATGACAGGTGAAATGAATCGTTTGTGCAAGTCAATGGAGATTGATTCTAGTCTGGGTCACGGCCATCTCTTTAGGCATGGGTATATTACAAGAATAATGGTTGATTTGATCAGTCGGCATAACATCAACAACAAAGATGAGTTTAGGCGGGCATTGCTTAATGTTGAGTCTCTTAAGCTAGAGCTCCAGCAATACACAGGTCATCGAAATACCGCTTCATTGGATACTTATATCGATTTAGCTTTTCATGAAATCACAAACTACAAAGAAACCCTAGATGCGGTGATGCTCGCGAGATCTACTGAAATGATGATTGATCAGCTTATGATGGTTACAGATGAAGCTGACTATCACGATGTTCTGACTAAGGATGCTATTGATAAAATGCAGGACATCATTTTTTCATTTCGAGAGAAAGTTTTAGTCTCGAATTAATGTTCTAAACCCTGAAATTACCAAGTCTGCATGGCGATCATGAATGCAGCAATCATCAAGCTATCGGTTAGGTTCCTAGAATGTCACGTCTTTTTATTGCAGAGAAACCAAGTCTTGCACGAGCTATTGCAGCAGCATTACCCAGTCCCCAGAAGAAGGGAGAGGGGTTTATTAAATGTAGTAATGGGGATGTCGTTACCTGGTGCATTGGTCATTTGCTAGAGCAGGTAGAGCCCGATGCCTATGATGAAAAGTACAAACGATGGAGTTTAGAAGACCTTCCAATCGTTCCCCAACAGTGGAAACTAAAGCCTCGTAAATCTGCATCAAAACAACTGACGGTTATACGAAAGCTATTAAAGGAATTTGACAGCATTGTTCATGCGGGAGATCCCGATCGTGAAGGGCAATTGTTGGTCGATGAAGTGATTGACTACTGTAAAGTCAGCAAAACTAAAAAGGATAAAATACAGAGACTCCTTATTAGTGATTTGAACTTGCCAGCAGTAAAATCGGCATTAGGTAAAATGCGAAGCAATAGAGAATTCATACCATTGTCTGTCTCTGCTTTAGCTCGTTCCAGAGCTGACTGGTTATATGGAATGAATATGTCTAGGGGCTATACGCTTCTTGGACAAAAAGCTGGTTATAAGGGAGTTCTGTCGGTTGGTCGCGTTCAATCCCCCCTGGTCGGCTTGGTTGTTCGTCGTGATGAAGAAATAGAAAATTTTGTATCGAAAGACTTTTTCACACTCGATGCAATTATTCCTTATGAATGTAGTGTTCCAGTAGATATTCATGCTCGATGGCAACCTAGTGAGGCCTGTCAGCCATGGCAGGATGAAGAAGGAAGAGTTCTTAGTCGAAAGCTTGTTGAAAATGTCGCTTCTCGTATAACCGGTCAACCAGCTTTAGTTATATCGTCAGAGCAAAAGCAAAGTAAGCAAGCTGCTCCTCTACCTTATTCGTTATCCTCATTACAGATTGATGCTGCAAAACGCTTCGGAATGAGCGCTCAACAGGTCTTAGATACATGCCAGTCACTGTATGAAAAGCATAAGCTGATTACCTATCCTCGTTCAGATAGTCGTTACTTGCCAGCAGATCATTTTAACCAGGCAGAAGCTGTGTTAAGTGCAATATCTGCTAATGATCAAACTTTGAGCTCAGTTGTTATGGGGGCTGATAGAAGCCTTAAATCAAAAGCATGGAATGATAAAAAGGTTGATGCTCACCATGCGATCATTCCAACGCCTAAAAAGCAACCTGTAGTCGGATTATCGTCCAACGAATTAAAAATCTACCAACAAATAGCTCGCCAATACATTTTGCAATTCTACTCTGCGGCAATATATGCAGATTCGAAGCTAGAGTTTGATATCGCGGGTGGGCGCTTTGTTGCGAAAGGTCGTGTGTTAGTTGAGCCTGGCTGGAAAGTGGTCATAGGTAAAGATGGTCAGGATAAAGAGCTTAGTAATGTTCCAGCAGTAGCTAAAGGGACTGAGCTCGTTTGTCGTGAAGGCCAGATTAAAGATAGAAAAACAGAGCCGCCGAAACACTTTACTGAAGCGACACTATTACAAGCAATGACCGGAATTTCCAAGTTTGTGGCAGATGGAAGCCTGAGGAAAATCCTTAAAGATACTGATGGGCTGGGAACGGAAGCAACTAGAGCTGGGATTATTGAAACCCTATTTAAAAGAAAGTTGCTTGCCCGATCAGGGAAATCGATCGTTAGTACCCCTGCGGCAAGAGGTCTTATTAAAGCGTTACCGTCTGAATCAACATACCCAGACATGACAGCGCAATGGGAACATCAGTTACAAGCTATGGCTGAAAAGACTCATGCCTATCAGCCTTTTATGGCAGAGCTAGAGGGCAGGGTTAGAGCTATTGTCGATCATATAAAAGGAAGTGAGATACCGGAATCGCTACGTCATTTGCCTCCGGTTGAGCCTAGAAGCTTTAAGAGAAAAAGGCGATCTACGAGAAAAACAAAGAAATCATCAATAAAACAGTAGGTTATACTGCGTTGCTTTGTTTTATAGATGCGCTGGATAAATAAATGGAGTTATTATGTGGTATATCATTTCTTTGCATTCAGAGCCCCTATTTTACAAGGGGATCACGAATGAGTTTGTAAAAGTCTGTGGCCTCGAATATACAGACAGATGCATAGTAAACGGTAAAGAGTTTCACTTTTCACCGCCTATGATTGCTAGCTCGATCCAAGCCGATGGTGTGCTAACCCAAAATTCCATTCAAGGATTCGCCACAAAGATTGATGCGAGAGAATTTGCTAAGAGTAAAAAGCTAACCTCTTTCAAGTATCTGAATACAAAACAGAATCATCCAAAACATATTCGCTGAAGAAAGGATTCTTTTAATGATGCTAACTGATGCACAATTGGTTGCTGCGTATATCCCCGAAGGTAAAGAACAATACTTATACGCCAAAGGGGTTTATTCGATTGCGCCTAAAGCTTCTCTTACAGAGCTTAGAGGCCTTCTACATCTGCTCATCAGACAACTCGGTGAACACATCGGTATAGAGGAGTTAGCGCAAAAATTGGGGGAAAATATATCTATTCTCCGTAAGAGCCGTCTAGTCAATCCTGCTATCACCGATATGATTTATGACATCAAGAAAAGAGGAGATCAGGCCGCACATCCTGAGACCTTCACCCATATGAGTCATGATGATTTTGTCGAGTCGGCGAAAGATGCGCTTAACTCGTTTTGTGAATTGATAGCTCTGATACGGTTGTCAGTGTTGGGTGTCACAGAAAATGAGTTTGAGTTCATCATTGATGATGCGTCTGAATTAAGAGAATTAACTTATGCTGCCCTTTTCACTGATGATTGCCAAGCTAAGTTTAGAGTTGCCAAAGCGCTCATAGAGCATGAAACAAAGAAGATCTTGGAGGCTAATTCTTCGGTCATATATTTGAGTAATAGTAAAAGCGATGTTTATTTGGGGCTTATGAAGGAAGCGGCTTATGGCGGGTGCCCTGAAGCTAAATTAGATATGGGGCTTATTCTTTTGCATGGGGTCGATTTGCTAGGAATAGATCCATCTGATGATGCAGGGAGAATCTTCATGTTTCTCCGGGAAGCTTCACTGACACTGCCAGAAGCAAAAGCTGTTTATGCCTTGGAGCTTATGAATGTGAAGAGGCATGGCTATGATGATGAAGATACTGTTCACGATGCTATTGAGTTGCTTGTAGAAGCCGCAGAAGATGAAAGCCCGGATGCGCTTTATGCACTTGCTGAGTTTTATTCCGAAGGAAGACATGTTCAAAAAGACGCTGGCCTGGCTATGTCATATCTGGAAAAAGCAGTCTCATTGGGCTTTCCAAATGCGCAGTACAAAGTAGCTACTTTACTGGTAGAAAACCATCAACATGACGAAGCTATCAGTTATTTTGATAAAGCTATCGACCAAGGTTTTGCTGAAGCTGCAGTTGCTAAAGGAGAGTTATTTTTCGAATTAGGTAATTTCGAAGAAGCTTCAGACGCTTATGCAATCTATGTCACTGCGCCGTATGTTGATAAACCAGAGTGTAAAATTTTGGTTCAACTTAAGATCTATGAATGCCTGATAAAATTAGCTGGGAATGATCTATTAAAACTGCAAGATATTCTCTACAAAGTTGTTATGACTATGGGAGGCGGGGATTATTCTAAATCTGACTATAAGGTTGCTGAGGGCATCTGCAAGCCGGTATTGAAGAAGTTGCGGGGTAAGTTCCAGCCAGTGAATGAGGATCAAACATTAGCACTTATGTTTTCGTTCAAAAAAGATGGCAGCTTGCGAAGGTTAACTGAAACCTTTGAGCTCATGGATGATCTGGCAGGTCTATCAGGGGGGGGCAGGTTGCCAAAGGATATCTACCCCCTAATAAATAAGGCAAAAAATATTGCAGTTTCCAAAGCCCGCCCTGGAAGAAATGAGCCTTGTACCTGTGGATCTGGTAAGAAGTATAAGCTCTGTTGTGGCTAAATTTTCATCTCAGAAATTTACTTAGAATCAACAAGCTTACTTGAATCTGGTTGATGACCTAAAGTGCTTGTTGATTCCTCGATTTTCCCATATTCTCCTGTTTTTATGCCTATGATCGGGTGCCGTGTGACGGATCAAATTCTTACCTTGAAAGAGGTTGCTGACTATTTGAAGTTAGCTGAAAAAACAGCCTATAAACTTGCAGCAGCTGGTCAATTACCTGGCTTTAAGGTGGGTGGGAGTTGGCGTTTCAAGCAAACTGATATTGAGCAATGGATAGAGGATCAGAAGCAGATAGAAAAGGATAAGAAGTCTTGAACGCAGTTGAGATTGAAGAGGCGATTTCGCAGTTAGCTGAACAGCCATTTGATGCTGATAACTTTCCTTATGCTTTTTTAGAAGCGTTTGGCAACAAAGCTACCACAATTAAGCGCCTAAAAAGTGGATCTACGAACTCATCTGACATTGATCGCGGGGTATTACAGCGAAACAATGTTCATATCGCTGTTTGTGAACACGGAGAAGTATCGGAAACCCTTGAGAAGCTCAAATGCAGCCCTGCGACAGTCAAAGGCAAAGTGAAATTTGTTGTAGCAACAGACGGCGAATCATTTGAAGCTGAAGATCTTACATCGGACGAAGCTCCTGTTATCTGTAGTTATAAAGAATTCCCAGACCATTTTGGTTACTTCTTATCCTTAGCTGGAATTACTACAGTAAAGCAGATTCGTGAAAGCTCTTTCGATATCAAAGCCACGGGTCGATTGAATCGATTGTATGTAGAGCTGTTAAAAGATAATCCTGAATGGGGAACAGCTGAACGACGCCATGATATGAACCATTTCATGGCAAGGCTGATCTTTTGTTTCTTTGCAGAAGATACTGATATCTTTGATGGTACAGGGTTATTTACCAAGACAATTGAGCAGATGAGTGAGCGAGACTCATCAAATACCCACGAAGTAATGAGTATCGTTTTCCAGGCGATGGATACTTCGATTGCGGATCGCGTAAACTCTAAGTTTCCGCGCTGGGCTGACCTATTCCCTTATGTAAACGGTGGCCTTTTTGCTGGAAATACTGATGTTCCTCGTTTTAGCAAAATTGCCCGTTCATATCTCATCCACATTGGAAACTTAGATTGGACCAAGATAAATCCTGACATCTTTGGATCAATGATCCAGGCAGTTACCGACGAAGAGGAACGAGGCGCTTTAGGTCTGCACTACACATCAGTACCGAATATCCTAAAAGTACTGAATCCTTTGTTTTTAGATGATCTGCGTGTCAGTCTCGAAGAGGCCGGAAACAATGCCAGGATGCTTTTGAATCTTCGCAAAAGGATGTCGAAGATTCGTGTTTTTGATCCAGCATGTGGATCAGGAAATTTTTTGGTTATTGCATACAAAGAGATGCGCGATATCGAGGCTGAAATTAACAAGCGTCGAGGTGAAAAGGATCGTAAAACAGATATACCTCTTACAAACTTCCGAGGAATTGAGTTACGAGAATTCCCCGCTGAAATTGCGCGCTTGGCACTCATCATTGCTGAGTATCAATGTGATGTGCACTATCGTGGCCAACAAGAAGCTCTAGCTGAATTCTTACCGCTTGATGCAATGAACTGGATCATTTGTGGAAATGCCTTACGTTTGGATTGGCAAAGTGTATGTCCGCCGACAGGGAGCGGAGTGAAGTTACATGCAAATGATCTATTTGATACTCCTTTAGATCAGGCTGAAATTGATTTTGAAAATGAAGGGGGGGAAACATATATTTGTGGAAATCCCCCTTACAAAGGGAGCCAGACACAATCGAAGGAACAGAAAAGCGATCTTGCATTAGTTTTCGATGAAATGAATATTTCATCGAAACAAATTGATTATGTAGGCGGTTGGTTCATGAAGGCTGCCAAATACTCAAAAAAATCGAAAGCAGATATTGCATTTGTTAGTACAAATTCCGTTTGCCAAGGGCGTATCGTTCCTCTTCTTTGGCCTAAAATCTTTGAGCTTGGGGTATCAATTAGTTTTGCTCACACTTCTTTTAAATGGGCCAATCTGGCAAGCCACAATGCTGGTGTAATGGTAGCAATTGTTGGACTAACACGTTCTGAAGAAAAAAAACGTTTCTTGTATGAATTGAATGATCAGGGAGAGACAGTCTCTAGATCTGCTAAAAATATTACTCCATACCTTACGTCAGGAACGAATGTAATTGTTGATGCTCAGCGAAAAAGTATATCGGGATTGATGAATATGTCTTTCGGCAACATGCCTGTTGATGGTGGTAACCTACTTTTAAGCGATGTCGATTTAAAAGAAATGAATTTATCTGTAGAACAAAAAAAATCCTTCATTCGTCGTATTTATGGCTCGGCAGAATTTATTAGAGGTAAGACTCGATACTGCATTTGGATTGATGATGATGCAGTAGATGAGGCGCTTGAAGTTGATACGATTAGAAAGCGTGTTGACGCTGTCAAAACAATGAGGTTGGCTAGCAAAGATTCAGGAACTAGAGAAATGGCCTTAAGGCCTCATCAATTTAGAGAAATGAATGAAGCTCAGAGTCATACACTCATACTTCCTGGTGTGTCATCTGAAAATCGAGAGTATTTGCCTGTAGGAATAATTGATCAAAAGTCAGCAGTAACGAATCTCGCATTTGCAATTTTTGATGCACCACTATGGTGTATGTCGCTTATTGCTTCAAAACTTCATCTGATATGGGTTGCGACTGTTTGTGGGAAGTTAAAAACTGATTACAGATATTCGAATACGCTAGGGTGGAATACATTTCCTGTCATCAAACTGACTGAAAAGAATAAAGAAGATCTCACGCGGTGCGCACAAGATATACTTCTTGCTCGTGAAGTCCATTTCCCAGAAACAATTGCTGACTTGTACGACCCAGAAAAAATGCCGGAAAATTTGCGAAGAGCTCATGAGCGAAATGATGAGGTTCTTGAGCGAATATATATCGGTCGGCGCTTTAAGAACGATACAGAGCGCTTAGAAAAGCTTTTTGAGCTGTATACCAAAATGACCAAAACAGATAACAAGACAAAGGATGCCTAACTATGACGGATCATAAATCAATACCATCGGTTTCGGTCAATTATGCAAGCAATGGTAGCTCCAAGAAATCTAATGAGCTTGGCATGCGTGTTATGCAGGAGCGGGCCTATGAGAAACGTGGCGAGCAGTACTTATTAATTAAGTCGCCTCCTGCTTCAGGTAAGAGCCGAGCTTTGATGTTTATTGCCTTGGATAAGCTGCATAACCAGAATGTTCGAAAGGCAATCATAGCGGTTCCTGAGAAGTCTATAGGTTCTAGCTTTAACGATGAACCTTTGAAAGATTTTGGATTCCATTGGAATTGGGAAGTCGTACCCAAATGGAATCTTTGCAATGCGCCTGGAGAGGACGGGGGAAAGGTTAATTCTGTTAAGGCTTTTTTAGATAGTGATGACCAGGTACTGGTTTGTACTCATGCTACATTCCGCTTTGCAGTTGACCGCTTTGGTATCTCAGAATTTGATGATTGTCTGGTAGCTATTGATGAATTCCATCATGTAAGTGCTAATCCAGATAATAAACTGGGGGCTCATTTAGGGGAGTTTATAGCAAGGGATAAAGTTCATATCGTCGCTATGACGGGTTCTTATTTCAGGGGGGATGCGGAAGCAGTATTGTCACCCGAGGATGAATCAAACTTCGAAACTGTCACATATACGTACTATGAGCAGTTGAACGGCTATGAATATCTTAAAGCGTTGGATATAGGTTATTACTTTTATTCAAGCGGTGACTATACCAATGAGATCTGCGAAGTCCTTGATCCCACTGAGAAAACAATCGTGCATATCCCTCATCCTGCTTCGCGGGAAAGCCAAAAGGATAAATACAGTGAAGTAGAGCGCATTTTTCAGGCCCTAGGTGAATGGGAAGGCACAGATGATACGACTGGTTTTCAACTAATTCGGACGTCACAAGGGGCATTAATCAGAGTTGCTGATTTGGTGGATGACGATGCTAAACGAGACAAAGTATCTGCAGCCTTGAAAAGTCCGGAGGCAAAAAGTAACCGAGATTATGTAGATGTCATCATAGCCTTAGGTATGGCAAAAGAAGGATTTGATTGGGTTTGGTGTGAGCATGCTTTGACAGTTGGATATCGTTCTAGTCTAACTGAAATAATTCAAATTATTGGGCGCGCTACCAGGGATGCTGAAGGCAAAACACGAGCCAGATTTACTAACTTGATAGCAGAACCTGACGCTTCTGAAGAGGCGGTTACTGATGCAGTTAACGATACTTTAAAAGCTATAGCTGCCAGCTTGTTAATGGAGCAAGTTCTAACTCCAAAATTCAATTTCACACCTAAAACTCCAACCAGTGGTCCTCAAGAAGGCTTTGACTATGGGGAGAGTGGTTATGACCCGAATGGAAATAATGTTGGTGTTAATGAGACAACAGGTGAATTTCACGTAGAAGTTAAAGGCTTAACAGAGCCTCAAAGTGATCAGGCTAAACGGATTTGTCAGGAAGACCTAAACGAGGTCGTGACCGCATTTGTTCAGGATAAAAGCTCTTTAGAGCGTGGACTGTTTGATGACGAGATGGTTCCAGAAGAGCTCACACAAATCAGAATGGGCAAAATTGTTAAAGATAAGTATCCAGATCTGGATGAAGAGGATCTGGAAGCGATTCGGCAGCATGCAATTGCTGCGATGAATATCACCCAACAGGCAAAAGATTTTGCCAATCGTGATGATGAAGGTAGTTCTTCCCCAAATACTGCTTTTATCGATGGGGTGAAGAAGTTTGCTATGGATGTGCAAGAGCTTGATATAGATCTGATAGATCGGATTAACCCATTTAGCGAAGCTTATGCGATTCTTGCTAAATCAATGGGGGAAGATAGCCTTAAGCAGGTAGCAGCAGTAATTAATGCTAAAAAAGCGACTTTAACTGAAGAAGATGCCCGCGAATTGGCCAAGCGAGCTATTCAATTCAAGCATGAGCGAAATAGATTACCAGAACTGACAGCCGCTGATCCCTGGGAGCGCCGCATGGCTGAAGGTATTGCTTTCCTTCAACGTAAGGTGATGGAGGAAGCCAATGTCTGAACAGTCGAATCAAGAGCTTCTGGCAGCATTGGGTGTTGAGGTTAAGAAAGAGAAGAAAGCGAAATTAACTCCACGAGAAGAACGAATTATTGCTGGCTTTGAGGAAATTCAGAGGTTTGTTGATGAAAATGGTCGAGCGCCGTTGCATGGAGAAGATAGAGATATATTTGAACGTATCTATGCAACACGTTTAGATCAGATCAAATCCCAAGAAGACTGCCGTTCCCTTGTAATTGAAATGGATCACCAAGGGCTTTTATCCGGTGAAATGGGGGCTATTGAGTTAGCTGATGATATCGATAGCGATGAGGCTTTATTGGCTGAGTTAGGTATCGAGGCGCCGAAGGAAGGGGATGTTACTTTCCTTAAGCATGTGAAAACGCGTGCTGAGAAAAAGGCTGCAGAAGAGATCGCTAGTAGAGATCCATGTGAAGACTTTGAGGAATTTAAGCCTCTATTTGATCAGGTTCAAAGCGAACTGAAAGCAGGGACAAGAGAAGCCAAATTACTGATAAAGAATCCTCAGATTAACCGGGGGGATTGGTTCATCTTATATGGTCAAAAAGCTTATGTCGCTGAAGTCAGCGAGCAACGTATACATGGATTTGATAAAAATGATTACCGATTGAGAGTGATCTACGACAACGGTACTGAAAGTGATTTATTGCTTCGTTCTTTACAGCGAGTACTGGATAAAGATGAGTCTGGTAGACGTATTATTGAGCTTTCAGCAGGCCCTCTATTTGATGATATTGCGAGTGATGATGATTTGGAAAGTGGCACTGTTTATGTGCTTAGAAGCCTGTCAGAACATCCTATGATTGCGTCTAATAGAGATGTAATCCACAAGATAGGTGTCACTGGTGGAACAGTAGAAAAGCGGATAGCTAACGCCAAGTTAGACCCTACTTTCCTGATGGCGGATGTCGAAGTGGTGGCAACTTATCAGCTATTCAATATAAACAGAACCAAGTTAGAAAAACTCATCCATCGTTTTTTTGAAGAGGCTAAGTTGGATATCGAAATCAAAGATCGGTTTGGTAATCCGGTAGCTCCCCAAGAATGGTTTTTGGTGCCTGTTACTGTAATTGATGAAGCTGTAGCAAAGATCACGGATCAATCTATTTCGAATTTTAAGTATGATCCAGAAAGCGCTTCGATTGTTACTGTAAGTTGATGGTTATTTAATTTGAACTCAAACAGGGTTGAATCTCAGCCCTTATGGAAAGTTAGATTAACAAGGATGATTAATGAAAATTGTTCATGCTCGAGTAAAAAACTTTAGACTCCTAAAAGATGTCAGTCTGACCCTAGACAGCCGCACGACCCTAATTGTTGGACGAAACAATACCGGTAAAACATCACTTGCTGAAGTGTTCCGAAGCTTCATATCGTCTAATGCTCCAAAGGTACGTTATGAGGACTTTAATCAAGCGTGTCTTCATGAATTTGAAAATGCGTTGAATGCGTTTGAGGCAGAGGGCGATGAAGTAGCCGTTCGCCCCTTGATTCCGACCATTGAGTTAGAGTTATTACTAAACTATCAAGATAACGCAGATGAATATGGTGTGTTGAGTGATTTTATTGTTGATCTAGATGATGAGTTATACGAAACAAAAGTATTAATCTCCTATCAACTACGAGATGGAATGGTCAAAGATTTTTTCCATTCTCTGGATGCTGGAAACCGTCGGAAGTACTTCTCTGATTTAAGGGACCACATTAGTAAATACTTCGAAGTGGCTGTATATGCGATCGAACCAACTAATCTGGAAAACAAGGTAAGAGTTGAGCTTTCAGCCCTAAAGAGACTAGTTATTTCTGGTCTGATTAATGCGCAAAGAGGCCTAGATGATGAATCGCATAGTGAAAGGGATGTTCTAGGTAAATCATTGGGGAAGCTATTCAATAGTTCAAATAGTGTAGGTGCTCCAGACGCATTTAAGGCTAAATCAGAAGAAGTCAATCAAGTTGTTGAGGCCCTTCAGGATAGGGTAGATACAGATTTTCAGGATAAGGTCAAAGAACTCTTGCCCAAACTGGCAATTTTTGGTTATCCAGGCTTAGGTGACAATGAGTTAACGGCGGCCACTGAACTTAACGTTAAATCCCTTTTGGAAAGTCATACAAGGGTCTTTTACCAGGGGGAGGATCATTTCATCCTACCTGAAACCTACAATGGTTTAGGAATTAGGAATCTAATATTTATCTTATTTCGAATCTATGAATTTTTTCGAGAATTCCAGTCTCAATCAGTGCCACCTAAAGGTCACTTAATATTTATTGAAGAGCCTGAAGCTCACTTACACCCCCAAATGCAAGAAGTGTTTATTAGGCAACTTGAGGAAATTGTTAGTGAATTTCAAAATCAGCTAAATGATGGGAAGTCGTGGCCAGTTCAGTTTGTTGTGAGCACGCATTCTTCTAACATCGCTAATGAGGCAGATTTCAGTAAAGTTAGATATTTTTTATCGAAAGATAATAAACAGACCAAAGTCAAAGACTTGGGTGAGGAGTTCAAGGGAGAAGAGGTAAAGGCGGATAAAGAGTTTTTACATAAGTATCTTACTCTTACAAAGTGCGATCTATATTTTGCTGATCGGGCAATACTTATCGAAGGTGCCACTGAAAGAATTCTCTTGCCAGAGATGATTCGGAAGGTCGATCAGGAAAAGAATTGTGGTTTGAGAAGTAAGTATATGTCTGTCGTAGAGGTTGGTGGTGCTTATGCTCATCACTTTTACAAATTTATTGATTTTCTTGAGCTTAAAACGCTATTTATAACAGACTTGGATTCTGTAAACGGAGCTCACAACTCCTCTTCAATAGTTTCCGAAGGCTTAAAAACCAGTAATGTAGGGCTATCCGGCTGGTATGGCATTGAGGGATATGCAGAGCTCGGTGAAATTCTTGGCAAAGATGAAGGCTTTAAAATAGATGGATGCCGAAGAATAGCGTTTCAAGTATCAGACAGAGATGATTCTTTATGTGGCCGTAGCTTTGAAGATGCATTTATTATGGCCAATCCCGGTCTTTTCGACATAGGAGATCTAAGCGGCGTAGCCTTAGAAAAAGAAGTTTTTGAAAAGGCCAAAAGTATTGGTACTGGCAGTAAGGCAAACTTCGCAATCGAATATTCCGTAGATAAAACAGAATGGATTGTTCCTAAATACATAGTAGAGGGACTAGAGTGGTTATCAACGGAAGCAGTGGTTGAGGAGGTGCAACAATGACTCAGCCAAGCCCAGCGGAACAAGCATCAATAGAAGCACTTCAACAGCTAAGAGAATGTATAGATGAAAACCTCTGTTTCCGACTAGAAGCGGGTGCAGGGGCGGGAAAAACATACTCACTTATAGAAACGATAAGGTATTTGATATCAAGCAGCGCGGAAGAATTGCTGCGAAATAGGCAACGCATAGCATGCATAACATATACAAATGTTGCAAAAGAAGAGATCGAAAACCGAACTGATCATCATCCAGTAATTGCGGCTGATACGATTCATGCTTTCTGTTGGAGTATTTTGCATGTATTTCAGACTAAGCTAAGAGAATACATACCTGAAATCAGTGAGAAATGGGCAAAAAGGGTTGAAGAGTTTGGCGGTATTACTGATCAACCAGTCAAATATGACCTAGGTTTTCCTAATATTACAGAGCATGAGATTACCCTACATCATGATGATGTGGTTGCTCTAATGGCTCGTATGCTGACAAATTCTAAGTTCCAGAAGCTCGTTAGGAATGAATTTCCAATAATACTAATCGACGAATATCAGGATACGGATGTTCAACTCGCTGAAAGCATCGTTTCTAATCTCATTGATAATGACTCTGGTGTTGTAGTCGGACTCTTTGGTGATCACTGGCAGAAAATCTATGGTTCATCTGCTTGTGGCCTGATAGCAAGCCAAGAAAATAAAATAATTGAAATAGGTAAGAAAGCTAATTTTCGATCTGATAAGAATATCGTCGGTTGCTTAAATCGTATGAGGCCTGAATTGCCACAGGCGGAAGCTGATCCTGGTTCTATCGGAGATATAAAGGTTTTTCATTCTAATGAATGGGATGGTGACAGGAGAACAGGGGGGCATTGGAAGGGCGACCTACCTGAGGAAGATGTAAAAGCCCATATAGAAAAAGCCAAAGAGCTGTTAGTTCAAGAGGGCTTATCGCTGTCTCCTGAAAGAACTAAGGTTTTGTTCCTCACAAACAATCTAATAGCTAGTGAGCAGAGCTTTAATACTCTTGCATCATGCTTTCGATTCACAGATGACTATTTGAAAAAAAATGACAAATTCATCCAGTTCTTTCTTGAGGTGATAGAACCAGTAGTTTCAGCTTTTAATGATCGAAAATATGGAGAGTTGCTCCAACTATGCAATAAAAATCATCCACATTTGAAGTGCCAGGAAGACAAAAAGAATTGGTTGGTCAATTTAGGTAAGCTTCTTGAGACACAACAGAATTCTTCAATTGGTGATGTGTTAGACCTGCTGATGGAGACAAAAATACCCCGATTGCCCTCTAAGTTAGAGCAGATATTGGTACGTTTTGCACTGCTTGAGCAAAAGAATGTAGATGAATGTTCAGATGATGATACAAAGTTTATTGAAAAACTTCGTGCTTTTAGAAGTGTTGATTATTCAGAGGTTCGTAATCTAGCCGAGTACATTGATTCAAAAACACCGTTCTCGACAAAGCATGGTGTCAAGGGAGCACAGTTTGATAATGTGTTAGTTGTTTTTGGGCGTGGCTGGAACCATTACAACTGGAATCAAATGCTAGAGTGGATGGAAGATGGATATCCAGCAGGAAAACAGGATACATTCGAACGAAATAGAAACTTGTTTTATGTAAGCTGCTCTCGTGCTAAGCATAGCTTGACCTTGTTATTTACGCAGGAGCTCAGCGAAAAATCTTTGTCCGTACTCAGCCAAATTTTTGGTGAAGAGAACATATTGGGTAATCCTTTCGCACCTAAGAGGGAGCTGTCTTATATTGAAAGAAATGATCCATTCAATGAGGGGTTTAATAGGGAGCTTTAGCTGCAGTAGATAGAGTTGTTTGGCTTCATTGTTAGTGTATAGGGAATACTCTATTTTGTTTTTTCATTGAACGTTAGAGCTTCAATGTCAGGCCAGTTTCTTACTAATAGCGGATAACTCCAGGGGCTTTTTTCTGCCTGTTCTAACTGCTCTTTAGAATTCGGAAGAAAATTCCCTTGTAAGAAATAATGTACTAGGGCTGCTCTTACTTTCACAGGGCCTAACTTATCCAGCTGATACTCCCTCGCAATCAATCTTTTTCCATCAATTGAAAGCTTTGGATTTGGTATTAAATCGATATCAATCCAAGTCTCCCATTTTTTATCTATTGGTAGTTTGGGCTGATCTCGAAGAATCTTAGGTACGGTAAGAATCCGAGAAAGAACAAAGTCTCTGTACTCATTCCGTTCACTACACCAAGCACGCAAATGTAGCCTATTGTCTACATAAACAATTGCAGAGGGTACGAGAGTCCTTTTTGTACCTATAGGATTAGATGCGGACGCATAGATAGCCTCAAATGATGATTTGTATTCGAGAGCAGTTAACACCGCAGGTAGAACGCCCTCTAAGATAGGGCGAGCAAGAACTGCGACAGCATCAAGCTCAACTGTGTATTGTTCTTGATTGCTAATAATAGATAAAAGTTCATGTGGTTCGGTGACAGCAAACAAGGGTGAAAAGGATCTGCTAGGGCGATAGCACTGATCAGCAGGATTATATGCTGGCACATTATCTGGAGCTAGCAGGCGATACATTTTGATGTCACGGCTAGCTTGATTTCGGCTTATATCGAATGCTTCTTGAACCATGGATAAGGTCAGTCGTCTACCCCAGAGGAGTTGACGCTCCATGAAATGAAATCGCTGTTGTTGGCTCCAGCCTAAATTAGAAATTTCTTTGTTCATTCAGCTTCTGCTCCAAGCTAAAACTAGATTATGAGACTCAAAAAGTTTTGAGAAGTATCAAGTTAGTGAAAGGTATTCTCTAACAACAAAAAGATACATGCAACAAAATGTTGCATGTATCGCTTGTCTTGTTGATAATGTCTCTATTGCTTTCAAAGGATTGACCCTCTTAGGAGTGTATTAGTGATATCAGAAGCTCTTTCCCCCGGGCTTTTTAAGCCTTTAGCGTCAAATAAAAATGCACAGGTTTATGTGGCTTGTATATGGTCTCTGTATGATCGGTTAGTGCGCCATCAGCATTCTATGGATGAGTGTACGCCCAAGGAGGCAAGAGAAATCATTCGCAGAGCTTTGGTGCAACACAATCTACAGCTTGCTCCTGAAGAGCTTGCAGACAATGCTCTTCAAGGGGACGTCGACGATACAAACCGTATTTATATTTACCTGCGCGAAACTGGCTGGCTTCATGAGCAAGCTACTGTGGGTTATAAGCGTATTTGTTACATACCCCAGGTTCCATCTCAACTTGTTGCAGCATTGGACTCTATAAAAGAAGGGCGGATAGATGAAGTAGGCGCGACATGTAAAGGCGTATATCTCCAGCTTAACGCAGCCATGCAAAATCCAAGGGAGAACGCATCTCAGATAGCAATTGCCAGATCTATGGCAATTAATTTCTTGAACTCCCTTTCTGCAATGCAGGGGCAACTTAGAGATTTAATGTATCAAGTTACTGAGAATGAGACAGGTCTGGCAATAATCAGGTTGTTTTTTGAGGATTTCCTTAAAGGGATATTACTGAAAGGTTATTCTCATTTGAAAAACGCGAACCATCCGTATAGATATCGTGAAATCACAATACAAAAGACAGTCCATATCCTTACAGATGATAGGTTGATGGAGAGCTTAACTATTGCCTTATGCTCTGAGGATAAAGCTTCAGTTACTGATGTCCGTAAAAATCTAGAAACAGATCTAAATACAATTATCGAAGCTTTCGAAAATATTGATCGCTTGCTCACACGGATTGATGACTACAGGCGTAGCTTAACGACGCGAACTAGAGAGACTATCGAATATATGAGATCAGCATTGCCTGGTTTGGATCAGAGGCTGATAGATTTGATTGAAAAGACTAGCTCTATTTCTGATTCCATACAGATCAATAGTCCAGCAGAGCAGTATTCTTTTCTTAGCGAACACAGGCTACGAAGACCTTCTACACCTGACATCGAACCTCAAGCTACTGAGCTAGAAATACCAGAAAGAAATCCGTACAAGCTAGCAGAGAATATGGCTATGCGAGAGTACCTGGAGCGCAGACGAGAGAACCCAACACGTGTTCATGCATTCTTAGAGCGCCATTTAAATACTGATATGGAGTTAACAACTGATGACCTTGTGATCGAGACAGTTGATGACATGTTGGCTTTTATCCAGCTCCGTAGATTGCTGCATGATGCTGTCCCAGCTAAAAGTCGATACCACAAGTTAGCACAATTGTTCCGAGTTACTCCTATTCCAGATGAATATACAGAAAATAAGTTCTTGAGTGCTCCTAAGTTAAAAATTGAGCGTCGTTCACCTTTACAGAGCAAGGAGGCTTTCAATGCTAAATGATTTATCAAAAATTGTAGCTAAATCGATAGGGAAAGAGCTGGATCCTGACGATTTTAGAAATGCAGCTCGTCTGCTTCGCAAACGTCAATTTTTATGGGCTGAAAAGTCACATGATCGTAAGCACTATGAGTTGATACGTCGATTTGAAGATTATTTCCGTGACCTGTTTGATGCTTTTGATGATGAATTTATTATAGATAATCAATTTGGATATATCGGGATTATTCCTCGCCTTTCTAGTGATAGCACTATGGGGCTTCTTCCAACATTATTGCTTCTGATATTAGCAAGATTACATGATCTCGAAAGCCGAAGGGCGTGCACTGTCAACGGTCGAGCAACTCCCAGTCCTGAACTTCTAGTTGATACATATATAGAATTAACAGGAAGACCAAAACCTAAACAGTCAGATCTGAATCAAGCCTTAGAAGTCATTCGTAAACATAACGTAATCGAAATTGGTGATAAACAAGAGTCCAGTGAAATGCAGGCGATTACGATTCTCCCCAATATACATAGAGTCGTTAACAATCAGTATTTACAGACTCTCGAACTATTTGCTCTCGAGCATAATCGAGAATTTCCAAAAGCATTACATATTGAAGAACTCGATGAAGATTTACCAAATGGTTCTGTGCAGGAGGTAGAGCTATGAATGGAAGCGTTACTACCCACCGTTTGATTCGCATAACCTTAATGAATTGGTATTTGTTTAGTAGTGAGGATCTTGAGGTGGATGCTGCTAGCGTCATGATAAGTGGAGCGAATGGCGCGGGTAAAAGTTCTATTATTGATGCTATTCAAACCGTTTTAAGTGGCGGTAATGAAAATGCGATATCTATGAATGCTCAGAGTAGCAATAGCCAGAAGTCATCAAGGAGTATTCAAAGCTACGCTTTAGGTGTTGTTGATGATCAGAAATCAGGAGGGGGCCTTGCTGCTTGCCGTAGTGAATCTAATACCTATATCGCGCTTACCTTTAGAAGGCCGGATGGTAGTCACTATGCACTTGGAATGGGTTTTTATGCTCGGTCGGGTGATAGCAAAGTTAAGAAACTGTGGTTTGTAACAAACGGCTATAGCCTGTCGTCAATTGACTTTATGGATGGCAGTCGGGTCATGACCCTTAATGACTTCCAGCGTCGCATTAAGGCTATGGACACATCTGTGATGCTTGCAAAAAACTCAAAAGGCTTTCGATTTGATTATTGTCAGTTAATGTCTCAGACCGGTGCTGGCCTCCAGATTTCACCTGATCCGATGTGGCAAGCTATTAAGAACGGAATAGCTTATCGCGGTGAAAAAAGTATTTCAGATTTCATTCGTAGCTTTATTCTTCCGGCTGAAGATCTTGACATTAATCGTCTACACAATGATTACAAAGAACATGAACGCATATTGGATTTAATAGAGAAGACAGAAGATGAAATTAAGTCGCTTAACAGCCTTCTGAATCACTATCGCCTATATGAAACGCGTATGGTTGATAGCGTATGCTATGGGTGGGTAACTGCGGAAGCATCGCTTTCAGCTTTTGATCTTCGTATCGAGCAGGCAGAAGAGAAGCTTAGATCTCTAAATGAAGAACTTCAGGTGCTGTTGGATCGTCAATCAGAAATGGAATCTGAAGAGTCTGAAATAAATCGTAGACGTGATGACGCTCGAGATTTGTTTAAAGGGTCAGATACGTTTCAAGCATTAGAAAAGCATGGAGAGAGTATAAGTTTAGCGACAGCTCGTATTGATGAGTCTGAAAAAAAGCTTCAAGTAGCTAAGCAAGCTTTGGCTAAATTTCTGAATTCAAATTGTCCTACTGGATTGTCTACGGAATTTATAAACAGATATAGAGAGCTTCACACTAACCTTGAGGCTGTTTCAGATTTAACTGAAGATCCTCTGATTCCTTGGCCTGCGCATGAACAGCAAGGGCCACAAATACGCGAAGCGGTAAGCGCTTTCTTTGGGCTCCAACAGGCGTTGTCTGAAGAACGGGATGCTGCAAAAGATCGAATGGCTGAAGCTGAAAGACATTACAAAGAATTAAAAAATACAGTACAAAAGCTCGAATCTGGTGAAACTCCTCTTTCAGAGCCCACTAATGAAATTGTAAGCATCCTAGAAACTCAAGGAATCACAGCGGTTCCTGTATGTGAGCTTTGTTCGATCAGTGATAGTAGTTGGCAAGAAGGTATAGAAAGATACCTGGGTAGAAATCGTGAAGCGTTGGTTATCCAGAATGGTGATTATACTCATGCCTTAAAAGTATATAGGAGAACAATACGCGACAATCGAACTAGAGTTTCTCTTCGCGGCGTTCGTTTAGTAAACCCTGACTATGATTTTGGTTATTCAGGGTGCCCAAAACCTGGCACAGCTGCAGAGTTAATAGAGTCAGATAACGTTGTTGCATTAACCTTTTTACGTGGTCTGTTGTGGTCTGTTAATTTGGTACATACGGAAGATGAATTGCGTAAAGAAAAGCGTGCAATTACACCGGATGGTATGGTCGCAGCAAACGGGACTATTAGCGGCGGAAACACTATCAAAGGGGTTCTGATTGGCAAAGATGCTCGGAGGCGATATGCATCGGTAATGCAAACTGAACTGAATGAAGCCTTAAACCTATATAGTTCTCAGCAAGGGGAATTTAAGCCGGTAGATCGTTTTAATACGTCATTTCTGACAGATCTAAGCAATCTAGAGCGAGACTGTATCCAAATTGAATCTCTGTACGAAAAAATTCAAAGAGATAGGGCGGCTGTTCAGGATTCAAATAAACTGATGCAGGAGATTCGAGAAAGTTCCGATAGTTCGCTAGAGGAGGCATTTAACCTCGCAGAACAGGTTCTTAAAAAATTCAACGAAGAAAAAACCAAGATCGCTGTAAAAATGAGTGACATTGGTAAAGATATTAAAGGTATTGAAACGGACCTTCCAAAAGCTAACGCTATGGTTGAACATTTTTCTACACAGAGAAGTGAAATTGTAAAACATCCTTTGTTTGATATGGAAAGGTCAAACTCTCATTTAGAGAGGCTTTCCGAGTCGGAAATAGAAAAAACTATGGTAGCCGGGGAAGCCGATCCTTTTGATAGTGAAATTAAAATAAATGATGCTGTAGCCAAAGCAGCTCAAAAGCGAGCAGATAGTGCTGAAAGAAATGCTCAATCAGCTGCTGATACTGCCCTTAATGCGAAAATTGATTTCATAACTCGGTTCGAGCCTGTGAACCGGGAGGTTTTAAAAGATCTCAACCCATTCGATTCCCGAAAGGCATTTGAGGCTCATTTGAGTTACCTAGAGAATACTGAGTTGGTAACTCACCGTCATGATGCTGAGAAAGCATGTAGTGAAATGCTAACTACATTTAGGGCAGATGTCGTATCGATCTTGCAAGATGCTTTTCAGCGTATGCAGCGTACATTCAAGCAGCTTAATGATCAGCTAAAAGACCTTCCTTTCAATAATAATACATATCGCTTTGTCTATCCCGTAGTTGAAACCAAGACACTTAAGGATGTTCATGACTATGTTATTGAACAGAGTAAAGCAGATACTGAAGCAGTAGATAGCCTGTTCGATTTCTCAGAGGAACATCCAGCTATACCTGTTATCCAGGAGGTTCTCACTGAAGGGCGTGTTGATGAATTATCAGATTATAGAAATTTCTTCACATACGACATTATGGCTAAGGACCAATCAACCGGTAAAGATCGTCGTTTCAGCAATCTCCTCAGTACAGGCTCTGGCGGAGAACAACAGTCGCCTTTCTATATTGCGTTTGGTGCATCTTTTATGACAGCTTTCAAAGTACAGCGCCGTGGAGAGGAGGTAAACGCAGGTGCTGCAATTGCTGTTTTTGATGAAGCCTTTAGTAGAATGGATGGAAATAACACCTATGCTGCACTTGAATTTTTTTCCCAAGTCGGACTTCAAGCTTTTCTCGCAGCCCCTTTAGATGCGGAAGTTAAAATGGGGCATCATGTTGAGCGGGTTGTAACCATTATCCGTGATGGGCTGTCTGTATTTACTGATAATCGACAAATTAGCGATGAAGGTTGGGACTTGCTTGAAAGTGACAATCCAAAGAGACATTTAGAGTTAATCGAAAATTTGCTTCCACAAGCTAAGAGTCATTTGGATTTAACACAGAAAAGAAGTCAGGAGACAGAGTTTGAATAAGATAACTCACAAGCTTCTGCGTCATTTAGCTAAACAAATTAACCGACCAAACCAACCGCCTGAATGCGAGAGCTTGTCGCTTACACCTAAAAGATTTGATTATTACTTCAATCTATCTATAAAGGAGCGGCTGGGTGTTCATGAGGAACTCCAGGCTCTATTTGACCAAAGCTCATCCGCGAAACTTATATATTCGCCTAGTGGATTTGGTGAGGTTGAACGAATTGATTTAGTAGAAATTACTGATCCTTATGAGTTTCTCAAGTTAAGCGGCGAGAGCTGTTTATATGAACTTGTCGAAAGTGCTTGCAATGCTCTTTCAAAGCTTTCTGTTAGCCATGAATGGCTTCAGAGTATCATTGATAAATCGATAATAGATTGGCGTAGAGGAGTGCAGGCATTCGGTGTTAAACCTAGGGATGTCACCCGCTTAATTGACTCAATTCAATTATTAGATTGGGTAGAAGGAAATAACAGGGTAGCTTTACCTGACATCAGAACTCTGAGTGTTAAATTATTTCATGACTCCAAACGTGTTGAATCTATTACAGGAACTATTGCTCGTATATATGAATCACAGCTTCCTGAGCATTTACAAGGTTCCTCTGCAGATGAAGTAATGGACTATATTGGTCTAAGCAAATTCGCACCTATGATTCGTCTAAAGGGTGATTTTGACATTATTTTGCAAGAAGGGCGTATTAATTGTGCAGATATTATTCCTTATTTAGGGCTTCCTCCTGATGTAATTGAAGATATCCAAACTAAAAGTTCACCTGCATACCTTCTCTTTATAGAGAATGCGACAACATTCAATCGATATACTCGTGAGATACAGGATAATGGATGGGTTGTTTACACGAACGGTTTCCCATCGCGTAGCTGGACGCCGGTGTTCAGAAGCCTTGCTACTCAAGCGGGCGTAACTACTCCTATTTTTCATTGGGGGGATGTGGATATTGGAGGGTATAGAATTCTGATGCATATGCAGGCTATTTTAAATATTGATATTAAACCGTTTCGCATGCTACCAGAGGTAGGTCAGGGAACTGGTTCTAAATCAATATCTATTAGGAGCTTACGTTCAACTCTTCATGGGACTGAGTCGGAATCTATCAAAGAGCTTGAGATGTTATTAGAGAAGCTAGAAGAGAAGAGTGATTTCGTTCCATGGGTAGAGCAGGAGCAACTAGATTTAAAATCTCCCGTTGAATAGATAATCTTATTTAGAGAGTGGTCCTTTTAGTCAAAGAGATTAGAAGGGCGAACATCGAGAGCTTTAGCTATTTGGTAGATTTTAGTTAGAGTAATGTTCTTCTCACCACGCTCAATATGGCCCATGTAGCTTCTATCGATATCAGCTAATGCAGCAAGACTTTCTTGAGATAACCCTTTCTCCTTACGAATGGCACGAATTCGTTGCCCAAAAGCCACTAACTGCTTATCTCGCATAACTGTTCTACCCAAAAGATAGAACTATCATGTTCAGATGCTTATAATTCCACGGACTATAATTCTCATTTTGGAGTGGGTTTGCATTACGATACAGAAAATAGCCTTAATGTCCCTGATGAGACATTAGAAGACATAATATGTTTGGTAGCTGTGATCTACAGCCTCTTTGATAGCGATATTGAAGGTTTTCTGGGCTTACCTTCACATAATGGACGTGGGTTGAAGTTATCCCCCTCAGCAAGCTTGGATGAGGCTATTGTTGAACGGCTAATAGAACGAAATGCTCTCCGGTCGGTTGAGAGCGCTTCCTGTGATGGGAATCCACTATATAGAGAAGGAACACTACAGCTGGTAATACCAGAAGGTGTATCAGATGCTAGTGATTATTTATCTTCCTTGGAGTCTTCTTTGTCAGCATCTAAGCCTTCGAGGAAGAATGCTGCTGTTGTTAAGCTTTGTGAAGAAATTGCAATTCATGAATGTCTAGCTTTCTTCGACTATGCGATGAACTATCATCATATATCTTTTAAGGTCGGAAAAAGAACAAGGTCAATTATAGTCCGTGGTCTTAAGAGCTACAGTGTTGGCCAGATTTGTAGCTTAATATGGTCTGTTGTCAAAGGATGTGTAACTGCAAGAAAGACCAGGACAAAATCATATCATCACATGATTAAGTATGCAGATCTTGCACTGGGAAGGATGATTGATAAGGCTATTGTTGAACCCTGGTCAGTGCAGCAGTTCAAAAGAGTTGCACCGCTCCCTCAGTCGCAGTTGAGCTATGTTATCTTCTCAATGATTCTGAAGACAAAAGGTGATGGCTATGGCTTTTCGCTTGTTTGTCCTGAAAATTCCATGAGACAGGAAAGACAAGTTATAGAACAAATACAGCCCTATGACCCGCTTGAAAATATTAAAGATAGGGATGATCTGTATATCTTTCTTCAAGACACTTTAGCTACAGGTAATTCTAGTTATATATCGACAGTTACAAATAGGCTTGTACCAATCGCTGAGAATGTTACAGGGTCTAAGATCAATCCAGGTAATGACTGTAGAAGTTCTCTGAAACTCTTCCTAGAGCTAGTGAAATTATTGGATTGTAAATTAGAGGTGTCGAAACAATAGAAGGGCGGTATAGTTTATAACTATTGCTATTAAGGAACCGACCATGAACGCGTCCAACCAAGGAGATGGTATTGCAAGTCAGTTGTTTCAGTGAAGAACGAATTGGTAGCAACGGTTGGGTGATTGACACAAAAGAGCCATATTTGGCTAAGAAAGGTAAAGTGCAGACTCCGGTACTGGGGTTGGTTGTTCGGCGTGATATGGCGATTGAGGAGTTTGTTTCCAAGCCTTTCTATGAGGTGCTGGCCCACCTTCATACACATAAGAATGAGGCTTTTACTGCCAAATGGAAACCGAGCGAAGCTTGTCAGAAATGGCAGGATGAGGAGGGCCGGGTTCTGTCTAAACCTCTGGCAGAGAATGTAGTAGGGCGGATCACGGGCCAACCCGGAAAGGTTATCTCTATTGAGAAAAAGCCGAAGAAGAATCCGCCGCCGCTGCCCTATAATCTCTCGGCTTTACAGATAGATGCCAATAAGCGTTTTTCAATGAGTGCTCAACAGGTTTTGGACACCTGTCAGGCGCTATATGAAAAGCATAAGCTGATCACTTATCCTCGTTCAGATTGTCGTTACCTACCAGAAGAGCATTTCAGAGAGGCGGATGCTGTTGTATCAGCCATAATGGGGCACTGCAATGCATTTTCTGATGCACAGAATGCGCTTGATTTGCAGAAGCATAGTAAAGCCTGGAACGATAAAAAGGTGGAAGCCCACCACGCCATTATCCCAACTCAAAAGAGAACTAACTTCTCCTCTCTGGCAAAAAACGAACAACAGATCTACGAGCTTATTGCCCGTCAGTATCTGATCCAGTTTATGGATGATCATCGTTATAACGAAACTAACTTGGTAGTCGATATTGCTGGTGGCATTTTCACAGCACGGGCAAAACAGATAACTGAGCAGGGCTGGAAACAGCTCTTCCCAAGCAACAGTAAAAACTCTGATGAAACAGAAAGCCTGCTGCCTGATCTAAAAGAGGGTGATCAGCTGATCTGTGAGAAGGGGGAGCTGCTGGAGAAAATGACTCAGCCCCCTAAACACTTTACTGATGCAACATTACTCGCAGCCATGACGGGTATCTCTCGTTATGTTGAAGACCCAGACGTAAAGAAGGTGCTTAAAGAAACCGACGGTTTAGGCACCGAAGCAACCCGTGCAGGGATTATTGAGCTGCTTTTTAAGCGTAAATTCCTGAGCCGTAAAGGCAAAGCGATACACAGCACGGAAACAGGAAGAGCGTTGATTAATTCACTTCCGGGTAGTAGCTCTAAGCCTGATATGACTGCGCAGTGGGAGCAGTCGTTGGATAAGATAAGCCATAAGGAACAGAGCTATCAGATGTTTATGGGGGAGTTGTCTCAGACGTTGAAGCAGTTGGTTGATTATGCGGTCACTATGAATACCGATACATTAAAAAACTTACCCGCTCCTCCAGCTAAAAAAGGTAAACGCCGCAACTATAAAACCAGGAAGAAAAGTAATGCCTGAAGCACTCAAGGATGTCTATGATCAGTTATTCATTGAGCGGGTAGCGACGGAGTTCCGCAAATGTCATCCTGCTTTTAATTCTGCAGAATTTGTAGCTCGTGTTTTTGATGAAGAATGGAATGATCGAGAACTGAAAGCCCGAATGTCCCATATTCGTGTCTGTATTCACGAGATACTTAATTTACCTTACCCGGATGCCATAAAAGTTCTCTGTGAAGCTGCGCCTGAATTCAGAGGTTATGAAGCGCTGTTTTTTCCTGATTATGTTGAGGCTTACGGATTTGATGACTGGGAGACCTCCATACCTGCACTAGAATGGTTGACCCGGTTTTCCAGTTCTGAATTGGCGGTAAGGCCTTTTATCCTGTTGGATCAGGAGCGGATGATGGCTCAGATGCAGAAGTGGAGCAGGGATGAAAATTATCATGTCCGCCGATTATCTTCTGAAGGATGTCGTCCGAGGCTACCCTGGGCTCAGGCTTTACCTGAGTTTAAAAAAGATCCATCGCCGATCCTGCCGATCCTGAATCAGCTTAAGCAAGATAGTAGTGATTATGTGCGTCGAAGCGTGGCTAACAATCTCAATGATATCGCTAAAGATAACCCTGAAATAACCATTGAATGGTCTAAGCAAAATAGTGGGCAACACAAAGATACTGATTGGATCGTTAAACATGCATGCCGCACCTTGCTAAAGCAGGCACATCCCGAGGTGATGGCTTTGTTTGGCTACAACTCGGATGAGAATGTACAGGTTGAAGAATTGCTGTTGAATACCCCGGAACTGAAGATCGGAGAGACGCTTGAATTTGGATTTGAGTTACAAACAGCTGCTGGCGAACTGGGGAATATCCGGCTGGAATATATGATTGATTATCTTAAGTCCAACGGGAGTTATAACAGTAAAGTATTCAAGATCTCTGAGGGGGTATTAAATACTTCCAGTAAATCAGTCACCGCAAAACAAAGTTTTCGCCAGATGAGTACTCGGACCCATTACCCTGGTGAGCACAAGCTGACAGTCCGGGTGAATGGTGTAAATAAAGCAGAAGCGAGCTTCCAGTTATTAGAAAACGTATAGGCTCTTATTTAAGCTGAAGAGTGAAGCTTAAGAGCTTTAAGGTTTAAGATCTAAAACTGTTCGCTGAGTTCGATAAGACTGGTGACGGAGATGTCAGGTGTACAACCCCAAGGGTCCATTATTTTGCGACTATTTCTTTTGATCCAGCCTGTATTAAAACCAAATTTGTAAGCTCCTAAAACATCAAAAGCGTTCCCGGATACTAACCAGCTATTCTCAGCCGTTGAATCGGTGCGTTCCAGGAAATGGGTGTAGATTTCAGGCGAAGGTTTATAGGTCTGGATCTCATCCACACTGATGATGTCGAGGAAATATTTTTCTATGCCAGCATGAGTGAGAAGGTTTATTACCCCTTCAGATGTTCCGTTGGATAGGGCATAAATTTTGATACCTTTATCCCTCAAAGCTTCAAGTGCTGGAGCGACATCTTCATATGCAGGAAGAATTTTATAAGTATCAAGAAGTTGCTGCTTAGCTTGTTTGCTGAGCCCTGTGTTCATTAACTCATCGGTGTACTCTAACGCCTGGGCAGTACAGATAGGAAAAGGGACGTAGTCATGCATCAGTCCTCTGCGAAACGAGTATTCCAGCTGTTTATCTCGCCACAGCTGTGAAAATACAGGTGCCAGACCACCCACCATGGTTTCAAGCTCGTTCGCAATGCCTGCGGTATCGATGACGGTATCGTAGATATCAAATGCAATTGTTGTCATTGTTTTTTTATTTTTATATATGCGCCCACTTAGTTTCTCAGTGTGTGCAATAAATCATAAAACTGCAATATTTATGTGTTTAAAGGCAGTCTTATTAATAGGATGAGAGAACAGGTTTAAACCCAACCTCTCATGAAAAATTTGCTCAGCTCTGAGCAAGCCAAGGGTGATCTTTCAGGCTTTCAAGCATGTGATCGATAAACAAACGCACTTTCGGATTCAAATGTCTCCGGCTTGGATAGAGCGCATGAATTTCAATTAGTGGAGTTTGATAATCGGTAAGGATCTCTTTCACCTCTCCAGAGGCAACATCATCACGGCAAAATGCCTCTGGCATACGGGCAATACCGAGATCTTGTTTTATCATCTGGCGACAGAAGCTGAGGCTATTGGCTCTGATTCGGTAGCTGAGATTGATAGGTTGCCCGTCGTTCCAGTTGGTAAAAGCCCAGCCCTGTGTGTTGAGCATTGTGCCGATGCATTCGTGGTTAACCAGATCATCCGGTGTTTCCGGTTCCCCATGTTGTTCCAGATAATGTTTACTGGCGAAGAGTTTTATCCGGGTGTTAGCTATTTTCCTGCCGACCAGACTTGAGTCTGACAGTTCGCCAACGCGAAGTGCCAGGTCGATACCTTCCTCAACGAGGTCCACAACTCGGGGGCTAAGTTCAATATCGATCTGGAGCTGAGGGTATTTTTTAATAAACGAAGCCACCACATCGTTCATGATAAAAATGCCCATCTCTGGTGGCATGGTGATGCGCAGACGGCCTTTAGGTTCTTCCTGTTTGGACGTGACGTAATCTGCTGCGTTTGTCATCTCATCCAGAAGAGGCTGGCAGCGATCAAATAACTCCTGACCTTCGTCGGTTAGGCTCAGTTTGCGGGTGGTGCGTTGTAGCAGACGAACACCCAGCTCATCTTCTAGCTGCGCTATTCGGCGGCTGATCGTGGATTTTTGTATCCCGAGTTTGTCTGCAGCTGAGGTAAAGCTGTTGTGTTCTACTACCTGGATAAAAAGGCGTACATCATTAAGATTCATAGACAGGGGTAAGTTATCTTGGTGTAAGAGGGGAAAAGACGCGTCTGATCCCCAATATTTCCCAGATTAAAACTCTGGGGTAGAGAGCATGATATTTCTGAGGTCACGTTAGTTACAAGTACCTTGTGTTGTCAGCGTAACCGAAGGTGTGGTTGTTTTAACGTTAGTGAAAGTCATATCACTTTTGTTAATGGTCAGTACGGTTGTATCCATACCACCCATCACCGGATCTTTTGCTGTTCTGCTGAGTTTGATAGTGCTATTGCTTTGATCTACGCCAAAACCGGAAACACCATTAACTGTACCCATAGAACCATTGATCTGTACTTGATAACTACAACGTCCTTCAGGGCAATTGCGGATGTTAGGTTGTTTCATAAATGGGGCTGTATAACTTGCCTGGGTGTAGCTGCATGAATAATTCATACCTTCTGCGAATCCATTGGCAGAAAATAGCAGAACAGAACTGACCCCAAGGCCTGTTAATACCTTATTGAATACACCATTGAATGCACTGCGTAATGTAACTTTCATGTTGTCCCCCATTGCGTCTGTTATCAAGTGTAGGGTAATACCTGAAACCTTTCTAGCGCTTTGTTTTAGAAGCTTTTCCACAAACTATGGTGAATTAACCCCTAGCGTCATAAATTTACTGTCTTGTAGTGAATGCAGTAACAGTTCCCCGTTCTTTGCTACTTTAAATACGCCATATTTTGCTTGCTGGAACAGATCCGCTTTACCTTCTTCAAAGAAAAATGCATTAGTGGCAAATTTTACCTGACCATTGCGTATCCGATATCGTAGGGCTATCTGATTGTTTTCTCCCTCAGCTGAAGGCGAGAGCGCTACAAACTGAGCAATACTGTTCTTATCCAATGTGGCTAGGAGATAACCATCAGTTAATTCATCATGCAGGCTACGATTAAATGCCTGATTAGTGATTTTAAATCTTAGGCGCATATAGTCACCTTGCATAAGGGATCGGGGATCAACGGGTGCCAGTTCAAGAAGAACAGTTTCCCCCTGCGCCAGATGATTCTCTTTCTGGGAGATATTTAGATTAACGCTTCCCAGGATAATGATCACTGTTAACAGTGATAACCATTGCCTACGCTGCAGTGGTGATGAGTTAAAAATCGATTGTTTCTTTTGTGAGGGTGTTAGCCTCTGGGCTATCCAGTAGCAGAACAGGCAAACCGTTCCCATTGTTGCCAGATAATAGGATTTGGTAAGCAGGGTTTCCTGAAGATTGTAGTAATACCAGGAGATAAAGCTTATCAAGGCAATAAGACCCAATCCGATCAAGCTGGATCTTTCACGGTGAAACCCCACTAGCAGTATCAGTAATGCACTACTCAGACCAGGAATAAATGAGCTGACAGCCAGTAATAGAAGTAAAGCAGCCAAAGAGGCGATGCCCACAACTGATCTTAGTTCTAGCTGCTGCTCTTCGAAGATGACTTTCACCAGATAGAGACAAGAAAGAGAGAGAAGGATAGCGCCAATAATTGGCCCCTTTTGCTGTAGAAAGCCTCCTCTATATGTTGAGCTGAAACCTAAAATCTCATTCTGGAACAGAGCATGGCCGCTGAATTGGATAAGTGAAATTGCAAATCCATATCCGATAGGAATCAATATGTTTGTATACCGGTACCAGCTACGATCTTTGATCCAAATAAGGGTGAAAAGAAAAGCCGCGATGGCACTGTCCAGACCAAATATGCCGAGTCGGTTAAAACCCCAGAACAGCGCAACCATAGCGAACCAGCTGCTCAGAACCCGGTGTAAAAAACTGGGCATGACCACAGCGAGCGTTGCCTGAAACGCTGATAGAGTAAGGTATACACTGATCTCTCGATCGTTAAACAACTCAAACAGTCCCCAGGTGACCATAAATTGACCACACAAACTGATGGCAAGAGCAAGCTGGTCATAGAAAGCTGAAACTGGTTTTGCACGGTAAATGAGATAGGCTGCAACAGTGCAGAATAAGCCGGCGATTAAGAGTAGGACTTCGTTATCGTAGCGAAATAGCCAGCTGAACATGGAAGCCACAAAACCCAGCATAAACAGAGCTGCAAACCAGCCAGCAAACCCCTGCATTACTTTGATAAACCAAGGGCTGTGTTGCTGCTGAGTTTCAGGGGCGGGCCCAGATACCAACTTATTCTGTTCTAACTTCTGCCAGAGCTGATCTGCGTTATTCATCAGATTGTGCTCCCTGAGGCAGTTTATTTTCATTGTAAAGCTGTTTAAGCCAGACACCTGCTGCTGTAGATGAACCGATAATGACGAGGCTAATGAACAGGAACGCACCTCCATCAAAGGCATCACCAAATATCTTAATTAGCAAACCACTCATCACAACGATAAGGCTTGTTGCTATGCCTGAAAGAACTAGAAGATCCAGATACCTGTATCTGTAATAGTAAAAGGCTGTACTGATCCATATCAGATAGCAGAGCCCGGCCCAGCCCATATCTTCGTGGTCGAATATGGACCAGAGTGCCAGCCAACTTAGTAATGCGCCGGAATGGATGATGATAATTTGACTGGCAATACGGTTTTGAATCAGCTTTTTGCTGTTGTGATAGCCACATTCAAGAGAAACAAAAAAGAAAGTATTTAAAGCCGAAAACAGAATAATCAGCTCTTCGTCTCTGAAAAGAAAACCAAGCAGCCCCCGGAATGTTTGCAGATAAAGGAGAATTGAGAGGTTGATCAAACCTACCCATATCAGCCAGAGCAGACTGGAGCGATGCAGCAAAACCCAAGGTGTAATGAATAGTGCCCATATCGCGAAGAGTTGCCAGGGGTCTGCACCTGTTTGGTAGATCTGTCCAACCAGAGCCAGGAGCGCGCCGACCAGAAGTGTTAACAAAGTCACCGTGGCCAGTGATAGTTTACTTTGGGGTTCAGCTCTAACATAAAATAGAGCCGTTATTATGATTAGGCCCTGTATCGAAGCAAACTTTGTGAAATTACTGATCTCTTGCCAGTTAAAGGCAAAAAAGAAAATGACGCCAGCACCAACAGCGATAAAGCCCAGCCAGAGTAATAGGTTGGATATAAATTTGGACCAGCTTTGATTTGAAGGCGTAGCCTGAATCAACTGCAGAGCATGATCAAGGTCTTCTGCTTTAATCAGGCCTTGTGCGGCCCATTGCAGCAAGGTTTGTCTGTCTGAGGAACTGCTTACAGAGTTAAATGGCGAGTTATGTGTAGAGCTATGCGAAGCACTATCCGTGAATTGCTTTTCTGACATGGGCGGCATCCAGCCAAGAGTACATAATTGTTCTCTTAACTATCACCCACCCATTTCAGTCTGTCAAAAGGCGAGAAGCTGGGTTAAACGCCACAGCCTCCGCTTGGGCAGCCACCACCACTCATGCAGGGTGGTGCGTTAGAACTTTTTAGAGTCTGACTTTTAACTACACCTGCTGCAGAAAGCAGTTTTGTAACTTCCGAGTTCAGAGGGATATTTTGTGGGTCAAGGTTAGCAAGTTCACATAGCTCACCCCAGTTAACCGGGGTCAGAGCCATTGTATGCTTCACCTCAACAACATCACCTGTCGCTTCAATGCGGTAATCGTAGGTAGGCATAAATTAGTCCAGTTTTGGTTCGTGCCAGTTGATTGATTTAAGGAACTTGTGAGCAGGATAGAATTTACCGTCGCTGCCTTCCTGATCCTTAGAAGATTTAATGTAAGCTTCCGGCAGTTCGCCGCCAGCGTAAACATCCAGCCCTTTTTCGTTCTGGTAGAACGCAAGGGTTTGATCAACTTCGTCTTGAGTTTTACAGAGCTTGGACAGGTTGCTTGCCTGTACTGCCGCCATATCCTTATCTGCGTCGATGCCCATGATGTGGGCCATACCATAAGTAACAACCAGAATATCAGCGACTGCATCACGGATCTCTGCTTTGTCCTTGTTCTGCAGGCCCTCAACCAGTTCTGCGAGTTCCTCCTGAATCAGGTGTAACTGTTTACCTGCTTTCTCCCAGTTGGGATTATTCAGGTCACCTTGTTCGTTACCGAAGACGGTGTTCAGGTAGGAAACGTCAGTAAAGTTGCTCATTGCTGCTCCGTAATATTATTCGTGCCAGCTATCAGATAAATTTTATCGATAACCGCTTTTAAACCATTGCCCCGGGATGGGCTGAGATGGCGTTGCAGTTCCAGCTGAGAGAAGGTCAAATCAATATCAATCGCTCTGATCTCAGCTGCAGTTTTGTTATTAAATATATCCAAAACCAGTGCCAGTAGCCCCCGAATGATACGGGCTTCTGAATCAGCTGCAAAATAGATTTTTCCATCCGGCTGCAAATCATAGGACAGCCAGGTATTGCTTTCACAGCCTTTAACTAGATTCTGGGATGTTTTTTCTGAAGCGGGCAGGGCTGTCAGTTGTTTGCCTGCCAGCATCAGTTCTCGGTAACGCTCATTCCAGCCTTTAAGGGCGAAAAGCTTTTCGTTTAATCCTGTTACTGCCGACGAATTGGCTGTAACCGAGACCGGCTGAGTTGCCTTATCAAGTGCCTCGATAAAAGAATTAACTTCACTCAATGTGTTGTAGAAAGCAAACGATGCTCGGGTTGTCCCTGGTAACCCCAGTTCTTGCATCAGAGGCATTGCACAGTGGTGGCCGGTGCGAACAGCGATACCCTGTTGATCAAGTAATAAGCCGATATCCTGCTGGTGCTGGTCTTCAAGGGTGAAAGATAGCAGGCTCACAGATTGTTGCGGTTGTCCGATCCGTCGGAAGCCTTTTATCTGCTCACAACCCTCAATGGCGGTTTTCAAGAGGGCCTGTTCATGTTGTTCCAGAATCTGGCGTTCTTGATCAGATAACCATTTTATTGCTTCTGCTAACCCTATAGCACCGGCTATATTGGGGGTGCCGGCTTCAAATTTGAAAGGCAGTTGATTGAAAGTTGTACCTGAAAAACTGACACGCTCAATCATTTCCCCGCCACCTTGCCAAGGGGGCATCTGTTCAAGTATTTCCTGCTTCCCATACAAAGCACCTATGCCGGAAGGCGCAAACAGCTTGTGGCCGGAGAACACATAAAAGTCAGCATCAAGGTCCAGAACGTCAACTTCAAAGTGAGGTAGGGACTGCGCTCCATCTACAAGAACCAGAGCACCGGCCTGATGTGCGAGCTGAGTTATCTGTTGAACGGGGTTTATCGTTCCCAGTGCATTAGAGGCATGGTTGATTGCAACTAACCGGGTTTTCTCACTAAGTAGCTGCTGGAAAGCATCAATATCAAGGTCGCCGCTTTCCAGTATAGGAATCACTTTGATAACACCCCCGGTTCGTTCTGCAAGCAGTTGCCACGGAACAATATTAGCGTGGTGTTCCAGCGTACTGAGAATGATCTCATCACCAGCTTTAAGAGATTGTCCCCAACTGTTGGCGACCAGATTGATCGCTTCTGTTGTACCTCGGGTCCAGATGATCTCTTTGCTGGATCTTGCGTTGAGGAAATCGGCAACGATCTCTCTGGCCTGCTCAAATTTCAGCGTGGCCTCAGCGCTTAAGGCATGACTTGCCCGGTGAACATTAGCATTTGATGTACGATAGAAATCCTGCAGGCAGTTAATGACCTGGCGCGGCTTCTGAGTTGTTGCTGCGTTATCCAGGTAGATCAGCGCTTGCCCGTTCACCTTTTGTGACAGGATCGGAAACTGCTGCCGGATTTTACGGATCAGGTTATTGCTATCAGACATGTTCAGGGCTTAAGAGTCAGATTTGGTCTGATTCTGCTCTTCTTGGTTCTTTTCCTGTTCCGCCCAATGTGCCAGCTGTTTGTTATAACGAGCTCTCCAGCGTGTGTACATCATTGCACCAGTAAACAAGGTGCTAACCAGAAGGGTGTAGCCAATTCCATATACCAGGGTGTTTGGGTTTGATGCTGCTAATACAGCTTGAATAAACAGTAATAACAGAACGAAACAGAGCCAGGCGTGACCGCGAGGACTACCCTTGATGATCACGTGAGCAAAGGCTAGTAGAGGAGCCATATGGATCAGCCAGATTACCCATGGGTTGGCTGTTGGAGCGGGTATCAAAAAAAGATGCCAAAGCGTAAACCAGGCCAGAAGCCCCAGATAGCTGCCAACAGTCACGATGCGACCTAAACGGGCTTTGCTACGGTAATCATGGTCATCAGGTATATAAGCTTTCAAGACAATTAACTCGGTTTGTTGTTAGAGAGGGTTCAGGCAAGTTTCTGTGCCAGTAGGCCGAGGCGTTTTCCCTGCGCAATACAGAGATTAAGCTCGTTTTGGTCCAGATCACGGTTATCCTGACCCGCGACATGAGTTGCACCGTAAGGTGTACCACCACTGGTGGTTTTCAATAGCTCGGATTCACTGTAAGGCAATCCGGCCAGTACCATGCCGTGATGCATCAGTGGCAGCATCATTGATATAAGCGTTGTTTCTTGTCCGCCATGCAGACTTGAACTGGAACTGAAAACTGCGGCAGGTTTGTTGATCAGAGCTCCGGACAGCCAGAGGCTACTGGTACCATCAATGAAATATTTCAGTGGTGCCGCCATATTGCCGAAACGGGTAGGGCTGCCTAGTGCCAGCCCTGAACATTCCGCCAGTTCTTTCTCTGTACAGTACAGATCACCTTCATCAGGGATTTCAGGCTCAGTTGCTTCACAGTTGCTGGAGATTGCCGGAACTGTGCGCAGGCGCGCTTCTATTCCGGATTGCTCAATCCCGCGGGCAATGTGCTGCGCCATAGTGCGGGTAGCTCCATGGCGACTGTAATAGAGTACAAGAACGTACGGCTGACTCATCTATAGAATTTCCAGTACCGACTCTGGAGGACGTCCAATACGGGCCTGATCGCCTTTAATCACGATTGGGCGTTCGATCAGTTTTGGTACTTCAGTCATTACTTTAATGATCTGCTCATCGCTCAGAGAACTATCGTCCAGACCGTTTTCTTTAAATTCAGCTTCTTTCTTGCGCACTAGGTCACGAGCAGTGATACCAAGCTGTGAAAGAACTTTAGTTAGCTCTTCTGCAGAAGGCGCATCTTCCAGATATTTGCGAACCTGTGGCTCAACTCCATTCTCTTCCAGCAGGGCGAGTGTCTGGCGAGACTTGGAACAGCGAGGATTGTGATAAATAATAACGTCACTCATTGTGCTATACCGTACTAATGGATCACCATGATCGGGTGATCGGTTTTCTGTGTTGGGTTATGTTGCGACATTGTATACGGCTCGGTGCGAGATTTCATGAAGGGATCACTATTTTAGTTGTAGCTTCCTTACAGGAAAGAGCATTGGCCATCCAGGAGTAAGAATGGCAAATCTTCTAAATAACCGTTTTACCCAGTTTCTGTTGTATCTGGGGCGGCAGTTTTTATCAAATCAGGGCATCCTAAATGCTGCAGCCTTGACTTACACCACGCTGTTTGCGGTAGTGCCTCTGATGACGGTTTCGTACGCCATGCTGGCCGCTGTACCTTCTTTTCAGGGAGTAGGGCAGGAGCTGCAGAGCTGGGTTTTCGATAACTTCGTGCCCGCCACCGGTGCGGTTGTTCAGGATTATCTCAATGATTTCTCTTCGCAGGCACGAAAACTGACTGCTGTGGGTGTGGCGCTGTTGGCAGTGACCTCAATCATGATGATGAAAAATATCGAGGCAGCCTTCAATCGAATCTGGCGAGTCACTGAGCCAAGAAAGGGCTTATCAAGTTTTCTGTTGTATTGGGCAATTCTAAGTCTGGGACCAATTCTAATTGGTCTGGGACTGGTGCTGACCTCTTACATCGCATCTTTGCCATTTATTAGCACTGCAACTGAGGCTGTAGGTAAAGCCAGGTTGCTGAGTATGCTTCCAACCGTATTATCCGCAACTGCTTTCACATTGATGTATGTTGCTGTGCCAAACTGTAGGGTGCCATTCAAAAGTGCGTTGATCGGAGGCGTTGTTGTAGCCCTGCTTTTTGAAACGGCCAAACGAGGTTTTACTGCTTTTGTAACCCAGTTCCCATCCTATGAACTGATCTATGGTGCTTTTGCTGCTGTACCACTTTTCCTGCTTTGGATCTTTATCAGTTGGGTCATAATTTTGATGGGTGCAGAATTAACGCGCTGTATCACTGTTTACCGTGGTTTGGGGAATCAGGGAAAAGTACCGCATCTGTATTCAGTCGTAGCTGTGCTTTATCGCTTGTGGCAAGCACAGTCTCAGGGCAAAGCGCTTAGTGATCAGGTTCTGCTGCAAGAAGTAGATACCTTGGATCAGGGTAGGTGGGATACTTATCTTAAATTGCTGTTTGATGCCGGCATAGTGAAGCGAAGTGATCAGGGGGAATACCTTCTGAGTATGGATATGGGATCGATCACCCTGCATGATCTACAGCAGGTGTTACCGTGGCCATTACCGGAACCTGTGCAGGTGAGTTCAATGGTTACGTGGGAAAGAGATTTAAATTCAAAATTAGCGATATTATCTCAGGAACAGCAGAAAGAGCTTAATATAAGCTTGGAAGCACTTTTCGCCAACAAAGAGAGTGCTGAGCAAAATGTATCTGATAAAAGTGTATCTGAGAAACAGCTAGCAAAATAACTATCGAGGAATAGTGGGGAATAGGGATGGCAGATCTATCTCTTCATGCTTTGGTGAGTGGTCGTGTTCAAGGTGTTTGGTTTCGTCAGTCTACGAAAGAAACAGCCGAGGGCCTTGGCTTAACGGGTTGGGTGCGAAACCTTAGTGATGGTCGAGTGGAAGTAATAGCTACCGGTGAAGAAAAAGCGGTGCGGCAGTTAGAGGCTTGGTTGGGGCAGGGACCCGAGCTGGCAAATGTGGCTGATGTGGAAAGTGAGTTTATAGAAAACGCTGAGCCTTTCAGCGGCTTTGAGGTTCGTTAATTTTTTGAGTTTTTGTTTTTCTTTCGGTGGGTTTTAAACTCTTATTAGTCAGCTCTTACTTTCGTTGTTGAGGACAGGGTATGTTTTCGAAATTAAAGTCGTTTTTTTTTGGTGGTAGTGATCAAAAAGCACCTTCAGGTACTGGATCTGTAGCACAGGGGGAAAAGGAAAAAACCGCAGAAAAAACTCCTGTTCAAGAATACGGTAATCAGAGCCTGGAGCATGCTCGGGAGCTGAATCTTGCATTTATCAGCAGTTTGCTAGGTGTCCGAGCGGTTGAGACAGAGGAGTCAAAAGCACAGGAAGAGCAGCTTCGAATGGCTTTGGATGCTGAGCTGGTGGGTATGACCGATAAGGCGATACCTAAGCTGTCTAAAAGTGCTATGACGCTGATGACGGACCTGATGAATCCGGAAATAGCGCAAAGTAAAATTATTTCTGCCATCAAAGAAGATCCAGCCCTTGCGGGTAAAGTGATCTCTGTTGCCAATTCCCCTTTGTTTGTTGCGCCAGGTGTCGAGATTAAAGATCTTGAACATGCGCTGAGTATGCTTGGTCAGATCAGATTGAAAGATGTGGTGATGTCTTCTCTGGTAGCCGATAAGTTTAAAATTGATAGCTACTACTTTGAAACTTTTGGTAAAGCATTGTGGGATCATTCATCCGAAGTTGCGGTAAAGGCGCGCGATATTGCTGAACAATCAGGTGGAAACCCTAGCCTCGCTTATTTCGTTGGTTTAGTGCACGACATTGGCAAGTTGATCATCTTTAAAAAACTGATTGAACTGCATACTAAGGAAAAAACAGAACCTCATCCTCAGGTATTCAGTAACCTTCTTGGCGATTATTCCTATGCTCTAACTCGTCGTGCTTGTGAGGTATGGGAATTGCCGGAGTATTGGGTAAAGCCTATCGTTGAGTTCCAGTTGGCTGAGCCTGGTAACCTTCAAGAGCCTGAATCTGTAGCTTTGTTCCTGGCGAACAATTTTGCTGAACTGCATGCTCTATTCTCAGTAGGTGAAATAACTCAGTTTGAACTTGTGTGGCGTTTACAGGAGTCGGGCTCTAATCTAGAAGAGTTCCAGCATGTTTACCCGGATGCGATTCCTGAAGAGGAGTAGTCCCTTTTCGCTCTACACTTGTATAAGTAAAAGCTCCTAAATACGCACGTAGGGGCTTTTATTTTGTAGGTTGTTAAGTGAACAGCAGCGTAGTGCCTGATGGAGAATATTTATTGTGAGTAATAAAAACTATCAATACCTGCTTGCGGCGAATGGACGGCTATTAGGCGATGAATCAGGTGTATTATTTAAAGCTCATTCTGAACTTGATGAACTGAAAACAATGGCTGTTCTGGATGTGGGGCAGATCAATGATCAGCAATATGCAGTTGCCATTCTGGAGAAGAATACGCCTATAGATTCTCTAATCGATATGGATAGCTGTGTGGGCTTGCGGTCGATGTTAGGGCATGTTGAGACCGAGGAGGAATATGCGCTGTTAGCGACTGCGGCTCAATTGGTCACATGGTACGAATCTTTTAAGTTCTGCCCTCGCTGTGCTACTGAGCTTTCTTTGCACCCACATGAAAGAGCAAAAGTCTGTGGTGGGTGCGGGCATCATCAATATCCTCGCATATCTCCTTGCATAATTGTCTTAGTGAAAAAGGGTGAGCAATGTTTGCTTGCGCACGCTGCCAAATTTGCTCCTGGCAGATACAGCACATTAGCGGGCTTTATCGAAGCAGGAGAAAGCGCTGAGCATGCGGTGCATAGGGAGATAGAAGAGGAGGTGGGAATCAAAGTTAAGAATATAGAGTACTGTTTTAGCCAGTCATGGCCGTTTCCACATTCACTGATGCTGGGGTTTATGGCGGAGTATGATTCTGGGGATATTCAACCAGATGGTATTGAAATACTCGAAGCAGACTGGTTTTCCGCCGATAAACTGCCTACGTTACCGCCGCGCTTTACCATCGCGCGACGATTGATCAATCGATTTCTTGAAGAGATAGGCGCTGAGATAGAGCCGGACTCAGCTCTGTTTTTCCCGACTGAATAGCTTGCTCAGCTGGGTGGCGAGCATGACATTGCCTTCGGCGCGTAGCTTCCCTGTCATGAAGGCGCTCATGCCATCCTTCTGCCCGGTAATTACCTCAACCATGGTTTCAGCATCCATGATCAACGTGACATTGGGGTCAGGGTGTTCACCCTCACCAATGTTACATTCCCCATCATTTATGCTGATATAGAAGTCTGATTCATCTTCAAGCAGGAATTGAAACGTAGCTGAAACACCCTGTGCGTTTTCTGAAACAAAACGACTTGGAAGCTTCTCAATAACTTTAGCAACGGATATATCCTGACTCATGCAGTGAATGCCTCAAACCTGACTAATAAGGGTGGGTATTAAGGTGAATTATGATACATTAGCGAACCTTCTTCTTATAGTTAATTTCGGAGTTTTCTCTGTGTCTGAATTCCTGAGTGATTATGGTCTGTTTCTGGCTAAATCGGTGACCATTGTTATTGCCATTTTGGTGGTTGTCATTGGCATAATCGCTGCCTCTGCCCGTAGTCGTAAAGATCCTAAACATGGCGATATTCTGGTAGAACACTACAACGATGAACTGGAAGAGATGAAAGAGATTCTGGAAGAATCTATTCTCGATAAAGATGAGCTAAAAGCGATACATAAAGCAGAGAAGCAAAAAGCTAAAGAAGAGAAAAAAGAGCGCAAGAAAAACCCTCCTAAAGAGGAAGAACGCAGTAAGCGAATTTTTGTCCTGGACTTTGATGGGGATATCAAAGCCAGTGAGGTAGAACCGTTTCGTCAGGAAATATCTGCTGTTCTGATGATGGCAGAAGAAAAAGACGAAGTGGTTATCCGTCTGGAAAGCCCAGGTGGTATGGTGCATGAGTATGGCCTAGCTTCTTCACAAATCGAACGAATCAAACGTAAACAGATCCCGCTGACTATCTGCGTCGATCGTGTAGCTGCCAGTGGTGGTTATATGATGGCATGTTTGGCAGATAAACTGTTGGCTGCGCCATTCGCTATTGTCGGTTCCATTGGTGTTATCGCTCAACTACCTAATTTCCATCGTCTGTTGAAGAAAAACGATATTGATTATGAAGTTCTAACCGCAGGTGAATATAAGCGTACACTGACCATGTTTGGTGAAAATACCGACAAAGGCCGTGAAAAATTTGTTGAGGAATTGGAAGAAACCCATCAGCTTTTCAAAAACTTTGTTCATGAATACCGTGAGCAGGTTGATATTGATAAAGTTTCTACAGGCGAGATTTGGTTTGGTAAACAAGCTCTAGAAATTAATCTTATAGATGAGCTGGTGACTTCTGATCAATACCTTATGGATGCATCTGAAGAAGCTGATATCTTCATTATCCGTTACGAAGAGAAGAAAACTCTGCAGGATAAACTGTCGGACTTGGCGGTAAAATCGAGCGATAAAGTACTCCTGCGTTGGTGGACCCGATTAACCCAACCTAAAACTTGGTCACAGTAATAAAGCGCCTGTTAAAAAGTGTGTCGTTAAGTTTTAAGTAATAAACTGGGTTTATTATTCGTAAGTTGGATATAAATTAGGCAATAACTACTTGATTTATAGATAGAGATTGTCGTTATAATTCCGGGATAGTTGTTTAAAACGCTGGTTTGGAGTTCGGATGCGTCATAAGGGTACCTCTGCAAGTATTGTCGAAGCGGCAGAAACATTGTTTGCTGAGCAGGGTTTTACTGAAACCACTGTACGCCAGATTACCAGTCGGGCGGATGTAAACTTAGCGGCGATCAACTATCACTTCGGTTCGAAAAAAGGTTTGATTCAGGCTGTAGCTGAAAAATTTCTTACACCATTATGTGCTGAACTGGGCTCCATGATGGAACAGCGTCAAGTTGCTGATTCCAGCCCGTCTCTGGAAGAGCTCCTGGAGATGTTGATGCGGGCTCTTCTGCTTGTGCATCGTGAAAACGTTAATGCGCTTGCTGTATTTATGCGTTTGTTAGAATTGGCTTATATGAAAAATCAGGAAGAGCTTCGTGACTTCCTCATAAGTCGCTATAACGACAAACTGCAGCCATTTATTCAACTGATCCGTAAGGATGCTGCGCCAATGGAAGATGATGAGTTCTTCTGGCGACTGCATTTCCTATTGGGGTCGATCACCTTTACCCTGTCTAACTATCACACCCTGCATGCTATTGAGAAGCGTGAATTCCATAGTGGAGCGGAAGTAGAGAATATCCTGCACAGGATGATCCCTGTTCTGTCTGCTGGTTTGCAGGCTAGAGCTGATAAAACTTATTTCTGTCGCTTGTAGGCTTCATGTTGCAAATCCTGGTTTCCATCGCTGATCAGCGTTTAACACTGCTGGATGGTGGCAAGGTTGTGCTTGAGTATCCGGTTTCAACAGCTCTGAATGGGGCTGGGGAGCAGAAAAATAGCGGCTGTACTCCGCGAGGCAAGCATACTGTTCGTGCCAAAATTGGCGCAGGCCAGCCTGAAAATGCTGTATTTATAGGACGCCGTTTCACTGGTGAGATTTACAGCCCTGAGTTGGCAGAAAAATTCCCAAATCGAGATTGGATCTTAAGCCGTATTCTTTGGCTCAGTGGCCTGGAGCTGGGGGTTAATCGATTGGGTAATGTAGATACAATGCAGCGTTATATATATATCCATGGAACTCCTGATAGCGAACCAATGAACGAGCCCCTTTCTCACGGCTGTATCCGCATGCGGAACACTGACCTTATTGAGCTGTTCGATAGGGTGCCCGCAGGAACAGAAGTCACCATTAATAGTTAAACGACATGAATAACAACAAGTTAGCCGGGCAATCTGAGATGCCTCAAGCCAGTCTTTTTTTAGATCTGGATGGAACAACTCTTACATCACAAGAAAGAGAGCTCTTAATGAGCCCTTTGATCGGTGGTGTCATCCTGTTTGGTCGTAATAGTGAAAGTGCAGAGCAGGTTTCACAGCTGGTAGCGGATATCCGCACGATACGTTCAGATCTGATCCTGAGTATTGATCAGGAGGGAGGTCGTGTCCAACGTCTTAAAAACGGTGTTGCCCGATTGCCGCCAGTCCAGGCGCTACTACCAATCTATCAGAATGACAAAAATGATGGCTTGTTGGCTGCCGAGAAACTTGGTTACCTGATGGCTATTGAGATGCGTTCTCTAGATGTTGATATCAGCTTTGCGCCCGTTTTGGATGTGGATTATGGGCGTAATACAGTAATTGCTAATCGTGCGTTTGCTACAGACTCTGAATCAGTGGCAGTGCTGTCTGAATCATATATTGCAGGTATGCGTAAGGCGGGTATGGCTGCTACAGGTAAACATTTTCCTGGGCATGGCTGGGCCAACGCAGATACGCATCTTGCCGATGCTATTGATGAACGTAGTTTTGAACAGATCTGGAACTTAGATATGTCGCCTTTCCGAGCTGCGATAGATAATGGTTTGGAGGCGATGATGTTTGCTCATGTGCTCTATACCAGTTGCGATCCTAGTCCGGCGGGTTTCTCTCAATTCTGGATCGAAGAAATTCTGCGCAAGCGTTTGCAGTTTAATGGTCTGATCTTCAGTGATGATCTTAGTATGAAGGCTGCACACAGTGCTGGGAGTTATTCGCAGAGGGCTGAACAAGCCATTTCTGCTGGTTGTCAGGTGTTACTTTGCTGTAATGAGCGTGCTGGTACACTAGAGATACTCGAGTATCTGCGTCAGGTTGAGTGTCAGCCGCTAGATTTGAATCGTTTGCGTGGTAAAACTGAAATAGGATTTGATGAGGCTTATCTCAAAGAGGCAAGGGCCTTAGCGAAAAGCTTAGTAGAAGAGTAAAGATATGATAGATCTGTTAAATAGCTGGTTGGCTGAACATATGCCTGAATATGGCGAGTCGGCATGGATTATTTTATCAATTGCTGTGTGTGTGATAGCGGTTGTTCTGGACGTGGTTGTTCGCACAATGCTGGGACAGTTGCAGCGCCAGGCAGAGAAAACAAGAATCCTCTGGGATGATGCTTTTCTACATTCAGTTAGCAGACCCGCATTGTTCCTTATCTGGCTTGCTGCAGGGTACTGGCTAATTCAGATTGCTGAACAGCACTTTGATATTACGGTAATGGGCGGGGATAGTCCTTTGCCTCGTTTAGTGCTGATCATTATGGTTGCATGGAGCTGTCTGCGCTTCCTGAAGCGCCTTGAGCAGGTTCTGGTGATGCCAGAGAAGATGAAAAAGCCGATGGACCCAACAACTGTTGGTGCTCTGAGTAGGCTGGCTCGTTTGGTCGTCACTGTATTGATTGCCCTGATTATTATGCAGAGCTACGGCTATAGTATTTCCGGCATACTGGCCTTTGGTGGTATCGGTGGTATTGCGGTTGGCTTTGCAGCAAAAGACCTTTTGGCTAACTTCTTTGGTGGTTTGATGATCTATTTGGATCGCCCATTTAAGGTGGGTGATTGGATTCGTTCTCCGGACAAACAGATTGAGGGTACTGTTGAAGATATAGGTTGGCGTCAGACCCGTATTCGAACGTTCGATAAGCGTCCACTTTATGTGCCTAACTCAACCTTTGCTAATATATCGGTTGAAAACCCATCACGTATGACCAATCGTAGGATCTACGAGTATATCGGTGTTCGTTATGATGATGCTGCTCAGGTAACAGAGGTTATTGATGCGGTAAAAGAGATGCTGCGAACTCATCCTGAAATTGATAACAATCAGACTTTGATTGTTAATTTAGATCGCTTTGGTCCTTCTTCCCTGGATTTCTTTATCTACACATTTACCAAGACAACCGACTGGATCCATTTCCATGAGATTAAGCAGGATGTGATGGTGAAAATTATGCAGATCATCGAAGAGAAGGGTGCTGAATTTGCGTTTCCGACCACGACGGTACATCTAGTAGGGGAATGCCCAGAGTCTTTGGAGCATAACTAAATACAATCAGAGCAGTGTGGTAAAACTTCCAGCAGCCTTTTCTGAGGTATCAAGTTCCTGTTGAGGAATTAGTGATGGTGATAGTTGAGTTAGACTAGTCCCTAGTCATCTATCACAGGCCGCTCATTTAACTATTGGACATATAGCTGATGAGTTGTTCTACGGCCATAGGTTTGGCGTATAAATACCCTTGCATCAAATCGCAACGAATTTCTTTTAACCACTCTGCTTGTTCATTGGTTTCAACGCCTTCCGCTACGATGGCCATATTAAGGCCTTTTGCCATACCGACAATCGAGCTGGCTATGCATCTATCGCTCTCATCATCCGGTAGGCCGTCCACGAATGACCTGTCAATTTTAAGTTTTGAAACAGGGAGGTGTTTCAATCGAGAAAGTGAGGAGTAGCCGGTCCCGAAATCATCTATTGAGAGCCTAACCCCTAAATCAGCTAGTTCATTGAGTTGATTCGTAACAAGTTTAGTATCATGGCTGATCAGCTCTTCTACTATCTCTAACTCAATTAGGTTTTGAGGGATTTGGTGCTTGGAAAGTAACCTGGCAATCATTGAAACTAATGTATTGCTATAAAGCTGTTCGGTAGAAAGATTGATAGAAACAAAAGTAAGAGTTTGTAGTTGTTGGTTATGTTCTATGTCCATACAAACCGAGCGTAGCATCAACTCACCTAACTGCGGCATGAGTCTCATTTCGGTGGCAAGTGGTAAAAAATGGTAAGGAGATAAAGTACCTTTGGTAGGGTGTTGCCATCTTACCAGGGCTTCCACTCCCGATATTTGACCTGTCTGGCAATCAATAATCGGCTGGTAGAAAGGGATTAGCTCTTTATTTGTGATTGCTGCAAGTAATTCATTTTCTGCCTCTTTCTTCTGTTGAAAATCTGAGAGCCAGTTGTCATCGAATAAAGCGTAAGAGCCGATGCCATTTTTTTTGGCTTTTGCTAGGGCTATTTCTGCTTTTCTTACGGGGTTTTCGGCATCGCCATAGGGGCCTGAAATAACTGTTCCTCCAATGGAGGCGGAGATATTAACTAGTTTTCCACTAGCTAACTTTATACCGTCTAGTAAAACAGCCTGAATGGATCTAATTATCTGAATAAGATCATTTTTTTCGACCCCTATAATCCAAAGAGCAAAAATATCGCCCGACAGTCGGGCCGGGAATATTTTTTTCTCTATGGTCATGTTTGTAAGTTTTATGGCTATTAGCTGTAACAGTTCATTTGCTTGTATATAACCTAGCTCATCGTTGACAGCGCTGAATCTATCAATGCCAATGATCAAAATACCTCTGCCGCCATCGCAAGACTCAAGGCTTAAACACCCAGTGGATTCGTCAATGCGTTCTTGGAAAGCCAATCTGTTCTCGAGCCCTGTGAGTGAATCAGTTCTCTGGGCAACTAAAAGCCTTTTTGATGCTTTGAGCCAAGCGTCATGTTCTAGAGCTAGTGATATTTTGTCTGCTACCGCTGTGATAAAAGAGATTTCTTCTACAGGCCAGTTCCTGTTTTTATGGCCATCTTCGACGCATAATATTCCATGATGATCCTTGGAAGAATATATGGGGGCATCGACCATAGAGAAAATTCCTAAAGGAATGAGGTAACTTTCAGTAAATTCCGACGTTGCAGAGTGTTGGCGTGCATTATTAGCCACAACGACACGATTAGAAGACATTGCATCAAAGTAATGAGGGAAATCATCAATACTCAGAACCATCCCTGATTCATATTTGTCTTGATCTTTACTGTAGAGTGATCGACAGATTATTGAGGTTTTATCTTTTCTATAACCCCATACGCTTACTCTGATTACATCTAGCAGGCGGCCAGTTAATTTAAGTAGCATCTGCACTTTGTTAAGTGTTGTTCCTTCTGTGTATTCAGATCTCTCGCAGGTTTTTATTAGCTCGTTGTGTAGGGAAGCTAGCCTTTCTCTCGAATCCATTATTCCCGTTACCTTTCGGAAATATATCTTTTACTAAGGGTAGTGGTTAACACTGATTTTGCTAAGAATTAGTAAGCCGCTACAAGCACTACTAAGTGATACGGTGTAAGGCTTGCAGCGGATCAGGGGGTGCTACTGATTGCAAAAATACCGGGTGCGTTGCGCCAATAGCCTTTGTAATCCAGTCCAAAGCCAAATACATACCGGTCTTCAATTTCCAGTCCAATATAGTCAGCTTTAAGGTTACTGTGGGGCTTACGGTCGTGTTGTTTATCAAGCAGCACCGCAACCAGAACTTTCTTAGCGCCACCATTTCTGAAATATTCGACCACTGCGGCCAGAGTATGGCCCTCATCGTAAATATCATCTACGACCAGAACAGTTCTGCCTTTAAAGTTCAGGTTAGGGTAGGTTTTCCACTCTAGCTCATGGCCTGATGTTGTATTTCTATAGCGAGTGGCATGGATGTAATCCTGTTGTAGGGGGAAATTTAATCGAGTAAGTAGCTGTCCCCCGACTACAAGTCCTCCATTCATTACAGGAACAAAAATAGGGTTCTCTTCTGCCAGATCCATACTAATATCGTAAGCCATGCGCTGGATCGCAGATTGAACCTCTCTCTCATCAAAAAGCAGGTCGGCTTTGAGATAAGCATCTCTTATCTCTTCTGGTTTGATCTCTTCCGACATAATGCCACTCGCCTCAGGCCTTAATTAACTGGCTTAATCTCGACCATGATGCCAAACAAAGGGTGGTCGATGTAATGCAGTTCTTTAGAGCGCATACGGCGCGCCTGTGTCTGGTTTACAGTAAGAATCTCTGGAATAAACAGATCCATTGTATTTTGAGGTAGGGTGCTAACTGCTCCACTGGCAGTTTGTGTTGTTGGCATAGCTTCAGCTTGTACAGGTTCTGACATCGCTGTTTCTGTTTTTGTTGCCGCTTTCTTCTTGAGCAGGCTTGTTTCATCTGCGGTTAGGCGGCGACTGAAATACAGATCGGGTCGGAAGTGGAGATAGCGACCACGACCTACAGCGATATAGCCATCAAGTTCGTACATGCCGTTATCCATTATATCTCCGGCGGTGATACGAATAGGTTTAGGGCGTTGGGTTTCAGCTACAGGCTGCATCCAGCCCTGATGGTATAGCACTCGGTATTTTCCAGAGGAGCGGATTCTGTTTTTTTCATCATGTAGGCTTAACAGGTTTTTAGGCAGTTTCTGGAATGAATCGATCTCGCCTTCGTTGACTGGTTTAAGTCGAATAGCAGATTTAGCAGGAATCTCATCGATTTCAGGCCAATATTCATCGGCAATAACTGAACTATCATTGTTGGCAAAGATGATGACCTCAACGGTGTACCACTCATTAGCCTGACCAATAGAGCTCAGGGCTAGTAGGGTAGGGATCAGTGCAATGCGAAACCATTTTTTCATGATGTTTTAACGGCCAAGTCACTTAACAAGCTTTCTACAGCTTTGAAGCGATTCTCGGTTTTCTCCATGTTGAGGCTGAAACGTAGTTTGTCTGCGCCTTCCAGTTTATATTTTTGTGGCTGATTTTGAACCATTTTTACTAAAGTGAGAGGATCAACTTTAGCGTC
>NZ_JAAEQH010000271.1 GCF_024231755.1 Neptuniibacter sp.
TCTTACTGGTGCAGGAAAAGGGTTTTGCTCAGGAGCCGATCTTTCAAATGGTTTGTTAATAGAAAACAAGGACAAATTGGAAGGTTGGTTAAAGAGCTTCGCAAATCCTGTTATAGAGTACTTGCAGTCTATGACTACAGTAATTATTGCTGCGGTCAACGGAGTGGCAGCGGGTGCAGGGGTTAGTCTTGCTTTAGCATGTGATATTGCGATATCAGCTGCATCAGCTCGCTACGTCTTTAGTTTTTCTAAGATAGGCCTGGCTATGGATATGGGAGCTTCTTGGTTATTGAACCGTAGGCTTGGAATGATGCGTACTGCTGCATTGACAATGTCTGCTGACTTTCTGGATGCAGAGGGAGCTCTGAAATGGGGTTTGGTAAATGAAGTCATCCCTGATAAACAGTTCATGCTTCGAGTTGAGGAGTTCGCCAGTCTAATTGCTTCTAGGCCGAGTCAAACATTGAAAGTCCTTAAATCCCAGATTAACTACGCAAATAGCGCGACCTTATCTGAAGCTATGGATTATGAAGCCAAGCTTCAGGGAGTGTTAGTGAAAACTAACCAAGCGCAAACACTCATAAAAGATTTTGCCCGTCGATAAAACACATCGCTGTTTTAGAACAACTACCGTAACAAAGTTTGTGATTATTCTCTGATTAAGATTGGTAAATTACCGCAGGAGCCTGCCGTGCACAAATTCTATGCGCAATCTGCCGTAAATGGCCATAGTCCTTAGCAAAGTTTGCAACAACGAAGTTGGGTGCGACAGGTCTTGCCTTTATGCCCTTGGGTGCTTCGGGGCTTTCAGTTTGATGCGTACTCTACGGTTTCACTTTTTGTAAGGTCCAGACATTACTGCAAAGCGCTGCCTGGATGACACTTCAAACTGAAAGACAGAAGTTAGCCAGGATTTTTTCGTAGGTTCCCTAAGCTTAGCGTCCTGATTATTGTAGACATGGGTGGTTTGTTAGCTCACTTAACCTGAATAGCTCTATATTGGTTGGCTTGCTGTTCGGATTTGTCTTTTCTGAAGGGGAGTGTGAAGTAGCCGAAATCGTAAGTGATGGTGCCTTGAGAACACTGCTATGGTGTTCTTTTATTTACCTGAAGCTAACCTTAGTATTCGATTGCGAAAGCAAAGAACTATCTGGATAGCATTTGTTTCCAAGAACAATCCAGCAGTGATCGCTTGTCCAATAATCTATGGCTTAGCCATTCTCATCCCGTCGTACATAATCAGTAAGCGTCCGGCCAATCCCCTTTATTAACCTGCGCAGGGTTCTCCTCCACTCATTTTGTAGCAGAAGTCATTTTTTAGGAATTTTTCTTATATCAAGCTCAAAGAGCAACAGGTAATGTACAACCAAAGCAGAGGCGCAATGGATTGCTATTTTCTCAAGAATGAGAACCTCTGCTCCTAAATCACGGATGATAACAAGCCTGCCAGGATGCAGCGAGAAGGCCCGCCATGGACGACTCGTCTGTGGCGGGCTTTGGCTTTTTAAGCGTTTACTGCTTGCCTTGCTCAGTCAACATAGCTGCGGGGCCCAGTTCTGTGGTAACAGTTCACCAAGCTGACTCGCCTTCTGTGTCGGTAGACGGGCCAGAACATCTTTCAGGTAAGCATAGGGATCGTGCCCATTCAGCTTCGCCGATTGGATTAAACTCATAATGTTGGCCGCACGCTGACCACTTCTCAATGATCCCGCAAACAGCCAGTTTGACCGACCCAATGCCCAAGGCCGGATCAGGTTTTCGATGCGATTGTTATCGATCGGCAGCGTACCATCATCCAGATAACGAGTGAGTGCTGCCCAACGCTTGAGACTGTAGTCTAGCGCCTTGGCGGTGGCTATCCCCTTCGGTATCTTCTGCCGTTGGAGCTGCATCCACTGATGTAACGCTTCGGCAATGGGCTGTGAATGTTCTTGCCGCTGCGCTTCACGCTCTGCCGCCGTTAGTGATTGTACTCTTCGTTCAACTTCGTAGAGTTGACCGATGTACTCAACCGCTTGAGCGGCAATCTGACTTTTATTCGCCACAGACAGGTCAAAGAACTTACGCCGGGCATGAGCCATACAACCGATCTCCGTCGCGCCCTTAGCAAAGCTCTGTTTGTAACCCCCGTAGTCATCGCAGATCAGTTTTCCTTTCCAGTCTCCGAGGAAGTCACGCGCATGCTGACCACCCCTTCCTGGCGTGAAGTCATAGACAACGGCATTGAGCGGGGCATAAGCCGTGGTGGCGTAGGCCCAGATATAGGCCTTATGAGTTTTCTTCTTGCCTGGTGCCAGCATCGGCACCGGGGTTTCATCCGCATGTAAAACCGGTTCATTCAAAATCAACTCACGCAGCGCATCAACCAACGGTTGTAACTGAACACCACAGACACCAAGCCACTCCGACAATGTTGAGCGTGAGATAGGTACTCCTGCACGTGCGAAGATCTGTTCCTGTCGATACAGAGGCAAGTGATCCGCATATTTAGCGATCATCACCTGTGCCAAGAGGCCCGTCGTTGGGATCCCCTTATCGATAACATGCGCAGGCATCGGGGCTTGCATCAGAGTCTCACAGTGATCACAGACCCATTTACCCCGGATATGTTGTTCTACAGTGAACACACCGGGTACGTAGTCCAGTTTCTCTCTGACCTCTTCACCGATCCGGCGCAGTTGGCAACCGCAAGGACAGTGCGTGTGCTCCGGCTCATGATGGATTTCAGTTCGTGGGAGTTCCGGGGGGAGCGGTGTACGTTTGGGCTGTTTTTTAGCTGCAGGCGCAGAGGGTGTGGTTTTTAACTGCTCCAGCTCTGCCTCGATACCGGCAATGTCGGTATCAACGACCTCATCCAACAAACTGATTTGCAACGCATGAAGGTGCTCACTACGCTGACCGTATTTGTGGCGCTTGAGCAGAGCCACTTCGTGGGTCAGTTGCTGGATGCGAAGATCCCGCTGTTTGAGCGTCTCATCCCGCTGCTCCATGAGCTGATCCTTTTGCTCAATCATCTGATCCTGCTGTTCGACGCGTACCATCAGCTCCATCGTCAACTGGCGAAGCTGTTCGGGTGAGAGCTGTGAGAAGTCAGGTGTTGTACTCATACCGAGCAGTATGCCAGAAGTTTAGGATACTGAGGACACGCAGATCGGCTAATAGCCAGATTGCACGGCCTATGTCAGATCAGCGTGATCGCGCCCTCCGGGCCCATGCGTTGCCAGGGAAGTCCCTGTACCAAGGCGGTGAGCTGTTCCGGTGATAGAGACAGGCAATCACCTCGCCAGCGTTCAGCCCAACAGAACTTGCCCTGATGCAAGCGGCGGGCACAAAGCCAGATACCCAAACCATCATGGATCAGCACCTTTATCCGGTTACAACGTTTGTTTGTAAACAGATACGCACAATGAGGACGGGCCACACCGAATACTTTAACCACCCGGGCCAGGGCTGTATCGGGCCCCGCTCGCATATCGAGTGGTTCGGTGGCTAACCAGATCTCGTCAATGCGGATCATTGCAGCAGGTCCCGCAGCAGGGTTTGACATGTATCTGCACCTGACAGCGGCCATTCAATGACAACTGCTCCCCGACGATGGGGAATTTCGATACGAATCGGGTCAGTACGTCCAGATCGACAGGCTAAAGATTGTGGTTGTGGTAGAGGGATAAAATCGGGCTGATCTGGCGTCGGCCTGGTATTACGAATCCATTTACGCACTAAATTGGCGTTGAGATTATGTTCCAGCGCGACACTAGCGACGGAGGTGTTCGGTTGCTGACAGGCGTCAAGGATCCGGGCTTTAAACTCGGGTGAGAAACGGCGACGCTTTCGCTGTGCTGCGGGTATGCTTAATGTTGTCATCATCGGTGTCCACTTAAAAATAGGTGGACACCTATATTAGTGATTCAAACGTAGGGTAGAAGATGTGTTGACCGGACGCTTACCATAATCATGCTAATGAATAAAATCTAAAGCGCCATGTCAGCAATGCTGATTGGCGCTATTACGATCGGAAGGTTAGAGATCAAAGCTTAACTATTTTATTGTGTGCAAGTGCCTCGATCTCTTGTTGTTCAAGGCCTAGCTCTTTTAGAATTTCCTCACTATGCGAACCTATTTTTCCACCTGTTCGTAAATATGTGGCTTTGCTACTAGAGAATTTAATTGGACAGCCTATTTGTTTTTGGGCTTCTCCTTTCTCGGTAGGCACCTTTACAATCATCTCTCTTGATCTTAGTTGGGGATGTTCGCAAGCTTCTTGGATATTCAGGACAGGTTCTACACAAAGATCTTTAGTCGCAAAAATATCTTTCCATTCTGAGAACGTCTTATCTTTGAAAACGACTTTTAGCCTATCTTTTAATGAGCTATCAGTACCGTGACTAAGTTCTTTAAGCTCAGGGTGTCCGATCAGATCACAAAGTCCAAAGAAAAACTTGGGTTCGAGGCTTCCTACTGAAAAATACCGACCGTCTTTGGTTTCGTAGTAGTCATAAAAAGATCCGCCATTTAGTAGTTCAGTTTCAGCGTCAGGTAACATATTTCCTGCGACTTGACCTGCACCGCTCATGGCATTTAAAGCAAAAGCCGTATCGGTCATGCTGATATCAATGAACTGACCTTCACCAGTTTTATCACGATGATGTAGTGCCGCAAGTATGCCAATTACACTGTGCAGTGAGCCGCCTGCAACATCGGCGACCTGGACCCCCAGAGGAACAGGAGCTTGGTTGGCTCGGCGTGAATAACTGCTGATCCCTGCCAGTGCAAGATAGTTTAGATCATGCCCTGCACGACTTTTATAAGGGCCTGTTTGCCCATAACCAGTGATGGCACAGTAAATCAGCTTTGGATTGATTTTCTTAAGTGTGGCGTAACCCAAACCTAACCTATCCATGACGCCGGGACGGAACTGTTCAAGTACCACGTCGTGCTCTTTAACTAACTGGTGAATAATTTTGATTGCTTCA
>NZ_JAAEQH010000272.1 GCF_024231755.1 Neptuniibacter sp.
AAGCGGACATAATTCAGCGCATTCAGGACAGTATATTCCGGCTTGACATTCAGATCCTAGACTAACAAAAGCTTGGAGCACAGGCGGCACCTAAACTGTTAGTAGGTGGGACGGTAGCTTGCGAGTTGACGGTGATAAATTCTGGAAAGTTAGTCTGTTGTAAACATTCGATTTGTGCATGCAACAACTCAATTTCCTCATCTCGGGCTTGTACTTGCAAAGATGAATTGGAAGCCTCAGCACTAACAGATTGTATCGCAGTCACGGGTCGAACATAATTACGGGTGTTATTCGGCACCGTAACAGCTGGCTGAGCAGGCGGAGCAAGCAACGCAGGCAAAACAGGTCGGGCAGGCGATGGTGGTAACGCTTGGTGAGTTTGCAGCAGAGAAAACGTCTGCTGATTATAATAAGGGTAATTATTAATCACAGGGCGCCAGCAGACACTACTATGGTGTCCATTTATTCCGCAATTTTGACAGACAATGCAGGAATTGAAAGGACAGTTTCCTCTAAAACCTCGGTTCTGAAAA
>NZ_JAAEQH010000273.1 GCF_024231755.1 Neptuniibacter sp.
CAGGAAAATATGTGCTGATAGAAAATATGTTGATGCTGTCTTGATATTCTGCTGGAGCCAAGCCTAAGCTAAGTATAAACAATCACAATCCTCGACGCTGAAATAAAACATCAATTCATACAAAATAACTCACAGAACACATTATCCCATACCGTTTTATTTTATTTACACACACAGCTTATGTTTTATTACAGTCAGCCAAGTAAATCCTCAAATGGATAAGCGGAAATTATATGGTTACAACAAAAAGGTTTAGGAAAGTCAATGTATCAGAGCAGTCCAGTATGCAGGGTAAATATTGTTCAGTTGGTAAGAAAAGGATAGAGTTGTAGAAGCAGAATGGTGTCATTTACAACAAGCAGTGCACCAGGAAATAAATGTTGTAAAACGGCATACTAAATGCCCAAAGCGGACAGTGTGAAGCTTGTGTGCGAAGTGCACCACAGGCGGCGGGAAGGGCGCTATCATAGACGGCCCGAGGGATCCAATAAACAACTTGCTCAATGTTAGCGCTACCGACAGAATCCCACAGATCAGATGGACCAAGGCAGAAAATGCCGGCGTCCAAACCAGCATCCCCAGTGCGTTCGAGCTCGACCAGAGCTACGCGTGGCGATAGCAAGGTCGGCTGCAGTCTCGCAAACTGCCACTGATCATCATGGCGTTCATCACGGATGAACACCACATGATAACGGAAGAGATCAGTGTTTGCCAACTGAATCGTCAACGTTTCATGCACTGGCGTGCAGTCCTCTTGCTCAGATTCGGGTTGCGTCAGAAGAAATAAATGACCAGTGTTGTAAGCGAGGGAGATAGCGACGCACAAATGGAAGAGGGCAGTGTCGTGAACGATGAACGATGTAACCAGCAGACAATTGAAACTAGACTCAGTACAAGTCCACAGCATCAGCAAATCTGCTGGTTGGAAGATCGCGTCGTGAGAAAGATGCATCGGGA
>NZ_JAAEQH010000274.1 GCF_024231755.1 Neptuniibacter sp.
AAAGAGCAGCACGTAACTATCCCTGTTTCCGACATGGGCGATGACTTCTTTGAAGAAGGTAAAATGTTCGATGGTTCATCCATCTCAGGTTGGAAAGGTATTAATGATTCCGACATGATCCTGATGCCGGAAGATAGCGCTTCTCTGCTGGACCCGTTCGCAGAAGCAACTACTGTTATCGTTCGTTGTAACATCGTTGAACCTGCTACTGGTCAGGGTTACGAGCGTGATCCTCGTTCTGTTGCTAAGCGCGCTGAAGAGTACCTGAAGTCTACAGGTATCGCTGATACTGCAATGTTTGGCCCAGAGCCAGAGTTCTTCGTATTTGACGAAGTTAAATGGCACGCAGACATCTCTGGTTGCGGTTACGAAATCGCTTCTGAAGAAGCTTCTTGGGCGTCTAGCCACAAGATTGAAGGTGGTAACACTGGTCACCGTCCACGCGTTAAAGGCGGTTACTTCCCAGTACCACCAATCGATTCTCTGCACGATCTGCGTGGCGCTATGTGTGACGCGATGGAAGCAATGGATCTGGTAGTAGAAGTTCACCATCACGAAGTAGCAACTGCTGGTCAGTGTGAAATCGGTGTTGGTGCGAACACGCTGACTAACAAAGCAGACGAAGTACAGGTTCTTAAGTACTGTGTACACAACGTTGCGCATGCATACGGCAAAACAGCTACCTTCATGCCTAAGCCGCTGGTAGGTGATAACGGTTCTGGTATGCACGTTCACATGTCTCTGTCTAAAGATGGCGTGAACATCTTCTCTGGTGATGCTTACGCAGGCATGTCTGAAACTGCTCTGTACTACATCGGTGGTATCATCAAGCACGCTAAGGCACTGAACGCGCTGACTAACTCTTCTACAAACGCATACAAGCGTCTGGTACCAGGCTTTGAAGCTCCAGTAATGCTGGCTTACTCTGCTCGTAACCGTTCTGCGTCTATCCGTATTCCATACGTGACTAGCCCGAAAGCGCGTCGTGTTGAAGCTCGTTTCCCAGATCCATCTGCAAACCCATACCTGGCATTCTCTGCACTGATGATGGCTGGTCTGGACGGTATCCAGAACAAGATCCACCCTGGCGATGCAGCTGACAAAGATCTGTACGATCTGCCAGCTGAAGAAGCTGCTGAGATCCCAACAGTTGCTGCTTCTCTGGAAGAAGCTCTGAATGCTCTGGAAGATGATCGTGAGTTCCTGACTAAAGGTGGTGTATTCACTGATGACATGCTGGACGCTTTCATCGAGCTGAAGCGTGAAGAAGTTGAGAAAGTGAACATGACTACTCACCCAGTTGAATTTGACCTGTACTACTCTGTATAAGTCTTATTACTTCTGAGAAAAAGCCTCCCTTGTGGAGGCTTTTTTGTTTCTGAGGAAAATAAAGGTTGGCGATAAAGGTTAGAAAAGGAGCGGCGAGAATTTATTCTGCACCAAATTAGTGCGCGTGTTTTTGGGGCAGGCTACACTTAAAAATAGGTTTTCACTGTAATAGTGCGAGTTAGAGCTAATTTGTGGCATGGAAGTTAAATTGGTTTGTTTTTTGCAGTAGATAGTTTTAGGGATAAAGAGAGTAGCTAATGTCACAACAAGAATTACATAAACAGATACTGGATAACCTCTCCGGGGCCGTTGTGATGATCAATGATCAGATGGTGGTTGAGTATGCCAATCCGTCAGCAGAGATGTTGCTGGAAGCGAGTATGCGCCGTCTTTCACTATTGCCATTGGAAGAGTGGTTCATACTGTGTGGTGATGAGCGTGACGATGTAGAGGCATGTTTCAAATCAGGGCACCCATATACCCGTCGAGAAGCAAAGTTGGTGACCTTAGGTGGTCATACGCTGACAGTTGATTATAGCGTTAACCCAATTTTTCTGGCGAATGGCAGTAAGCGGTTGCTGATAGAGATAGAGGCCAGAGATCGACTGATGCGTATTGAGCGCGAAGAAGATCTGCTGTCTCAGCATGACACTGCCCGTTCTTTGGTGAGAGGGATGGCGCATGAGATTAAAAACCCATTGGGTGGTATTCGGGGTGCGGCTCAACTACTTGAAAGAGAGCTGAGTGATCCAAGCTTGCATGATTATACCCATGTCATTATTGAAGAAGCGGATCGTCTTAGGAATCTAGTAGATCGCCTTCTAGGTCCTCGTAAATTGCCTAAGCTCGAAGATGTGAATATTCATGCCATTTTAGAGCGGGTTTGCAGTTTGATAAGTGCTGAAACTAATCAGGGTGTGATATTTGATCGGGATTATGATCCAAGTATTCCGGAATTTGTTGGTGATGCGGAGCAGTTGATACAGGCGATTTTGAATATTGTGCGTAACAGTATGCAGGCAATGTTTGGCGCTAATGTGCCAGAGCCGAAAATACATATTCGAACACGTGCTTTGCGTCAGATTACCTTGGGTACAGAGCGTCACCGTCTGGCCTGTTGTGTGGAGATCGTTGATAACGGTCCCGGTATTCCGGATGAGATTCTGAGCAAAATCTTTTATCCGATGGTGAGTGGGCGTGCTGAAGGAACTGGACTTGGTCTCTCCATTGCGCAATCCATCATTAACCAGCATCAGGGTCTGATCGAGTGTGAGACCAGACCGGGTGAAACTAAATTTCAATTATTTATTCCGTTGGAGCTGAATCATGAGCCTGCTAGGTAAAATATGGATAGTCGATGATGATCGTTCTATTCGCTGGGTTTTGGAAAAAGCCTTGTCTGCAGAAGGGCTGGATACGGAATCATTTGATAGTGCCGATTCATTACTGCAGCGACTAGAAAATAGCGAGCCTGATGCGATTATCAGTGATATTCGCATGCCTGGCATGGATGGTTTGCAAATGCTGGAACGGATTCAGGAATCTCATCCGCAAGTGCCAATTATTATTATGACAGCGCACTCGGATCTGGATTCGGCGGTAGCTTCCTATCAGGGTGGTGCTTTTGAGTACCTGCCGAAACCGTTTGATGTGGATGAGGCTGTAGCGCTAGTGAAGCGTGCTTTGGCTCATGCTATCGAGCAGCGTGAACAAGTTGCTGAGCAGGTGATGGAAGATAGTACGGAGATCATTGGTGAAGCTCCAGCTATGCAGGAAGTTTTCCGTGCTATTGGCCGCCTGTCTCAGTCAAATATTACAGTGCTGATCAATGGTGAGTCCGGTACAGGTAAAGAGCTGGTTGCCCATGCTTTGCATAAGCACAGTCCGCGCCGTGATAAGCCATTTATTCCATTGAATATGGCTGCTATTCCTCATGATCTTATTGAATCTGAACTTTTTGGTCATGAGAAGGGTGCGTTTACTGGTGCAGCGGCTGCACGTCGTGGTCGATTTGAACAGGCCGATGGGGGAACTCTGTTCCTGGATGAAATTGGTGATATGCCTGCCGATGCTCAGACTCGCTTGCTGCGTGTATTGGCAGATAGTGAGTTTTACCGTGTGGGTGGTCACACTGCGGTAAAAGTGGATGTGCGTATTATTGCGGCAACCCACCAGAATCTTGAAAAGCTCGTGGAAGAGGGGCGTTTCCGTGAGGATTTGTTCCACCGTCTGAATGTTATTCGTGTTCATCTTCCTAAATTGGCAGAACGCCGTGAAGATATTCCTCGCTTGGCTCGTCACTTCCTCAATATCTCTGGTGAAGACTTAAATGTTGAGCCAAAAGTTTTAGCCGCAGATACAGAAACCTATATGTGCAATCTGGCGTGGCCGGGTAATGTGCGTCAGCTTGAAAATACCTGTCGTTGGCTAACCGTTATGGCGACCGGACGAGAGGTGTTGATTGATGACCTTCCTCCCGAGCTGATGGAGCAATCCGGAGAGCCTGCAGTAGCAGGGAGTAATTGGGAGCAGTCGCTGCGTAATTGGGCTGATCAGCAGCTTAGTCTTGGGCAGAGAGGTTTGTTGGATACTGCTGTTCCTGCCTTTGAGCGTATTATGATTGAAACGGCTTTAAAGCATACCGCAGGACGCCGTCGTGACGCTGCCGAATTATTAGGCTGGGGGCGAAATACCCTGACTCGTAAGATCAAAGAGTTGGGTATGGAAAATGGCGAGAAACCTGACGAGCATGAGAATGTAGCCTAACTTCCAGTCAGCTATTTGCTATATAATCCCCGCATCAGAAATGGTGCGGGGATTTTTTATGCTACATGTAGTGCTTTTTGAACCTGAGATTCCTCCGAATACAGGCAATATTATTCGTCTTTGTGCCAATACGGGTTTTCATTTACATCTTGTGGAACCATTGGGCTTTGAATTTGATGATAAGCGTCTGCGTCGTGCAGGGCTGGATTATCACGAGTTTGCAGCAGTAAAAATACATCCTGATCTGGATAGCTGTCTGGCGGCTATAAGCCCAAGAAAAGTCTGGGCGTTGACTACTAAGGGGGCGCGTAACTATGTAGATGCGGATTTTGCTGAAGGTGATGTACTGTTATTAGGGCCGGAAACCCGTGGGTTGCCCGTAGAAGTACGTGAATCATTTTCTCAGGATCAATGGCTTAGAATGCCAATGTGTGAAGATAGCCGCAGTCTTAATCTATCGAACGCCTGTGCTATTGTTGTATACGAGGCTTGGCGACAGCTAGGTTTTTCTGGCGCTGTGGATCAGTCGTAAATAATAGAACAGGTCAATTATGCAACATGCCTTTATTATCACAGGGATAGACTCATTCACTTCAGAGCAATCTGGACAAGTATTTCGTTTATCTTTGGCTGAGCATAAGGGCAGAGCGCTTTCAATAATAGGAAGTGTGGAGCAGCAGGTTAATATTCTCACTATAAAAGAGCAGGTTTTACCGGTGGTTATGTTATCCGATAAATTGGAAGCAGGTGCCGATAACTCCTTGTTGATACCGGATAGTGCTCTGGTGAGTATTGTGCCAATTAAAGCAGCTGCGGTGCAGTTGATGCTGGATACTGATAATGCTGATCAGGTTCTGCATAATCTTTCCCCCAATTCGTGATAGAATCTCCTTTTTGTTTAATTAATGATCAGTTGTAGGCAGGGATGACCTCGGAAACTCTATGCTTTACCAATTAAAATTTCTGTCTGTTTTCTTACTTCTTTCACTCTCTCTTAACGCTTGGTCAACGAATCAGCACCCTGATGTTGAGGATGTTTGTCAGAAGGTAGGAAGTAAGCTCGCTAGTGTCTCTATTAAAGAATGTTTGAGTAACCGCTATTTTTCACCGCGGTATTATTCTGTAAATGGGAAAGCGATACTGGAAACCCATTTCCCCGCAAATGAAGACAATCCAGATGCGCCACGTATTCTATTTATTGGGGGTATTCATGGTGATGAGTATTCCAGTGTGAGCGTAACGTTTAAGTGGTTAAATACTTTGAGGAAGCATCATAGTGGTGCTTTTGACTGGCATTTCTTGCCTGTGCTGAATCCTGATGGGTTGTTGCAACGTAGGTCCAGTAGGGTTAATGCGAATAAAGTAGATCTAAACCGAAATTTTATTCCTGCTCCTGAGTTTCCTGAACCACTTGAACATTGGCAGAAAAGCGCTAAAAAAAGGCTGCGTTACTATCCCGGGCATGCTCCACTGAGTGAGCCGGAAAGTCGGGTCATACATGAACTAATCGACGACTATAAGCCTACTGTCATTGTTTCTGTGCATGCCCCACATGGAATTCTTGATTTTGATGGTGGGATACAGCCGCCTCGTAAATTGGGGCCGTTACATCTGCGTCAGCTAGGAACCTATCCAGGTTCGTTAGGCAACTATGGTTGGTTTGTTAAGAATATTCCTGTTGTCACAATCGAGTTGCCTTACGCTGGAATTATGCCTAAGAAGCATGATATCGATAGAATGTGGACGGATCTGGTGCGTTGGTTGAAATATAAAGCTAAGCGTAAACCTAGTGCAGTAGCCAGTGCCAATGGTGAAAGTGGCAACGTAGTTAAATAACTACGGCTAAATAAACACAGTTAAGTAAACGTATTTAAGTCAAAGGTTGAACGAAAAAAACGGAGCTGATAGCTCCGTTTTTTATGAGTCACTGTATCGCTTAAGCGCTTAGTGCTGCGCTTCACCTTCAGCTGCTGCCTGCTGCTGAGCCATCTGCTGTGCGTATAGGGCATCAAAGTTCACAGGTGCCAGCATAAGTGCAGGGAAGCTCGCTTTAACAACCATGTTGTCAATGGCTTCGCGTGCATATGGGAATAGCAGGTTAGGGCAGAAAGCACCCAGTGTGTGGTGCATTTCCTGCTCACTCAGGCCAGCGATAGCAAAGATACCTGCCTGTTGTAGTTCAACCAGGAATGCTGTTTTGTCAGCGTTCTTAACAGTTACCGTCAGTGTCAGAACTACTTCGAAAGCGTTATCACCCAGCTGCTTAGTGCCTGTATTCATTTCCAGGCCAACTTCTGGCTGCCATGGAGTGGTGAAGATTTCAGGAGAATTTGGAGATTCAAAAGAAGAGTCTTTTACGTAAACGCGCTGAACCGCAAATTGTGGTCCCTGTTCTTCCTGGCTTGCAGTGTTCTGTTCGTTCTCAGACATGATAGATCCTTAGAATTATTTGTATTAGCTGGCGTTGAGT
>NZ_JAAEQH010000275.1 GCF_024231755.1 Neptuniibacter sp.
TTGGCAATGACAATATCAAAACTTGCTCCTTCTGATATCGTTGATGGGGCATCAAAACTCAAAGAAGTCGCTGATTGTGCCGTGAATGACCCAATGGCTGTACCATCAAAACTACTCCCGCCCACTGTGGCTGTACTTAAATCACCATCCGGTAAATTAATCGTTACTGAATTTGTTGTCGAAATATCCAAATCAAAGGACCCACTCGATGGGACCGTTTGTGTGAAAGTATATGAACTGGCTACTCCGGCATTGGTCGTTGATAAGGCCAGCGACTCGGAACTAAAACATCCGTTGCCAGTGGCTTCTTCTGAGGCTACTTTAATATTATCAATACTCCAGTATTCATTAGAATTATCATTCTGCATCTCTACACGGATCTCTACGGTACATCCCAATAAGCCCGTTGCTGTTGCATCTTCAGGGCCACTTACCATATCATCGCTGTGATAGCCATTGGTCAAATCAACCCAGTTGCCTCCATCTAATCGATAGTCTATATCAATGTAATCTGCTGCTTCCATCGTTCCAAACTCTCCATACTCCACTGTCAGAGCTACATTATCGTAGGCCGAAATATCTATCTCCTCGGTTTGCCAGGTCTTGGATATGCCCAATCCTGTATAGCGGGCAAGTAATCCTCGTGATCCATCTAGCATGTAATAATTCTCAACCCGGAATGAAGTTACAGCCCCTGATTCTATGGTCCAGTCAACTCCTACATCATTGGTATTATTATCGGCTGCTGTGGTAGCATCATCGCTATAAGACTCAAAATCCTCATACCAGATAGGACTCGGACCTACGGTATAAGCATAATTGGCATGGTTAAGACCGCCCTCATCATTGGTGGCTTCTACAGATGCATTGTAATCGCCTTCAGTTCCATCATTGGTGACATTGGCAATGACAATATCAAAACTTGCTCCTTCTGATATCGTTGATGGGGCATCAAAACTCAAAGAAGTCGCTGATTGTGCCGTGAATGACCCAATGGCTGTACCATCAAAACTACTCCCGCCCACTGTGGCTGTACTTAAA
>NZ_JAAEQH010000276.1 GCF_024231755.1 Neptuniibacter sp.
ATCAGATGAATCCCAATTCTCAAGATTTCGATGATGAACTTGAACGAGTGAAGCGTTTGCCAAAATTAGGAGAATAAAATGGCAACGAACACAACCACGAATATAGATCCGGCTGTAGTTCCGTTTTATAACGGAATCCTGCAAAGGAAACTGCCTTATCTTATTCACGATATGTTTGCAGACAGTAAGCCAAGCCCCACAGGGGAATCTGACCAGATAAAGTTCAGAAACTATGCCGCTTTGTCAAAAGCGACAACTCCGATTTCCGAGGCACGTGTGCCTACAGGAAGTCTTGCGAGTTATAGTGAAGTGACTTTTACTTTAGATCAGTACGGCGACTATCTCAAATATTCAGACAAAGTAAGTCTTATCAATCAGGACCCTGTAATATCCGTTCTAACAGAGATGGGCGGTGAGCAGGCGCAAGAGACCATTGACGAATTAAGGCGTAATGCGTATATCGCAGGAACAAGCGTAAGACGTGCGGGTGGAGTATCCGCAAGGTCTGGTATTGTTACTGAGATTACAAACAACGACCTTGCTTTCGTTGAGAGAGCAATGCTTTCAAACAGATGCCGATACACGAAGAAGATGGTAAACCCGCAAAACGGTTACGCCACTTCCCCGACAAGAGCATCATTTCCTGTAATTTGTCACACTGACTGTAAAGCTTCCGTAGAGAATCTTACAGGTTTTCAGAGCGTGGAGAAATACGCAGGACAGACCGCAGTTCATCCAACAGAAATTGGTCAGGTAGGTAACTTTAGATTCTATTGTACCTCCGAAGCCAAGATATGGGCAGATGGCGGCGGTTCAGCAGTAGCAGCATCACTTAAATATACCACTGGAACAGCGAACTGTGATGTCTATCCTTACCTGATATTCTCAGAACACGCAGTTGCAAAGAGTGACCTTGAAGGACACGCTTTACAGAGTATAGTTAAGTCAAAAGACTCAGGCGGGCCAGAGAATCCATTAAATCAATACGGCACAGTAGGTTGGGTAGCATGGACAACCCAGGGCATTCTTGACGATACAAGACTTTATCGTATAGAAGCCGGTGTTGGAATATTGAGTTAGGGAGGAATATAATGAAAGACATTATAACAGGACAAACAACAGCAACTGGTGCAGCAATGAATATTGAGGTAGGTTTCATACCCGCAAGAGTAGACGTAGTAGTTGGAGAATCTACACTATCCGGCTTTTGGGACGACTCTATGTGGGAAGGAACTTTCGCAATGGAACAGTCAGGCTTTATGGTTGACAACGCCGGAGTATTAGGTTCTCACCTTCCATTGATAGGAACTACTGACACACAGTTAGGCAGCAGAAGGTGCGCTGGAATCTTTGTAGACGCTCAGACTACACAGATAACTATCCCTGCGGTGGCTGCGGGTACTGCTTTTACAGCAACTACGCACGATGTTACTGCGGGTAAGTGGGGATTATTCCTTCTTTCTGTAGACGCAGACGGAACGACTTTTACCATTACTCCTTCGGCTTCATTGGCTTATGATACTGAGGCTTTGGCTATAGCAGCTTTGCCGGCAGTACCAACAGACGATGCAGCAATGGGCGTAGTAACAGTAGAAGCGACTTCGGGTGCGATTTTTAACGCAACAACTGACGGACTTGCAGGCGGTTCAAGCGGAACACCGGCAGAGACTACTAATTACTATCCTGGATATTGTATCATGGCAGGTGGAATCTCTAAATACGGAGACACCACAGGCGATTCATACGAAGGATTTACGATTGGTACTCACGGTTCTTTGAACATAGCAGGAAGCCAGATTTTCTGGAAAGCATACAGATCGTAGGAGGCTAAAATGCCAAAAATTACAAGTGAAACAGTCCATGATCCTAATGCTTTAGAAAAATGTTTAAGATCAATAGTAACCGACCTTGACACTGTTGACACGAAACTGGACATAGTGGTTACGTTAATCAACGAGTTAAAGTCCGATACTAACGCACAGGAGAACTTTCTGACTGATGATGGTATTGTAACTGCGACAGTTTTAAGTGCAGGTTCAACTACCCACCAGATTAAGAACACAGCATTCCAGTACCGTATTGACGGCACTCCCATCTACAAAGCGGAAGTTGCTGCCGGTACAGCCTTTAGTGCAGCAGACACCATTAATGTTGCGCCAGCGGTAGGGACTTTCTGGGGTATCTGGACAGTGCAGATTGACATAGCAGGTACTATCACCACTAAGCCAGGTGGGGGTCTGAGTGATCAGGTCTACACAACAGAGGCACTTGCGATTGCAGCGAAAGCAGCGGTCACAGCAGGAAACGTGGAAGTAGGTTATCTGACTATTGCAGCTACAGCAGACACAGCATGGACAGCACAAACGGACGATATCACTTCGGGTAGTGATAACACCTCCGTAACTTTTTACCCGGCAAGTGCAACGATTACTCTAAGCCAGGTTGCAGCAGCAGACGCAACAGGATTGGGTACGTTAAGCACATCACAATCATAGGAGATTTAAAATGCGTTATGTAAAAGTGAAAGTCTTTAATAA
>NZ_JAAEQH010000277.1 GCF_024231755.1 Neptuniibacter sp.
GTAAATAAGGATATTGCAGAGAATTGTTAGCAAGGTTGTTTTCTTCTTTCCCATTTCAGACTCCTTTGGACAATTCTAATAATTGTCTCATTCGTTTTATTTAAGAGAAGCGAGTTTTTGGCTCGCTTCTCTTGTAAAAGGATCTTTTTGCAAAGATCCCAGTAACATCTAGTTACTTAATCAGGACCATCTTCTTTGTTGCCTCAAATGTTCCAGCACTTACTTTATAGAAGTAAACGCCGGAAGCGGCATTAGAAGCTTCCCAAATCACATTAACTATACCAGCTTCGCTGTAACCTGAGAACGATTCAACTTTCTGACCGGCTATATTATAAATTTCCAGCAAATAGTTGCTGGCAACCGGTAAGGCAAGTTCAATCGAAGTTGACGGGTTAAACGGGTTTGGATAGTTCTGGCTCAGAGAGAATTCAGTCGGCAGAAGGACTGTCTTTTCAATGGTAGTATTAAAGACAGCTTCAACATCCTGATTCTTGGCATCTCTTACCAGCATCTCGACATTATCTAGAGTGAATGTCGCGATATTGGCTTTAGCCTGCAATGTAACCTGAGCGATTTCCTGATTTTTGAATCCATCCTCGCTAAAAATAACACCATCAATCAGCAAATTGCCATTGTCGGTATCTTTGTAGAAGAATGTTTTCTCTTCAGTGTTAAACATTTCACCTTTTTCAACCTTAACAACTTCGAGATTATCGCCAAGCTCGAAGACCATATGCAGACCCAGAATTCCAGCTGGATCATCAATGTTAAAGGCTATGGTGACTTGCTCACCCACTGCCAGGGCATCGGGTAAACTGGCCGCAATTGCGACTGGACCATGAGTTGGCGCAAATTTGGCTGCTGCTGGCCAACCATTGTGGTAATTAGTGTAGTTGATAACAAAATCCATAAGATCCATTATATCAACAACATCATCCGGTTCTGGATAAGGGAAGGCATTGAAATGATCTGAGAAATCGCATGCATCATCCCAATATGGATCGATGCCATCATCAACAGAGTAATAAGCGCTCGCAAAACGTGCGAAATCACCCAGTCCCTTTGCTTCGGATTCCATGAACGAGATCTTACCATCAAAGTCTAAATCACCCAAAATATAACTGGTGGCGATATCATTGCCAGGAGTATTGATCGTGGCATTACCGGCAGAGTCCACATTATAAACTGAGACTCTGTAGATATCTTCGGTATCATCACCTGTTCCAGTGAATTCATTTTGATCATCAGGTATATTTATGCCTCTACTGGTCGCAATCGGGAAACCTTGACCAACAGTACTAGTTGGCTGTGGCGGTAAAACACCTTCATAAACAGGATAATCACCCCATCTCATATAGAAAGCATTTGAGAAATAGTGACCTGCATATGAATTATCCCACCAAACACCAATATCTGTTCCGTCACCATGATGAATTCCTTCATCAGCATAAGCCATAAATGCGGGAGGTGTAATATTATCAACCATGATGCTATCCTTAATAGGAATAGACCAGTTCAAGGCAGCATCCATGAATTTCACCTCTACCCAATCAAAGTCATTAGCATTCCATGTAATGTTCCATGGAGTTTCGCTTTGGGCCGCGCCAGGCGTGACAATTGCAATAGTTGACCAGGCGCCATTTGGATTATGATTTCTTAACTTCATCGAAACGGCGTCACCAGGAACGTCAATTATCACTTCGCATGGTTTCACATTAGTGTAGGCATGCGGCTCACCAGCATAAGAGACTGGATTGGTTGATATAACATCAACTGCGCCAGCCGGAGCTTCGGTATCAACGATTACAGTAGCTTCAACATAACCGGTGATATTACCGGCCTTATCAGCGACTTTAATCCTGACGGTTCTTTCACCATCATCACCAGCCTGGAGATCCACTTCTGCTGGAGAGGCAAATGCTTCCCAGGTAGTAAGCGATTGATAACCAACTTCATATATCTTCATCGACATGACGCCGGAAACAGCATCAGAAGCAACGATATTGAAATCAACACTTGTCAGGTAATTAACCATCGCCGCAACTGCATCAAAGGAAGTGATAGTGGCGGCATCTCTACTCATGAAGTCAAAGTTAATACCATTATCATCATCATCAGCGGCGGATTCTCTGCCAGAGCAATCTCTGATCTTACACATCGGAGCTACAGCCAAATCTCCATCGGCAATAGGTGTCAAAAGCGCGTATTCAACTCTAAAGTCACCTGGGACAGTTTCGGTAACTGACGCATCGCCAACATTTACCAGAACTTCATCAGAGAAGTCACCGACTTCGGAAATTACAAAATCGAAATCACCGGTTTCGGTAACACCATTAAATAGAATAGCAATAGTAGTTGAATTAGACCATTGAGCATCTATAGGGGTTCCGTCACCATCTTCAGGGTAATCAAGATCGCGCGTAACCACACTACCCAAGACTGGATTAATACCATCAACCCAGATATCATCACCAGCTTCACCATCTGTGTTACCAAGGTCATCCATCATCATGACATATACGGTATAATCATCAGGAATCGTATAGCCAAAAGGATATGGTACATCAGCAGTTGTTGTAGTTGCTGAAACAGGAACGGTTAAATAACCAGTGAAAGGTCCACCGGGAACTGTTGAAAAACCAACGCCATTCCAAGTATCTCCACCACGGCTCTTATATGACACCGTCACGGTTGTATTTAAGTCATTAGTACAATCGTCACCCGAATTGATAACAGCGCTATAGACTTTTGGTCCACGCGTATCAAATTCAAAAGTGGTACTGTTTGTGATAATATTACCGGCAACATCCATTATACCAATATATAATGTATATGTACCATCACCAACATCAGCAAAGTCAAATGTACCAGTGGCTGCCCATGGAGAGGTCCAGTTGGGCGAGGTACAATCAACTGCTTCAGCGGCATCTTCGGTAAGTATATGGGCAAAATAACCCGGAACACTTGATCCTGTGGCATCCCAGTCAACTCCAGTCAGACTATTATATCTGGCTGAGCCAAAGGCAAGAGCCGCAACGCCGGAAGCCTGATCAAGGGTAATGGTTTGGGATGCGGACCAACCTGATTCATTAGTATGGATATCTTTAAGCTGAACCTGGAACACATATACGCCGTCGGCGCCACCGGTAAGGTCAACCGGAATAGTTCCATCATAGGCCTGATATCCAACATACGTCCACGGATCTCCACCCGTATAATAACGAATATCAATCATGGAGATATCAGCATCACTTGTTGTAGTCATGACATTTGCGACACCATCGGTATAACCGACCTGGGCGCAAGCATCACCGGCGAGAGAGAAAGTCGAAAGGGTCGGGGCAGTAATATCAATATAGAATTCATACGTAACAACGGTTGAGTTTCCAAAATGGTCATCAACTCTGAAATCCATAAGATAGGGACCACCATCCGGCAGGTAACCGAAAGTAATATCCACCGGTGCGGTCAAGGCATCGGCAATAACAAACGGCGGAGGAGTACCGGTATTTAGCAAATCAACAAAGTGATTTCCGCCATACCCGCCTCCATCGAGTTGGAACCAAGCCGCATGAAGGTCGACATCATCAGTTATGTCGCAAGTCATAACGTCTATTTGGTTTCCATGATTATAAAAATTATCGCCATATGGATCATTTACCGTATATGCGATAGTCGGCATACCATTATCAATGATTTGAGTAGCGCCTGAGGAGGCACCGATCATAGGGATAACCGATTCATCCAATTCATAAGCGACACAATTGGTTGTCACGGCGGCCATAAGGCCGGGAGCACCAATGACATTAAAGGTGACAACACCCAAATTACCGTCAGTGCACATTACGTCATCGAGACTGGTAGCAGTAACAATTAGATTACCATTGGCTACGTCACTAGCATCAATGAGGTATTGACCGTTGCCGGGCATACCATCACCATCTGTATAGTAAACATAATCAAGTTTGTTTTCATTCCAGCTAACAGTGAACTCGACTATTTTTGCGCAGGTTTCTTCACTTAAGCAAACATCGTCAAATGTGAACTCAAGTGAATAATCGACATCGGTTCCCCAGAGCAGCTCGGCCGGAGCTGGGCCAACCGGGTCAACAAATGCGGCGCCGGCGTTACCAACATTGGCATCTTTCTGAGGAAATCCAAGACCACCAATCCAGTATTCGGTATCGAATCCGCCATTGGTAAGGAAATCCCAATACGTATTGCCATCCCAATTATTAATACCGTCGGTGACACAATCATCCTCAACTATTCCGGCATAGAAACAGTTGTTGATAATGTTATTGGCGTTAGAGCCGGCAGTAACGTGAATACCATCGATTAGCATACCATCAATGGTTGTGTTATCAGCGGTGGCCAGCAGGTCGAAAGCTGGACTACCGCTGACATCGCCATCACCATAAATGGTGAGATCATTTGTGGAGATAACTACACTTTCAGTAAAATCACCTACAATTTCCACACTATCAGTCGGACTGCACATATCGACAGCCGCCTGAATTGTTGCAAATTCGCCCGGTCCGGGAGAATCAC
>NZ_JAAEQH010000278.1 GCF_024231755.1 Neptuniibacter sp.
GAAACTGGTGGACAATGCGGTCTTCGAGTTCCATATGGTCCTTGATTTTTCGCCTTAAAGATTAAAGGCCCCTTTATACCATAGTGGTTTGTCAGGTGCTGCATCATATTCGTATGCAATGACATCAAAGCGGCAGTTTTTGTTTTGATAGCGGGGATTCTGAGTCAGGAAATGCTGAGCTGTATGTATTATTCGCTTTTGTTTTCTTGTTGTGACTGAAGCTGCGGCGCCTCCATGTGAGAGGCTGCTTCGCTGCCTGACTTCAATAAAAACGAGAGTATGCTGATCAAGCATGATCAGATCTATCTCACCGTAACGGCAGTAATAATTTTTGTGGATGAGTATCAGGTGGTGTTTTTCGAGAAAGCTCTTCGCATTATTTTCGGCGTCCGTGCCGATGCTTTTTCTATCCATGATTGCCTCAAGTTGTGTGTTTTACTCGATGAGTTGGGGTGTGCCTTCTTTGAATCTGGCCCAGATGAGTTTTCTTTGTATTTGACCCTTCTGGTTTAGGCTTAATGTGCCTGTTTCTCCAGAAATTTCGGTGCCTGGAAGTGCTGAAAGTTGTTGTAGGTATGGGTAGATGTGATAAGCATCCAGTCCCAATGCATATAAGCGCCCAAGTCGGGTATTGGTATTATTTCTCTGCTGTGAGAGTAGTACTTTGTTTTGTGATGGTGGTTGCAGTGCCCAAGGTGTGCCAATAAATCGGATTTTGTTCAGATCTTGATCCTGAATGGGGTCAGGGGTGCCGGAGAACAGGTGTGATGTGGCATATACAGGAAGGTCTCCTGCAAAGTTAAAGGCTATAATAGGGCTGAGTTGACGTGCATCATTGGGTAGTGCGGCAAGAATGATGGCGTCAATATCGGTACGGCGGTGTTCCTCGAATTCAATCTTGCGAGTGTAAATTGCCTGGCGAAGGGCTTTATAGCGCTGATTGCTACTATCTGTGCTGAGTAGATTGCTAATGTCGTTGGAAAAGTCTTTGGTATCCCCAAAAGACTGTGTTGTGGTTACAGTGCCACCAAGTTCTTCAAAAGCTTCTTTGAAGCTGTCATGAATTTTTTGTCCCCAGCCAGAGTTTGGGGTGAGGAGTGCAGCCTGTCGTATACCATCCGCCCATGCTTTGTGGGCTATTTGTGTTGCTTCATCTTCAGCAGAAAGTCCAAACTGGTAGAGGCCTTCTCTGTAGGATTCGTTTGCATAGTTCAGTGCCAGAATCGGTACGGAGATGTGTGTGCTGCTTGCTAGGTTGTTAACGTATTCTTTCGAGAGAGGGCCGATAACGAGATCGGCGTTCTCTTCGTTCAGTATTTGGGCTAGCTGTACGGGAGTATTAATTTGCGCTGAGTCCAGAAATAGTAGCTCTGGAGATGGCTTGCCAGGGGTTTTATCGCGAAAATGGGCCATCATAAGGCCTTCTTTTATCGCTGAAGCTGCTTTGGATAGCTTGCCTTCAAAAGGGAGTAGGACGGCAATTTTTCTGACGCTAAGTGTTTTTTCGGCTAGCCCTGAAAGTGCACTTGGTGGAATTGAGCGAGCAGGGTGAGCTTCCCATAAGGTGCTCCAGTTGCTGACAGCTTGATGTTGGGTGTCGAGCTTTTTGTTATTTCTTAGCTCATTAAACAGCTCCAACCAGCCTTGTTCATAGTAGCTGTTTGTGCCGCTACGCAAATGTTTGGCCAGCATCTGCTCATCGAATGATATTAGCTTATCCCAGATTTCATCGTGGGTTTTTTGCTTGTCATCTGTTATTTCCTGTAGAAGGCTAATTTCAATAAGTGTTTGAAGTGCCTTGAAATGGTTCTGTTGCTGGTTGTAGGCAGACTGTTTCAGTTGAAGTAGATAAATTTTTTGAGCGCTGTCGACAGGTGCGTTGTTTCTTAGTTCAAACTGCTCTAAATAAAGAAGAGCTTGTTCAGGCTGTTGCTGGTCAAGAGCGTTTTTAGTTTTTAGTAGTGTCAGCTCGATATGTTGTGCTGGCGGTAATAGTGCTAAATCAATCGAGTTGAGAATACTGTGAGCCTGCTCATTCTTGTTTTGGGTAAACAGAAGTTGTGCTACTTCTGCTTTCAGAAGAGCGGCTTTGGCTGCTGTTGAGTTCTCCGCTTTTTTTAGAAGTGACTCTATTTGTGCCTGTTGCTTCTCAGCAGGAGTCATTTCCGGAGGGATGATGCTGGTAGATGGAGCACAGCCGGATAAAATCAGGCTTGCCAGCATGGCAGTAAGAGACAGACGCCACTGAAATTTCATATACTTCACAACCCAAACTAAACGATGGAATTAGTAATGTTAGAACCCGCGCTGTACGTTGTGGCAACTCCAATAGGTAATTTGCAGGACATGACCCCTCGCGCTGTTGAGGTATTGCAGCAGGTGGAGTTAATTGCTGCGGAGGACACGCGTCATAGTGCCCGTTTGATGGCGCATTTTGGTATCAATACCCGCCTAGTTTCCGTCCATGAGCATAACGAACGCCAGCGAATTGAGACGATTGTACACCAGTTGCAATCTGGTGCCAGTGTCGCATTGATTTCTGATGCGGGTACGCCACTAATTTCTGATCCTGGATATGTGGTAGTTCAGGGGGTTAGAGAGCAAGGTTTTAAAGTTGTGCCTGTTCCGGGTTGTGTTGCCTTTATTGCTGCTTTGTCTGCGGCGGGTTTGCCGACAGATCGATTTATTTTTGAGGGTTTTTTGCCGCATAAATCAAGCGGGCGCAAACAGCAGCTCAAAGGTTTGGTGGATGAGACGAGAACACTGATTTTCTATGAATCACCGCATCGTATTTTGGCTTCCTTAAAAGATATGCGGGCAATCTTTGGTGGTGAACGTGTCGTGGGGATTGCTCGAGAGCTGACCAAAACTTATGAAACGATTCATGTGGATAACTTGGATGCAGTCATCGAGTGGATGGAGGGTGACTCCAATCAGCAGCGTGGTGAGTTTGTTGTATTGGTTCACGGTCTGGAAAATAAAGGTGTAGCTGAGCTGGATGCTAAAGCTTTAGAGGTGTTGGATATTCTTCTTGCAGAGTTGCCAGCGAGCCAGGCCGCCTCTATAGCTGCAAAAATTACTGGTTTGAAGAAAAAAGTGCTTTATCAGGCGGCTTTAGATCGCTAACTGAATGAGCTTTTGTTAGAATTCGCACCGAGGAGTTTGCCAGGCAGTCGCTGCCTTCTTTTGAAGGTGGAGGAAAGTCCGGGCTCCAAAGGGTAGAGTGCCAGATAACGTCTGGGCGGCGCGAGTCGACGGAAAGTGCAGCAGAAAATATACCGCCTAAGTGTCTCGATTTACGGATTGGGATGCCGGTAAGGTTGAAATGGTGCGGTAAGAGCGCACCGCGTGAGTGGTAACACTTCACGGCATGGTAAACCCCACTCGGAGCAAGACCAAATAGGGTTCCTATAGGCGTGACCCGCGCTGGAACCGGGTAGGTTGCTTGAGGTGCATAGTGATATGCATCCCAGATGAATGATTGTCCACGACAGAACCCGGCTTATCGGCAA
>NZ_JAAEQH010000279.1 GCF_024231755.1 Neptuniibacter sp.
AACATCACTGACGCTGGACAGTAGTGCATCCAGACCTTTACCCAGTCCACGCTTTTTAGCCATTGATTATGCTTCCTGTGATTGTTCTTTTTCTTCCAGTTGGGTACGACGGATCAATTCACCTGCCAATGCCAGGTAGGCCACTGCTCCACGGGAGTTTTTATCATAGAGTAACGCTGGCAGACCATGACTCGGTGCTTCAGCCAGGCGAACGTTACGTGGAATGACAGTGCGGTAAACTTTGTCGCCGAAGTATTCCACCAGGTGGGTAGACACGTCTTTGGTCAGACTCATACGCGGATCAAACATGGTACGCAGGATGCCCTCAATTTTCAGAGCAGGATTGAGTCGTTTGTTGATCTTCTCAATGGTTCCGATCAGTGAGGATATCCCTTCCAAAGCGTAATATTCGCACTGCATAGGAATAATAACCCCTGCTGAAGATGCTAAGGCATTAACTGTCAGCAGGTTAAGGGAAGGTGGATTGTCGATCAGAACGAAATCATATTCATCATCCACTTCCATCAGTGCCATTTTCAGGCGGAACTCACGGCGAGGAATCTGCAAGAGTTCAACTTCAGCTGCTGTTAGATCCCCATTGGATCCGATCAAGTCATATCCAGCAGGGGTATCTTTGACGATCGCATCCTGAATTTTGGCATTATCCGTCAAAACTTCATAAACGGTATTTTCCAGCGTGTGTTTATCGACACCACTACCCATGCTGGCATTTCCCTGTGGGTCCATATCCACAAGTAAAACCCGCTTTTTCGTTGCAGCGAGTGAAGCAGCCAGATTTACGCAGGTAGTTGTTTTACCCACGCCGCCCTTCTGGTTTGTGATCGTAAGGATCTTTGCCACGCCTAGCGTCTCCCTAAAACTAGCAGATGCCTTTCCCCTTCCGTCCCGGGAACATTCAACCGGTGACAGATTTTTAGTTCATAACCATCAGGCAGCGCTGACAGTTCCTCTTCAGGATACAGACCTTTCATTGCAAGAAAAACACCATCTTTATGACAAAGCTGATGGGTCCAGTTGATCATATCTTCCAAAGAGGCAAATGCACGGGATATGACCTGATCAAAAGGCTCAAAATCGCAATTTTCTACCCGATCATTAATCACGGTTAGATTATCTAGACCCAATTCAGTTTTAACCTGCAGCTGAAAGCGAGTCTTCTTACCGTTGCTGTCCAAAGTGGTGATTGGCAGCTCCGGATAGCATATAGCTAAAGGGATGCCAGGCAATCCAGGCCCACTGCCTACATCAATAATTCTTTTTCCTTCAACGTAAGGAACAACGCTCAAACTATCGATTAGATGGCGATCCACCATCTCCATTGGATCTCTTACCGCGGTCAGATTGTAGGCCTTATTCCACTTGATCAGGAGATTAAGATAACGAATGAGTGTTTCAATTTTATCTTCGGACAGATTCAGATTCAGTGCCTGAACGCCCTTTTTCAGTGCAGCTTCCAGCTGCTGCTCGGAAACCTGATGCATCAGCTGGCAACCTTACCCTTAGTCATTTGGTGTTTCTTCAGATAAACCAGCAGCAGAGAGATAGCTGCCGGCGTCATACCCTGAATGCGTGAAGCCTGAGAAATTGTCTGAGGTTGAACCTCTTTCAATTTGGCTTTCAGCTCGTTGGATAGGCCACCCACCTGGTCATAATCAAACCCTTCTGGTAGTGGCGTATTCTCCTGGCGACGCATCTGTTCGATTTCATCTTTCTGACGATCGATGTAACCGGCGTATTTGTTCTGAATCTCAACCTGTTCAGCTACCTGAAGGTCTTCAACCCCTTCGCCTTTCAGATGAGCCAGATCGCTGTAGACCAATTCAGGACGTTTCAGCAGATCCGCCAGATTGTATTCGCGAGACAATGGTGTTTTCAGTTTCGGAGCTAATTCATCTGCTTCCGGTGTTTTTGGCTGAATCCAGGTTGATTGCAAACGCTGCTGTTCAAGCTCAATCGCTTCGCGTTTCTCACAAAATGCCTGCCAGCGATCATCACCTACTAGGCCCAGTTCACGACCTTTTTCCGTCAGACGCAGATCAGCATTGTCTTCACGGAGGATTAGACGGTACTCAGCGCGACTTGTAAACATACGATATGGCTCTGAAGTACCCAGGGTAATTAGATCATCCACCAGCACACCGATATAAGCTTCATCACGGCGTGGATACCACTGGTCTTTATCCAAAGCTCGAAGTGCGGCATTCGCACCTGCCAATAACCCCTGAGCTCCCGCCTCTTCATAACCGGTTGTACCGTTGATCTGACCCGCGAAGTAGAGACCGTTCATGTATTTGGTTTCCAGGGTATGTTTCAAATCCTGAGGATTGAAGAAATCATACTCAATCGCATAACCCGGACGCACAATATGCGCATTCTCGAAACCACGGATCGACTGTACTGCCGCCAGCTGAATATCAAACGGCAGGCTAGTTGAAATACCATTAGGGTATAGCTCATGGGTAGTTAAACCTTCAGGCTCCACAAACACCTGATGCTGATCTTTATCAGCAAAACGCATGATCTTATCTTCGATCGATGGGCAGTAACGTGGCCCAACACCCTCGATAACACCGGTATACATAGGCGAACGATCTAAACCACTGCGTAAAATCTCATGGGTGCGCTCGTTTGTGTGAGTGATATAGCAGCTGATCTGCTGCGGATGGTCGCTCAGGCTGCCCATGTAGGACATCACCGGTGTTGGTCTATCACCTGGCTGCTCCTGCATCACAGAGAAATCTACACTGCGGGCGTCAATACGCGGTGGTGTACCTGTTTTCAATCGATCAACTCGGAATGGCATCTCTCGCAAGCGTTCTGCCAAAGCGATTGAAGGCGGATCTCCTGCACGGCCACCCGAATGATTCTCCAAGCCAATATGAATCACACCACCAAGGAATGTTCCAGCTGTCAGTACAACTGACTCAGAGAAAAAACGGATACCTGTCTGTGTGACCACACCTTTAACTGTATCTCCTTCAACAATTAGGTCATCAGCTGATTGTTGAAAGATGTGAAGATTTGGCTGGTTTTCCAGAATATTACGAATCGCCGCTTTATACAGAATACGATCAGCCTGAGCACGAGTAGCACGAACTGCAGGCCCCTTTCGTGAATTCAGAGTACGGAACTGGATACCACCTTTATCGGTTGCTCTCGCCATTGCGCCATCAAGCGCATCGATCTCTTTTACCAAATGGCTCTTACCAATACCGCCGATAGCAGGGTTACAAGACATCTGCCCCAGAGTTTCAATGTTATGTGTTAACAGAAGAGTTTGTGCACCTGTACGGGCAGAAGCCAGAGCAGCTTCTGTTCCTGCATGGCCACCACCAATAACAATGACATCGTAGCGGGTTGGAAAATCCACCGTTGTATTACCTCTAAAAGAAAGCGTTCGATCTGTCTGTGTATCTGTAAGGTGAGACGATCTGAAAAAGGGCGGTGATTATACCTCTACCTGACTAACTTAGAAATGATCATTTTTTGAACAGAGTTGTTTTCCTCTTTATATAAAGAATAAAAAAGATAAAGAAGATATATGTTTTTTTATTTTAATGATTATTAATGGACAGCCATTTTTCTGTTATTAACTCAATATAATCTAATAAAATCATTAAGTTACGTTAATGATAAGTGGTGGTTAATCCTGCCTATATCGTTTGCAGATCTTTGTTGTAACTTGTGGGTAAAAGGGCTTGTTGTCCACAGATCTGTTTGTTCACAGCCTTACCCCAAGGATTAACCCATCTAGGTATACAGTTTATGCACAGGATCTGTAGATAACATGAAAGCCTAAAATTTAGGCTTATTGATAATTTCCTACGTATATTATTAAACATCAGCATAACTATATAATTTATATAGTGTTAATTTGATTTTATTAAGTTTTTTTCTTGATGTTACTCTGTTGATATTTTTAAATAATTAACTTAAAAATGTGGATAAGATGATAATAACTTTGTATTTAGCTGTTAAAAAGCTGAGTATTTAGCCGATAATCAAATAGTTACATAAAAAGTTGATCATTATCTGATCGATTGAGTTTCAGATGGGGACAGGTTTAAACCTGTCCCCTGAACTAGTTCCTATATAAAGGCACTTTCTATCTAAAGAATTAGCTGAGTCAGATTCAACCTATCCTGATAGCCTTTCATTTGCATTAGCACCTCTGCCCCCTTACACTTGCGCCGCAACGTTACTGGTGCCTGAAAAATAGACAGGATAATCGGGAAGTTTGGTGAGCATTTCTGCAATTCCAACGCTGCCCCCGCAACGGTAATCAGCCCTAAACAGTTAAGTAATCCACTGAGCAAAGGATATTGATTCAGCTTGGGAAGGTTTAACTGTCGTCTTAAGTTTATTAGGACAGGTTGAAAGCCCGTAGACCGGCCAGTAGCTACATTTTTCCATTCATGCGCGGCGGGCGCATATCGAGGATATCGATGAAAGCTAAACTGTCTTTAGCTGTAGCTATTGCTATGGCACTCCCTGTCTATGCTCAGGAAAACGTAACTGAGTTGGATTCTGTAATCGTAACAGCAACCCGTTTCGATCAGGCTGTAAACACTACACCTACTATTGTTAATCAGGTTACTGCTGAACAGATTGAGAAGAGTGGTGCTATAAGCATTGCTGATGTTCTGCGTGTTCAACCAGGCTTGCATGTTAGAGACTCCACAGGAACAAATAGTCGTGTTTCTGTATCTATGCGCGGATTCGGTCAGAATAGTTCTAACAATGCATTAATTATGGTTAATGGCCGCCGTCTGAATAACCAGACTCTAGAAGCACCAAACCTAAATCTTATTGCTCTGCAGGATATCGAACGTATCGAAATCATTCAGGGTAGTGCGGGCACTTTATATGGTGATCAGGCTGTAGGTGGTGTGATTAATATTATTACTAAACCTATTACAGATGCTAAAGGTCGAGTATCAGTGACTCGTGGTACTGACGACTACGAAGATTACTCTTTTGCTTTCAGTAAAGGTTTTGATAACGGATTTGGTGTTCGTCTGAGTGCAAAAGCGAAGCATGCTGACAACTACCGTGATCATAGCGCCACAGATTTTAATAATTTCTTTGCTGAGTTAGAGAAAAACTACGACACAGGCCGTGTTTTCCTTGAGGTTCAGAAAGTTGAAGATAATGTTCAGCTACCAAACGCGATTAACATTAATCAGAAACTGGAAGATAGACGTCAGAGCACTTCTTCAGATTACCTGAATTACGATAGTGATATTGTTTCATTAGGTCTTGAGCAGGAACTTTCTGAGAATTGGGAGTTTCGTGGTGAATACAGTGTTCGTGACAGTGATGGAGAAGGAATTCTGTGGGCTGCCTATGAGCAAGATACTCGCGTGACCTCCTTCACTCCGCGAGTTATGGGACGTATTAATCAAGCAGTTGTAACTGTTGGTTATGATTTCCACGAAACTGATTATCAGCGTGGTGGATTTGCACCACAAACCAGAAATCAGGAAGTTAAAGCACTTTATGCCCGTGCTCAAATGCCACTCTTTTTGGATAACCTTGAGTTAACCTTAGGTGGTCGTGAAAGCCGTGTTAAAGATCGCGATTTAGCAAACAATATTGATAACAATCAGTCCCGTTTTGTGAAAGAGATTGGTGTTACTTATCAGCTAGATGATCAACAGCGAGTTTTCCTGCGCCGTGATGAAAGTTTCCGTCATGCAAACATGGATGAACTGGCTGCGCTTCCATTTGGTGAAACATTTCTTGAACCACAAGAAGGTGTTTCTTATGAGTTAGGTTGGGAGTGGAATCCTGCTAACGCACAGGTTCAGGCGACAATTTTCCAGTTAGATCTTGATAACGAAATCAAATATAACGCGCTTACCTATGCCAACGTGAATCTAGATGAATCTCGCCGTCGTGGCTTGGTACTTTCTGCGAGCAAAGATATCAGTAAAGATCTTCGTGTAAGCGGTAGCTATAACTATACGGATTCAGAAATCCAAGCAGGAACCTTTGCAGGTAATGAGGTGCCTTTCGTACCTGAGCACAGCATTGTTCTTAGCACTGATTACCAACTGAATGCACAAACTAACCTTTATATCGATGCTAAATATACAGGTTCGCAGTATCAGGATGATGATGAAGCGAATGCTTTATCCAAAGTAGGTGGTTATACAGTTGTTAATGCCAATGTTTCCTGGAAAAAGGATAACTGGGATGCATCTTTACGTGTAAATAACCTGCTTGATAAAGAGTATGACGCTTATACGATTGCTGCTTGGTGGTTACCTGGTGGAACAGCCTACTATCCGGCTGCTGAACGTCAGATTTTGTTGACTCTGGGTTATAACTTCTAAGTTTATTAAGTTTGAAAAAGGGCTGATATTTCAGCCCTTTTTTATTTTCCGATACAGAATGAACTAAAGATTCTTCGCAGAAGATCATCTGAAGAGAATTCCCCGGTGATCTCGTTCAGAGACTGTTGTGCCTGACGTAGATCTTCAGCCAGTAACTCCCCTGCTCCATTCATTTCCAACTGATCTAAACCTGTTTGTAGTAGTTCGTGGGCACGTTCCAGTGCGTCTAGATGACGGCGGCGGGCCATAAAGCCACCCTCTGTGGTGGAGCTGAAACCCATGGATTCTTTTAGGTGATCTCTTAGAAGATCTACACCTGTCTGCGATTTGGCAGAGAGAGTAATGGTCGTGTGATCATGGGCTTCACGGATATTAATTTCCTCACCACTCAGATCCGCTTTATTGCGAATCACAGTAATACGGCTGGATTCTGGTAGTTGATGAACAAACTCGGGCCAGATCTGTTCAGGATCATCAGTCGAAGTACTCTGGCTATCTACCATTAACAGTACGCGATCGGCTTTATTGATCTCTTCCCAGGCACGGTTGATACCAATGCGTTCCACTTCATCCGGTGCATCACGCAGCCCAGCTGTATCGATAATATGCAGTGGCATACCATCGATATGAATATGCTCGCGTAGTACATCGCGTGTGGTTCCGGCGATATCAGTCACGATAGCGGTTTCACGTCCTGCCAGCGCATTAAGTAGGCTGGACTTACCCGCATTAGGGCGGCCAGCAATAACTACGCTCATGCCTTCACGTAACAGACTACCCTGACGGGCTTCCGACTGAACTAGCTCAACTTTACCTAACACCGTTTTAAGATCTGACAGCACTTTGCCGTCAGCAAGGAAATCGATCTCCTCTTCTGGGAAATCGATAGCAGCTTCGACATAGATCCGCAGATTGATCAGAGCTTCTACCAGCTCATAGATACGGTTGGAGAACTCGCCTTGTAGAGAACGGATTGCACAGCGTGCGGCTTGTTCAGAGGAACTATCGATCAGATCGGCAATCGCTTCTGCTTGAGCCAGATCCAGTTTGTCATTTAGAAAAGCCCGTTCCGAGAACTCTCCTGGTTTTGCCAGACGGGCACCGAGTTCGATAGCTCGTTTGAGTAAAAGGTCGACAATTACGGGACCGCCATGGCCCTGTAGCTCGAGAACATCTTCCCCCGTAAAAGAGTTGGGTCCTGGGAAATACAAAGCTATTCCCTGATCAATTTCCTGACCACTGTTATCAAAGAAGGGGCCGTAATAGGCATAACGCGGTTTAAGTTCGGTTTTTAAAACTGTCTCTGAGATCTGTTTAGCTAATGGGCCTGAGATACGAACAATACCAACGCCACCTCTACCTGGAGGTGTAGCTTGTGCGGTAATGGTGTCGTTGTTGGCAAGTGTCATAACGGATCTCATTTATACAATTTGGGCGAAGTTTATCACTTTGTTCTGCTCAGGCATAAAAGCCAGATATAAAAAAGCCGCTAACGAGTAGCGGCTTTTTCATTAATAGATCTCAGAAATCAGGTCTATTCGTTATCTATCTGCTTGTTGATCACATACTGCTGTGCAATAGACAGAATGTTGTTCACAACCCAGTACAGAGTCAGACCTGCAGGGAACCACAGGAAGAAGAATGTGAACAGCAACGGCAGCATCTTCATAATCTTAGCCTGCATCGGGTCTGGAGGAGTTGGGTTCAGCATCTGCTGAATAAACATACTCGCACCCATGATGATAGGCAGAATGAAGTAAGGGTCCTTAACAGAAAGGTCAGCTAGGTACAGGAACTCAGCGTGACGCAGATCTACAGACTCCATCAGTACCCAGTACAGCGCGATGAAGATCGGCATCTGAGCCAGAATTGGCAGACAGCCACCCAATGGGTTGATCTTCTCTTTCTGGTAAAGCTTCATCATCTCCTGAGACATCTTCTGACGGTCATCACCGTACAGTTCTTTCAGACGAGTCATCTCAGGACCAAACTTACGCATCTTCGCCATCGACTTAAATGCTTTAGCATTCAGGTGGAACAGAGCTGCTTTAACTACAATCGTGATGCCGATGATTGCCAAGCCCCAGTTACCTACTAGGCCATAGATCCACTTAAGCAGCATGTAAAGTGGCGAAGCAACCCACCATAACCAGCCGTAGTCTACAGTCAGAGGTAGGTTTTCCTGTGCCAGCTCCATGATCTCCTGATCTTTAGGACCTACATAGAAGTTAGCACTTACTGTCTTGCTTTCGCCTGCATTAACAAGGAAGTCAGGAGACAAGAAACCAACAATGTAGTTACCGTTCAGCTTGCGAGACTGATAGCTGTATTCAGCGCCCGGTGCTGGAATCCATGCACTCAGGAAGTAATGCTGAGACATGGCAACATAACCATCAGGGCTGGATTTCTTGAACTGGGCATCGTCCATGTCGTCGAAGTCGATTTTTTCGTATGGGTCTTCTGCTGTGGAGAATACACCACCCAGGTAAGACTGCATGCCCATGTCGGTAGATTGAGTAGGATCATCACTGCGGTCACGCTTGATCTGACCGAACAGATTACCTGCCCACTGTTGCTCAGACTGGTTATTTACGATGAATTCAAGATTGATCTCGTAAGAACCTTTAGTAAAGGTGAAGCGCTTAGTTACCTCAACACCGGTCTTATCAGTGAAGCTCAGATCTACAGAAAGCTTATCCTGGTCGCCAAGTGAGAACTCATTCTGAGTAACTGTGTAAGTTGGGCGACCTTCAGGGCTTGCATCTGGACCGTTCTTACCTACCAGACCGCTTTGAGAAACATAGGTACGGTTAGTCGTTTGTTCCAGAAGAACAAATGGCAGTTCAGATCCCAGAGCTGCTTTATGCTGAGGCAAAGCCGCCTGGATAATATCGCCACCTTTAGTGTCGATGATTACATCCAGAACATCAGTTTTAACAGTAACTAGTTTTGCCTGTGCAGTGGCCTGAGTCAGAGTGCCTGGTACGTCACCAGTTTGAGCTGTCTCTTCAGCTTTAGGCAGTTCGGAGCTTACCGGTTGACTATCATAAGCAGACACAGAAGTAGTTGCTTCTTGGGCAGCAGGTGGCTGACCGTAGTCTTGGTTCCATTGCAGCACCAGCAGATAGCTGATTAAACAGAGTGCTCCAATAAGAATAATACGCTGTACATCCATAGGGTTAGGACCAATCAGGTTTTCTTTTGCTTTTTTGATTTATTTATCAGTCGCGACCAACATTTCTTCATCAGCTTGTGAACTTGATCATTTTCCAGCTCACCCAGACCTCGTCGGGCAAGGATGATCATATCCACTGCAGGCAAATTATCCTGGTTCAGACGAAAAGATTCGCGAATGATACGCCGAACGCGGTTACGTTTCACCGCCTGACGAATATTTTTTTTGGAAATAACAAAACCAAGTCGGGGGTGACTTAGATTATTTGGACGGGTAAGTATGAGGATAGGCTGGTCTGGTACTTTCAGCTGTACGTCATCAAACACACTTTGAAAGTCCCTGCCGGTTAACAGACGTAACCGGCGAGGGTATCTGAATTCGGTCATTCAAATAAACCAGACCGTATTACCAGTCTTAAGCAGACAGGCGCTTACGGCCTTTCGCGCGGCGACGGTTGATCACCTGACGGCCAGCTTTAGTAGCCATGCGAGCACGGAAGCCGTGTGTGCGCTTACGCTTAAGTACGCTTGGTTGAAATGTTCTTTTCATCGGTCAATCCTGCCAACGCGTTCGTTAATAACAACGTAGCGATAATTGCTACGCCCAAAAATTGAGAGCGCAGAATTCTAGTGAATTTGTGCCTCGGGTTCAATCAGTTTTTATGAATAATTCAATATTTTAGCTTTTTAGGGTGATTTTTCTGTATTTATGCCTGTGGAGGGTTGGTTTAAATCTGTCCCCACTCAGATATTTTGATCAAATTTGTTATTAAATCTGTTAATTCTGTGGATAACTCAAGAGTTTTACCAGATTTTCATAGGTTACAAGTTGTATAACTTTATGGATAAGTAGTTAGTTAATTGTGACAAGGTTGCAAATATGTTCTTGATAAGTTTTCTGGATCCCGCATGCCGTAAGGCTTTGCATCTTTAGGTCAATGTAAAAAAGTAGGAGAAAAAACGCTGATTTATTGTGGATAAGTGAAGAGGAACTAGTTAGAATTCAAGAATCTCTTAACAACTTCTCTTTTCGAGGCCCTAAATTTTTCTTGTGGCCTTTATATATGTCTGTTGTGTAGCTTTCAGACAGCACAAAACAAGTCAGTTGAAAGAAGTCAGTTATAAAGAGTGTAGAGAAAGAACCTATAAACAATAATTACAGGTAGAGAAGGGCTTCTCCCATATGTCGATGGAACTCTGGGCGCGTTGTTTGCACAGCCTTCAGGAAGAATTTCCGGCACAGCAATACAACACATGGATCAGACCGCTGCAGGTGTCACAGGATAGTTCAGAGCAGTTGGTACTGGTTGCGCCAAATCGTTTCGTCCGTGATTGGGTTAATGACAAGTTTCTTTCTCGTATTCGTCAGGTTGTCTGCGATGTAACCGGCGATATCTCTACCGAAGTATCTCTAGAAGTTGCAAACAACAGAGGCATGGCCCCGCGCCCTCGCCCTGCTGCTAACTTCAATCGTCGTCCGGCTCCCCCTGCTCCTCCTTCTCATGCCCCGCAGCAACAATTTGCTGCTGAGCCTGTAGTTAATAATAATGGAATGGAAAGAGCTGAAGTTGTTGCTCCATCTGAGCCAGTTAATAGTTTTACACAGCAAGTAGAGCCACCATCTCGTTTTGAACCTGCTGCTGAAGCGCCACGTGATTCCCGTAGCTTCCCTCCGATTTCACAACAGATTCTGGAGACGACCTCTTCGCAGATCATCATGCCTTCTGCGCCAGCTGCTCCCGAACCGGTTCAGCGTACAGTCGATGTTGAAGGTGGTTTGAAGCATCACCAATCTAACTTGAATCACTCGTTTACCTTTGAAAGCTTCGTGCAGGGTAAATCCAACCAGCTGGCATTGGCGGCAGCACGTCAGGTTGGTGATAACCCAGGCGTTTCATACAACCCACTCTTTATATACGGTGGTGTTGGTTTGGGTAAAACCCACTTGATGCATGCGGTGGGTAACGAGATGCTGAAACGTAACCCGAATGCCAAAATTGTGTATCTGCATTCTGAGCGTTTCGTAGCAGATATGGTTAAGGCGTTGCAGCTGAATGCGATTAATGATTTCAAGCGTTACTACCGTTCTGTAGATGCTTTGTTGATCGATGATATTCAGTTCTTTGCTGGAAAAGAGCGTTCACAGGAAGAGTTTTTCCATACTTTCAATGCATTGTTGGAAGGTGGTCAGCAGATGATTCTAACCAGCGATCGTTATCCAAAAGAGATCAACGGTGTAGAAGAACGTCTGAAATCCCGTTTTGGTTGGGGTCTGACGGTTGCCATAGAACCGCCAGAGCTGGAAACCCGTGTTGCTATTTTGATGAAGAAAGCTGATGAGGCTCGCGTCCGTTTGCCTGATGATGCTGCTTTCTTCCTCGCGCAGAAGATTCGTTCCAATGTTCGTGAGCTTGAAGGCGCTTTAAAGCGTGTTATCGCCAATGCTCATTTCACCGGCAGCGCCATTACTACACCTTTTATTAAAGAATCTCTTAAAGACCTGCTGGCTTTGCAGGATAAACAGGTTAGTATTGATAATATTCAACGGGTTGTAGCCGATTACTATAAGATTAAGGTTTCTGATCTGTTGTCGAAACGACGCAGTCGTTCTGTGGCCCGACCTCGTCAGGTGGCGATGAGTCTGTCCAAGGAGCTGACCAATCATAGCTTGCCGGAGATCGGTGATGCATTTGGTGGTCGAGATCACACCACTGTGCTCCATGCTTGTCGAAAGATAAAGGAGCTACGTGAGAGTGATACGGATATCAGAGAAGATTATCAGAATTTGCTACGCCATCTGACGGCGTAAAGATGTTACCGGCCAACAATGGACCGGCCATATATAAGGTAGGTGGGTAAACGATGAAATTTGTCATCTCACGTGAAGCGTTGATCAAACCGCTGCAGTTGGTTGCAGGTGTTGTTGAGCGCAGACAGACATTGCCAGTGCTATCCAATATTTTGCTGGTAGCTGAAGGGGATCAGCTGTCTATGACCGGTACAGACCTTGAGGTCGAGCTGGTTGGTCGTGTCACACTGGATGAGCCGGCTGAAGCGGGTTCTGTTACAGTGCCGGCGCGTAAGTTGATGGATATCTGTAAATCGCTGCCAGACTCTGCACGCATCGAACTGACTCTGACGGGTCAGAAGATGGTGATCAAAGCGGGCCGCAGTCGTTTTACTCTGTCTACCCTGCCCGCAGCAGAATTTCCAAATGTAGAAGACAGCCCGGAAACTCTGGAACTGTCCATGCTGCAGCACCAGCTTCGTCATCTTATCGACAAAACTGGTTTTTCCATGGCGCAGCAGGATGTACGTTATTACCTGAATGGTATGTTGCTAGAGATTGCTGAAGGTCAGCTACGCTCTGTTTCGACAGATGGTCACCGTCTGGCAACCAGCATTACTGAAGTTGAAGCGCAGGAAGGTATGCAGCACCAGATCATCGTACCGCGTAAAGGTATTCTTGAGCTGGCGCGTCTGCTGCAGAATGGTGATGACCCACTACGTCTGGTCATTGGTGCCAGCCATATTCGTGCTCACGTAGGTGATTTTACTTTCACTTCTAAACTTGTAGACGGCAAGTTCCCGGATTATGAGCGCGTAATTCCGAAAAATGGCGACAAGATCCTGCTAAGTGATCGTATGGAACTGCGCCAGGTTCTAAGCCGTATCGCGATTCTTTCTAACGAAAAATACCGTGGTGTTCGCCTAGCACTGTCCAATGGTTACCTGCAGGTAATGGCAAATAACCCGGAACAGGAAGAAGCGGAAGAAACACTGGCAGTAGATTATGAAGGTGAAAGCCTGGAAGTAGGTTTCAACGTAAACTACCTGTTGGACTGCCTATCTATTCTGAATTCAGATGTTGTGCGTCTGACTCTGTCAGATTCCAATTCCAGTGCGTTGGTTGAAGGCTTCGATGAGCCGAACAGCCTTTACGTTGTTATGCCAATGCGTATGTAATTAAGGTTTTTAAACCGATTTATGATGGGGGCTAATGTAGCCCCCGTTTCGTATCAGCCTACTACTGATGTCCATATCTAAACTCCAGATTCAACACGTCCGCAATATCAGCTCAATCAGCTTTGAGCCCTCCTCTGCTATCAACATTATCTGTGGTGAAAACGGCAGCGGTAAAACCAGTATTCTGGAAGCGATAAACCTACTTGGTCTGACTCGCTCCTTCCGTACTAGCAAAGCACGCCACCTTGTACAGAACGAGCAACAAAGCAGTGTAGTGTTTGCCTCTATTGATCCCTTGGGTCATGGCCTTAAGCAGTCCCTGGGTGTAGAGCGCCCTATTGAGGGTGAAGCTAGGGTACGTTACGAAGGTTCTGATATTGATATTTCCACCCTTGCAGAGCTTATTCCCCTACAGGTTATCAACTCAGATACCTTCATGCTTCTGGAAGGATCTCCAGCGATTCGTCGTCAATTTCTGGACTGGGGAGTGTTCCATGCAGATAAAGCCTTTATTCAGCTCTGGAGAGCGTTTAAACGGGTATTAAAACAGCGTAATACCCTGCTGAAATGTGGTAAGATTGACAACCAGTTACGTCAGGTTTGGGATCGCGAATTTGTCGCCTTTTCAGACCAGCTGACCCGGCTGCGCAAAGAGTATCTCAGCCTGTTGAAACCGGAGTTTGAAAAGGTGGTTTCGCAGCTGTTAGATGATATGCATATTGAGCTGGGTTTCAGCTGCGGATGGGACAAAAAACGCGAGCTGGATGAGGTACTTTCCAATAACTTTGAGCGCGATCTGCGTCAGGGTTTTACCGGCAGCGGACCGCAGCGGGCAGATATCCGTCTAAAAGTTGACGGACACAATGCTGCAGAGCGTTTATCCCGCGGACAAAAAAAATTAGTGGTCAGTGCATTGAAGCTTGCGCAAGGTGCATTGTTCCAGCGTATGAACAGCAGGCCCTGTATCTATCTTATCGATGACTTACCGTCGGAACTAGATAGCCAACATGGGGAACTGTTCTGCAAAGTGTTAGAACAAAGTTCTAACCAGTGTTTTATAACTTGTGTTGATGACAGTTCATTGAAATCGTACTGGCATCCACAAACGGATATAGCCACTTTTCGTATCACAGATGGCAACATTGCATTGCCAATGTAACGAAAAAGTTAGGAGACTTGGATGAGCGGCGAAGATAATCAAGATTATGATTCCTCGAGTATTAAGGTACTAAAAGGCCTTGATGCGGTAAGGAAACGCCCAGGCATGTACATTGGTGATACAGACGACGGTACCGGTCTTCACCATATGGTATTTGAGGTCGTGGATAACTCTATCGACGAAGCCTTGGCGGGTCACTGTAGTGAAATCAAAGTGATTATCCATCCGGATGAGAGTATTACGGTTATGGATAATGGCCGTGGTATCCCAACTGATATTCACCCAGAAGAAGGTGTTTCGGCTGCCGAAGTAATCATGACTGTACTGCACGCCGGCGGTAAGTTTGACGATAACAGCTATAAGGTATCTGGTGGTCTGCACGGTGTAGGTGTCTCGGTAGTAAATGCCCTTTCCGTTAAGTTGAAGATGACCATTCGTCGAAATGGTCAGGTTCATGAGCAGGTCTACAAGCACGGTGAACCTGAAGCGCCTCTGTCCGTTGTGGGTGAAACCGAAACCAGCGGTACTATGGTTCGTTTCTGGCCATCTGAAGATACCTTCTCAAACGTTTCTTTTAAGTTCGATATTCTGGCTAAGCGTCTGCGTGAGCTTTCCTTCCTTAACTCCGGTGTACGTATTGTGCTTAAAGACGAGCGCACAGCCGTAGAAGAAGTTTTCGAATATGAAGGTGGCCTAGGCGCATTTGTTGAGTTCTTGAACACTAACAAGACAACCGTTAACAAACTTTTCCACTTCACTGCTGATCACGAAGCGTCTGGTGTTGCGGTAGAAGTTGCGATGCAATGGAACGACAGTTTCCAGGAAAGCATCCATTCCTTTACCAACAACATTCCACAGCGTGATGGTGGTACTCACCTATCAGGTTTCCGTGCGGCGTTAACCCGCTCTCTTAACAACTACATTGAGAGTGAAGGCCTGAACAAAGGCGGTAAGATCAGCACTACAGGTGATGACAGCCGTGAAGGTCTGACAGCGATTATCTCGGTTAAAGTTCCAGATCCTAAGTTCTCCTCGCAAACCAAAGATAAGTTGGTTTCATCTGAGGTGAAGTCTGCCGTTGAGCAAACCATGGGTGAGCGTCTGGCTGAATACCTGCAGGAAAACCCGCAGGAAGCTAAGTCTGTCGTTTCTAAGATGATCGACGCAGCACGTGCCCGTGAAGCTGCACGTAAAGCACGTGAAATGACACGCCGTAAAGGTGCCCTAGATATTGCAGGTTTGCCGGGTAAACTGGCTGACTGCCAAGAGAAAGACCCAGCGCTTTCTGAAATCTACCTAGTGGAGGGTGACTCTGCGGGCGGATCGGCTAAACAGGGCCGTGCTCGTAAGACTCAGGCTATCCTGCCGCTGAAAGGTAAGATCCTTAACGTAGAGAAAGCACGCTTCGATAAGATGCTTAGCTCTGCAGAGGTTGGCACCCTGATCACTGCATTGGGTTGTGGTATCGGCCGTGAAGAATACAACCCGGATAAACTGCGTTACCACCACATCATCATCATGACCGATGCCGACGTGGATGGATCGCACATCCGTACCCTGCTTCTGACCTTCTTCTTCCGTCAGATGCCGGAGTTGATCGAGCGTGGTTACGTTTATATTGCTCAGCCTCCTCTATACAAGATCAAGAAAGGCAAACAGGAGCAGTATCTGAAAGACGATGAAGCATTGGACTCCTATCTGCTTCAGGGCGCTTTGGATGGCACTAGCCTGCATGTAAATGCTAATGCCCCAGGTATCGGTGGTGAGCAGCTGGAAGAACTTGTTTACCAGTACCGTGCAGTCATTCGTACGATTAACCGTATGTCCCGTGTTTACCCGTACGCAATGCTGAAATCCCTGTTGGATACATCAGCGTTCCCGCGTGACAACATGACTGATCAGGCTACTGTTGCTGATTGGTGTGACCAGTTTGACGATGCACTGGCAGGCTACTCTGATAAAGCGGTCAGCTACCAGTGTCTGGTAGAGGAAGACAAAGAACACAGTAACTTCGTAGCTAAGGTAGTTATGCAGCAGCACGGTGTTGCCCATGATTACGTTCTGAATGAAGAGTTCTTCGCTTCACGTGAATACACCGAGATGTCAAAGATGGCTGATACGCTATCTGGTCTTCTTGAAGAAGGTGCTTATCTACAGCGTGGTGAGCGCCAGAAGGAAGTAACAGACTTCGAAGAGGGCCTGAACTGGTTGTTGGATCTATCCCGTCGTGGTCACTACATCCAGCGCTATAAAGGTCTGGGTGAGATGAACCCGGAACAGCTGTGGGAAACTACAATGGATCCGGATTCTCGTCGTATGCTTCAGGTAACAATTGATGATGCTATTGCAGCCGATCAACTGTTTACTACCCTGATGGGTGATGAAGTTGAACCGCGCCGTAACTTTATCGAATCTAACGCTCTTCAGGTTGCTAACCTGGACGTTTAATAGGTTTGTAAGTATGTCAAATCTCATATTGGGTGAGATACCGTCTCAGAAGTTTGCTACGGTGTCTCATTTGAAATGATACAGGAACAAAAAAGCAGCCATTTGGCTGCTTTTTTATTTGGATCATGTCTGATGTAAAGGTTACGAATACTGACCTTTCATTAATCAGCAAGAGCTTCTATGAGAGTATTCATTTCAAAGTTGAGTAAGAATTCCGAATAATAGCTGTCGAAAATATCTTTCAAGTATTCAGATAGATCAATTTCAGCATAAGAGTCCGTATTTTCAAGCATTGGCTTGGTTATCTGATACTTCCTATTTTTGCTGATCATATATAGAAATAATGTATGGAAGTACACCGCTGATACATAGCGCTTATCGGCAACAAGTAGTTGTTCTTCCGAGCGTAATTTAGACTTGTATGTTTTTAATACTGAACTATCCATATTGATAAAAATCGTATCAAGTTTGTCACCCTCTACAAAAGGATGCATGACAGTCGAGTAGTCCATTTCAACAAAGTCTAAGTCCCCCCAGCCCTTGAAACCCTCTTTTGGAGACTCGAAGACTTCTTGTAGCCTTGGGAGACCAATATTTTCATTATCCTTATGTTGGTCTGGTATTTTTTTAGGTTTTTGATCTTTATCGGTGATTTTTACAATAAAGAGCTGATTTAAATCTTCACCTGGAGAGGTTAAAGATGCGTTGATCGTTATTGAGTCTCCGACTTTTACTTCATTTTTAGGATTGATATTGACTCGTATCTTACCTTTACTAGGGCTCGAGATGGCCACATCAATTATTGCTCCTGGGTCCTTTGGCTCTCCAGGTTCAGTACCACCTTCTATTTCATTAGAAGAATGAGACAGAACAGATATCTTTAGCTCGCCAGGTTCATCAATTCTATCGAAGTACAGATCTTCTACATCAGTGGAGAAGGATAGAGTTTTGTCTCCACCGAGAGGAATTTTAGTAAGTGGAACTTGGTCTTTATCTTTCGATTTAAGATCAATATCAAATACTGATGGAAATCTCTTAGGATTGAATGGGATTTCCTGTCTAGGAGTGCTCTTTGGTTTTTGTCGCTCCCTTTTTTTATCCTTTTTATCGTCCTTGGCATCAAGGGCGAATGTATTACCAAGTAGCTTCATTAGATCCTTATTCATAGGAAGATGCTTACTGAAATCCTTTAACAGGTCTTCAGCACTATCAGACTGCGTAGTGATAGAGTCCTTCCATTCCTTATAAATCTCTTTTAATCTTCCCTTAGTTAGTATATCTGCAATTAGTTTCCTGAGTTGCGAACACTCTTCACCTTGTTTCAATCGATCTCTCGAGCCCATGAAAAGTTCAGTTCGAAAGGAGTTTTTAAGGTTTGTACAATCTACATGAATTAATAAGTAATCTTTTAATAAGTTGTACTTAAGAGATCGAGTAATAAATTCTGATGTAAAGCTCCCGTGGACTTGTCCGTTTAATGCAAACATTACGGACATGTTGTTTTTGAAGAATTCTCTTTTAATAGCTTCCTTCGTCTCTTTAGCAGACTTTCCATCAATACGTGGATTAAAGACATAGACCGTTATTTTCAATGACCCTATTTCACTGTCATTGTAAGACTCAGAGAAAAATGAACGAATATATTTACTACCATCTTCTTCCAATCTTCTCTTCAGGCCATATAAATGACGTTCAAGAGCCCTATCTTTGGGGTACCTTTCCTTGATATCAATCGTATATATAGGCAAAGCTGGCTCAAATAAAAACTCGTTTATGCTTTGATTAAGGTCTCGAGATATAACAGATCTAGAACCTGCTGGTAGGTTGTATGAATAGAGTTTTATGATAGTCCCAGTGGTAAATTCTCGATTATGAAGACCAAGATCTAAACTATCGATTTCGAAGGATGGAACTTGCCCATCAACAAGTAAATACTCATACCAAGTATTTTTCCTAGTTGCTTCTTCCTCTGCACTTAGAGGGTGTTTGCGCATTATGGTAAAGCCAAACTTTCCTGTTTGATCAAACCTCTTGGATGCAACTAGCTGGTATCTCTTTTTCCCACAAAAAACAACGGCCCCAGCTCCTCCCATATTGTATTTACCTTGAACAAAGGGAATCTCATTTTTGTTACCACGTAACAAAGACAAAAATGTATCCCCGAAGTCCTGTGGATGTTGACCTTCACCATCATCGTAAATGATGAGCGAAGTGTCATTCCTGGGGCCTCTGGCTAAAATTTGTATCGACTCAGCCTGAAAAGATCTTTTTCCTGGTAGATCCCAACTTTGAGAAGAAGAGAAAAAGGTTTCTATTCCTTCATTGACAGACTTTGGGGCTTTAGAGCCTTTTGGATCAATACCCGCTTCAAGACAACGGCGCATCAGAATCGCATCAATGGAATTTGTTACTTTCTCTACTAAAGCAGGTACTGGGGAGGCCTGTTGATTTTCTATCACCCCGAAGAAGCTCTCGTTATCTCCATAGGGTGTCCATGACACATGAGTGTTGCCAGAAATAGACTCAATTACATGGTCTAAATCATTTTCTGTATCGGCGCTATAAAGCTGCACAAAAAGCTGTTCTAAATCCATTTAATGATCTCATTAAAAGTTGGTAAAAGATCAATATTTAACTTATAAATATTTACCACGAAGTGATTGCGAGATTAACTGTACCTACTACTGGAAAGAGTCATTGATTATCAATTATCTCTATAACTACACCACAATTTAAGGCTTCTCGCCTCCCTACAGTATTATTAGTTACTCCTTTAGTAATGTAACCAAGAATTAGAGGCTGATTCCCATTCAGCTGTCTTAAAGACTTTATCTGCGTTAGTCCAGTTCCGCTTGGTATATCAATTCCTGCCTCTAAGAGAACTAACAATTCATCACTATTTACAACTAAATCTAGCCTTTCTTTGGAGTGTTCACTTACACTATCTATGTCTACTTCGGCTAGCTTAGAGCAAATTTCTTCGCAAATTTCTTCAGGTAGAACTAGCTTTTTCACTCGATCTTTATTTACGAAACACGTTCCTTCAAGTCCTTCTGCTATTGAGAAAAACTTCTGATCCTCAGAGCCTACAAGATAAATATTAACACCAACATTAAATGTTCCAGGCATGGTTGCTATTTGCCCTACCCTACCAATATCAGAGAGTAATAGTTGTTGAAGCTCTAATGCATACGATTCACGCATTCGCCCTATGTTATTTACAGTTTTCTCTTGCAGTAGGCTTTTGAGCTCTGAGTGTGAAATGGTTTCTATATGCTTTAAGTCCCACTTAACCCAGTATTTCTTATCGTCGTCTTTTTTATAGAAAATAGGAGTCCTTTCCTTTGTACTTTTTTTGTCCCAGTTATCAGAAGTGAGTTCTATTGGGGATCCTACTAGTAATAATATGTTCTTCGATCCAGCTCTTTGAAGATCACACGCTGGAGTAACAACTAATAGAATATTAGATGGCTCAACTCTTTGAGAAAAAAGAACAAAAGTATCACTAATCTGCTCGCCAGCTTCTTCAAGATTGGAAAGAGATAGAAGATCACCGAAATGAACAACAGGCCCTTCTTCTTGCTTAAGCTCTAATCGCTCTGGGCCAATGTATAGAAGCTTATGGACTAGCTCTTGTAGATCAGATGAACCAGTGACATTGGGTGGAGGATAGTTTTCTAAATCAAGCTCATTGAGATTTATTGCAGCATCAATAATAGATCGTTCTCTCTCGACTTCATGCTTGAGTACATTATCGAAAGTATCTACCAAATAATTGCCAATTGCCTCTCCTTCCTCTTTTAAAAGTAGCTGATTAATTTGGGAAAAATCAGAAATATTGAGCCTGCGTAAAAGTGAAGTTGTTCTTTGGCTTGCGGAAATCAGGCCTTTTTCCCAAGCATAGACAAAGTTAGAAAGTTTAAGAGTGTCAGTGTAATGCCTAGCAAGCCTTGATAGTATTCTTGTGAATTTTGGTTTTGAAAGTTCATTTTTAGGAATAAACCTAAATCCTGATTCGAATAGGCCTGCATTGTCTCGAAAGTAAGAACTCTCAGTTTCCAATCTATTATTTCTAGACGTCAATATTATTAAAGGAGGATTCTTAGATCTTGCATCTATAATACGTTTAAGGATAGAAATAGATAAATCCATATCGGTATCTGTTTGAGCAGAACTAAGGAATAGGTCAATGATGATTAATTCAGCACTTATTGTCTCTGTATCTACGGATCTGCCAGAAGTGCTGCATTCCAGGCCTAACTCTTTAAGCTGATCAATAACTGGTGAGAGGAATTCAATATCTTGATTTGTATCGAATTCGTATCTTTCAAATAAAGGTGAAACTAACTCGGTCCTGATGTCAGATCTATGCATCCATAGCTGTTCTACAAATTCTGCTTCATTGATCAGGTCATCCCCATCTACTTCATCATAGTTAGGATAAAAGCTCTTTATTGTTGCTATATCTTCACTTGTTATATCATCAAAAAAAGCTGTCCACTCATCATCATCAATAGCAAGGTCACCAGGTGTTGGTGCTGAATCGTAAGCATCATCTATAAGCAATACTGATTTTATTTTTGCTTCATGCAAAGTGGTACTTAGGTCCGTCATTTTGTTATCTTCTTTTCAGGTAGCTCTAAAATAAATCGGTGAAGCCGCTTGGTCTTCAGGCTAGGGGTCTCGTCGAGTGTAAGAATGCCATCGTTGTATTGAGCACACTCTTTAGCAATGAATAGCCCAAGCCCTCTCCTTTTAGTTTTTTCTTTCAAAGAAAAGAATACTTGGAATACCTTTTCTCTATTTTCTGGCGCAATACCTCTACCATTATCTTCAAATATGATAGTTGGAGGAGAATCGTGTGATGAGATAGATATAGTAGGTATAAACCTATCATTACGTTGAGCTTTCATTTCCATCCAGTATTTGGAATTAGAAATCAGGTTTTCTAAGATCTGGACGATCATGCCTTTAACTGCGTTAACTCTGATTGGTGAATCTGCTAAATCAAGGTTAACTTGGATATGATGACGGTCAAACTGAGCAGAATGTGCTTCAAGTGTATCCTGAATAAGTTCATTTAGTGAGAAACTTTCTTTACGCTGTCTTCCAGAGACGCTTAGAGGGTCTAGCACTTTAATCCTTTTGCTTAAGCTCTTCATTTGCGACCGGAGAGATTCAAGCTTTTTCTGCACAGAATCAGGTACAGTGCTGCCTTTCAGGTCATTAAGATTCGATATGGCATTTTCAGAAGCCCTGGCTAGCTCATGAGCTACCACTTCAACCATAAGACCAACACCTGCCATCTCTATCATTTGCCGACTTTCTTGCTCAACTTCTTCAATTCTTATTTTTGCTTTTTTAGCAAAGTCAGAGAACTCGAATAGCGTTTGCTGTAAGTCTTCGATAGCTTCTTTGCCTTCCTTTGGAACCTTTTTCCTTAGAGTACCTAGTGAGCCCTTAGCACGTTGCTCCAAAGTTGCGATTTGAGCTTTAGAGGTTGATAGGTCAATTTTTTGATTTTTATACTGTTTCTCAATTCTCTTCATAAAGCTGAGTAATTCATCCTGTATGACAAGACTCATTACTTCTAAAAAAGCTTTTTGTTCTTGGGTTTCTCTTAGCCCTTCGCGGTTGGTTTGGTCAACTAGCATTGGGTTTGTCGTTCTAGAAATGCAAACTTTGCCAATAAATTGGGTTTTGTTTAAGGCGTAACCAGATCTTGCAAGGGCTTTTCTATCTAGAGCTAACCAATCATCGTCGTCATCGCCATATGGAAATACACGGAAATCATCCCGAAATAGCATGATTCCTGACCACTGACGCTGTAAGGCTCTTACATCTTTTAAGCTGCCAATGCTTTCTATCTTTTTTAATCTTTGTCTATTGAACCAGTGGGCTTCAAATGAAAAGTCACCGAGATTAAGTAATGCATCATCATGAATTTCTGAATCGGTTCCAATTAAAGATCCCTCTAGATCTACTAAGGTTCTTACTGTTTCTTCCTCTTCCTTCGGGTGATCGAAACCAAGATTGTTTGCAGTCATTTTACAGCGTAGAACAGGCTCTCCATTCTCAATTGAGTACGAGCCTTTAACTGTTGCCTGAGCATGTTCAAGAAGAGTTTTATTCATCCATGGAATTTTTATTCTTTCTTCATTCCAGGATAAAGCTACTCTTGGCCTTTTCTTTGCGTCCTTGAATGGGTCTGTAAGTCGTGAAAAGTCATGCTTGGCCATTTCTTCTAATCGAGTTTTTGTCCAATCTTCAGAAAGTTTCCCGATAATTATTTTTGTTCCACTCCAATCGGAGGAGTTCTTATTTTGGCCTTGTGATGGTGTAACGCTTATGTCACTTAACATTGCGTCAGTTTGAGAAAACTCATTCCAATCAATATCGAGTATATTTAGTCTTGAGTCATCTTCTGTAGCTGTTTCAACTCTTAAGTGGTCACCTAGTCTCATTGCGGATAGACGACCAATTCCTTTTTCTCCAAGGTATGGGCTTCTTGAAGCCTTACTTTTAATAGCTTCATCTACAGCTTTTTTCCTTGAGGATGTACCGATAACGAGAAAGTTATTTTCCAAGTCACTAGAAGACATACCTGATCCAGTATCTGATATGGTTATAGTGCTTGAGTTATATATTTCTTGTAGGGTTTCTAAGAGCTTTTCGGGTGTATGAGATAACTTTATCGATTCTTGAGCGTTATCAGAGTTGTTAGCATCAAGGTTAATGGCCTTTAATGCATATAGTTTATGTTTTTCAAAGTTATCGGGATCGACCTCTATACGATTCGATAGAGTTAGAAAAGCATTTCTACGTAATAACACATTAAATTCAATAGAGACTCCGCTTTTCGTACGGGCATCAAAACCATTCTTTATTAGTTCATAGAAAGCAATAATATCTGAGCTAATTAGTTCTGATCCTAGCTCTAAAACTGCTCTTGCAGAAATTTTGAACACTGAAGATCTCCTCCTTGAATTAAGTTTAGGAACAACAGCACTACAACGAACAGATCAAGCATGCTTGATCTTCAGGATCATCATCGTCTTGTTGGTATCTAAGAACTTCTTGCCACTTTTGCTCGTTTATAGAAGACGATTTGCTGATGACACCCTCTTCTTTTTCTCTCTCTTCGGCTCGAGCCACGACTTCATCAAGTGTCTTACCTTGTACCCAGGTATATCCATTACCAGATGTCTTTTCAATTTCTTTAGCTTTTTCAAACAGCTCTGGATGGTATCTCTTCAAACCTAGCCATTCATCTTGCCGCTGAAAGAAGCAGAAGTAACAACCGGATCTAGATCTCCATTGATAGTATTCGGGAATTCCTACGCTATCTTCAAGAATCTGGAAAATATCATCTCTAACTAAGCCATCTTCGATAAATGGAAATATAGCGGTAATGTTTTCCTTCGAGCTTACATACCCTTCTCGAAATTCATCAGCTCTTATTCCTACATAGCTTATAACTGGATCTTCACCTACAAAGTCTTCAAATGGCTTTATTTTCATTGTACGAGTACACCACCTCTGTCTAGCTGATGGTAAGTAATCATTATGAAGCTTCAACCAATGCGAGAAATCCCGGCCACTTGAAAGGCGAATGATCTCCTTACCTAGATAGGCCTCCATTTTATCTAAGAATTCATACACTTCTTCAAGTTCAGCACCAGTATCTGTAAAGAAGTACTCAACACGAGAATGTATCTCTGGATATCGATCCTTCAGGTATATCGCTAATGCTGCACTATCTTTACCACCTGAAATGCCCAGTACATGCCTTCTATCATCGGCGACCATTGCGTCCTTCATGTTGCTTTTATTTGCCACTAGAGACCTCTTTTAGTGGGGCTGATGCTTCTTTCGAACCATTATCCTTTGATGGGCTTAGGAACTCATCTACAAGTTCAGCAAGTACGGCCAGTTGTATTTCTTGATTTGTATCTCCATCTTTCAGAAGACTGAGAACTTCTTGTTTAATATCCTGAATAGCTGAGTGCTGCTGCTTATCGATTGTAATAACCCGGTCTAAGGGTTCTGCGCCTTTTTTAACAGACTTTAGTAAGAAAACGTCAAAGTCACCTGAACACTTTTGTTGATATCTATCGCTGTGAACACGGAGGGTCTCAAGGTCTAGTAGCCTTTTTGAGAAATCACTTAGCCTGACCTCTGCTTCAGCACGATTTCCGTCAGTCCACTTCTTAGCAGGCTTATAACCAAGGAACATCAAAATGTTCTGCAGCCAGCTATCATCGTCTATGCTTGTTTTAGTGAGACGCATAAGAAATGCTTTTAATCCGTCTATATCAACAGTGTAAAGTTCTAGACCTGAATAACGTCCTACGATGATTCTTCTTAGCTCTTCGAGGCTAGAGTATTCGATATTGAAAGCTTGCCCTAAGAGAGTTTTTTGGTGCTCGATTAGCTGTGGGAAAGCGTGTTTTAATTCTCTAAGAGCATTCCTTAACTTATCAGCGAAACCTTCTAACTCGCCAGGCTCAGAAGATTCCAGGAGTTTGTATCCTAAAGCTTTAGGCAATTCAGAAAATAATAAAGCTTCTGGCGACTTTGCTAATTGATAGGCATCTCTAACAGCCTTTGCTTCCTTCGATAAAACTGATGACTTTGTCTTCAGCGTATATTCGGGTAGCTCAGACATAAACTTAGCCAGAGGAGATACCAGTTGTATGACAGTTCTTTGGTTCTTATTACTAAACAAAGCCTTAGAGTATTCTTCATAAATAGAAGCTTTCAGACCTTCGATTCTAAAACGTTGAACAGTGAAGGATTCTGGCTTTCTTGAAAAACGCTCTAGATGATCAGGTTGGATAGCAGGTATATATTTCCTATCTTCGTACAAGGCAAGCTCATGACGATCAACTAGATATGCTGCGAAGTATACGATGGGTAGTAAACCAAGCTTAATTCCGTAAGGTGGAGCTGATAATATCTTTGTTAACTCTGCAAATGAACGAGGGCTATCTTCTGTTGTAGCGAAGAAGTCTCTTACGGCATTCCAAGTATCATCAAATTCAGACCCTGTTTCTGGCTCGATGAATCTGTATTCACCCTCTACTTCCTTGTGAAGCCCTGTAGCCTTCAATACAGCTCTATATATAGCTTTTTCAGGTGGAAATTTATCTATGCCCAGATCAACATTAGATTCGCTTTCCAACATTGCAGTGAGAAGTTTGTTTCTCCCTGCTACAGCCTGGCTTGAAGGCTTGTCCCTGTTAATAAGCTCGTTATGTATAGATGGGGCTTTGGAATAAACCTCTTCAAAAATATTTGAGAGAAGCTCTTGAAATCTACGCTTACTCTCAATGGATACAGGCTCGCCCTTCCAAAACCACAAGTTATTCTCAGGATGCTGCAATAGCTGTTCTAGCATATTTTGCTGGGTAACTAATATTGCATTCTTACGCTCAACAAATTCTTTCTTTGCTATTGGATCAGAGTTTAGTTCTTGGTACTGATTTTCAATCTGGCTGAGAGCTTGTTCTTCAACTAACAGTTGCTTCAGTCTGGGTGTATTTGAACACAGAGCTATAACTACAAACTCAGAGTGAGATGCTAAATTGTTGGTAATTTCTACCTCGTTCTGGGAGGTATCTGATAACACATAGGCAAGGGTTGGCTCATCAAATGTAGCTTGAGTAAGCTCTTCTACCGAGTCGAAGAACCTCGGTAAAAAATAGCGTAGAGCTCCATTTTGTATTGTGTAGCGCCGAGCAACTATGGGATCAATATATGATCCGTTGTTAAGAGCTTGAGCTACGGAATAAGCTTTGATTTTGGATACTTCGTCATGGATGCAAGACTCAAGATCAAAGTCACTGCCTTGCCAAACTCTATATTCAGAATTGAACTTGCGGTAAGTAATTAACGAGGATGTCTCTAAGACTTGGATTCCTTCTTTAAATTCCTCATAGGATTTACAGCAAGTTTCTAGTATTGGTTCAGAGGCTTTGATACCCCTATTCGAACCAATAACATTTAGTAAACCAATAGTTTTAAGAAGTTCTAGTTCAATTTCAGATTGATGATCGAGCCTATCAATAGCAGTAGAGACTTCCACCCATCTCCTGTTGGTAATATGGTCACCCAGAATCCCAGACCGGCTTCTCATGAAGTAATCAAAGACATCACTTGGCATGATGAATTCTCCAATTCCCTTGAGCTGCTTTAAAATATGCTGAAAGGCGCTGTCTTCATGACTGGATAGATAACTAAATAGGGTTCTTTCATTCTGAGCCACTTTCTGACACAGCGTTGGTAAAATCAGAGCTGTTAGAGGGTGAAGTGGATAGCACGAAGAAAATAATTGATTTGCTTCATCAACGTTAAGGCCGTGTGGTAAGGCATGCTCTTCGTGCAGAGTTTTAATAATCGGATTAGTTATCGTGTGAACTCGATGGCTATCTTCTTCACTAAAGTCGGTTTGTATCGCGTTGCTGACTACTCGTAGTGTTTGTTCAGAAGATTCAAGGAATGGTATTTCTTCAAAGCGCCCCTGAACTTTTGACCATTCATGTTTGAGTGTATCCCCTAACCCTTTTGCGTAATGTTCGAGGGAATGGTGCAATGAAACGAATAAGCTAAGATTTACATCATGAGCGGCATAAGCATGTTCAGCTAGCTCTTGAAGTAGGTAGATATCATTCGCTTCTGACTGCAGCGCTTCAAATTCTAGGAACTTTCCAAGCTCGTCAACACATAGCAAAATCCCAGGGCATCTAATTGTCTTTGAAGACTTAAATGCATTCTGTGTTGCCTTGAAAGCGTCAATCACATCAGAAGTGGAAATTTTATTCTGTTCAATAATCGTACTTAATTGACTAGTCAGGCTTTTAGATGATGTGTGGTTTTCAATTAAATAGCTTGTTAATGACTTTAATAGCGAGCTTAAGATGCTACGAGCTAGACCTTGATGTGAGCCAGTTACGAGTACACTAAGATAGCCAGTCGAGGACGATAATTTAGTACATAGCTTTTTATTTATGTCTGGACTGTATGCTTCAAGCAGATTCAGACATTCATTTGTTTCTGTTGCTAGTGCGTTAGATAAATATAAAAGAAATGATGATTTACCAGACCCATAAGGGCCAACTAGCGACCAGGCTCGAGGTGTTTGTTCTGCATTTAGTGTATCTGCAAAGCGGCTAATTGTACTGATTGCTCTGGTTGTTGGTATGTAACCTTTAGCAAGTTCTATAGAGCTAGCATCGCGCTCAATATTTATTGATCTTGTATACCGAGAGTTAACTGAAACTTTATTTACTAAGCTCATGATGCAACTTCCTGAGTGCTACTCGTATAGTAGAGAGACAAATAATCAGTTGCTCTTTCTTCCCCTATTTTGAAAATTTGCAGTTGCCCTGCCACATCGCGCAGTTCATATGCATTTGGAATAAGAGAAATCATATCTTCCAGCTTGTTAACGACATCGCTCTCTATGAGGCGGAATACAGCACCGGGGGTTACTTGATTTGCCCTAGAGTACATAACTTGCTCCAAAGGCACTGAGTTCGTGGTAAGGTTTTCAAAGAACTGAGTAACAGCAAAGGCGAAGATTGCTGTCGGTAATTGACTACGATACTTAGGACTTGATTCGAATCCACTGTGGGTATTTGTAATTAAGCCTAAAACGGAAAAAGGAGAATCAAGCGATTCTTCAGCAGGTAGCTTTCCGTTAGTTTTACTTTTAGTGTACATCCTAGTTATTGCAGAGATGTCATTTTTCAATGTACTTGGCGACACCTTGGTTTTTACATTTTCAGAAACGTATTCCTTAAGGGTGTCTACTAGCTCAACGGTTTCAAAATTGGTCTTATGAAATTTATTAAAAAACCAAAACCATGTTGTTGCTTGTTTTGGGTTGGATGCAAGAAGCCAGTGTAACAACCATATAGTTGCTTCATCTTCCAAGTAAGGATCGAGACCTGAATCTGGGTCAAACAGTAGATTCCCCAAATCAGTTGGTTCTGTTGAGTTTGTTTCAAGCAGCTGGCAAGCCCGTAGCCAGTAACGAATTGATGTGACCATGTTCTTACCGACTCCCAGCTGAACAGTCGCATCATCAGATTCGAATATTTTTCTGTCACTCTTTAAAGCGAGAAACCCTTTAGTAAGCCAGCCGTAACGCAGTGCAAACGTTTCGTGTCTCCCAAAGGCTGTAGTTTCCGGAACTAGCTGCATTGATCTTGTCTACCTGTAGAAAAAGACGTCCATTTAGCCTATTTAGTTAGAGCTGAAATTGGCTTCGTCCATGAAAAATAAAACAACAGATGAGTATATCAGTTCCTGATAGAAATGATTGCGATTGCAGACTGCTTTACCAATCAATTTTTTTAGTTCGGTTATATCGGAACAGCTTACTTTTGGCGTATTGGTAATCTGAAAGAGTCGTATGGACAGTATGTTGCTCGTGAAAGCCCCTCTACCACAGGGCTATAGCGTTATTGGTGATTTTCCTAGTTGAGAGATTAGCTGATAAGTTACCTATTAAAAGATTAAGATATATCGGTAACTTTATGATTTTTATAGATATGTAGGTGTTTGCGTTGTCTTAAAAATAGCCATATCCTGACTATATCTAGTCAATTTCAGGTAGTCGATATGACCCCATTTGGCCGTTACCTGGCAACACTGCGATTGAACCGCCAAGTTAAGCAGAAGGAGCTAGCTGAAGCTTTGGGGGTTGATCCAAGCTATATCAGCGCTATTGAAAGCGGTAAAAAGCCTCCTCCTTCTAATAGAGTGATTCGTGAAATCGTTGGTGAGCTAGCTTTGCCTAAAGATGAAGAGGCATTGCTATGGAATTACGCGGATCAGTCAATTCGAGTAATGCACATTCCGGACGACCTACCGTTAGAAACGTATGCGCTGATCCAGGAATTTCGAAAATCTCTGAAGAGCCTCTCTGCAGGTCAGGTAAATGTTATTCGCTCGGTCATATCAATGGAACGGAATGACTGTAATGAACGGCTGAATACGAATATTTAGGAGAGTCTATATAAAGAAAAACGGGAAAAGCTAATGCTTGACCCGCTTCTGAACGGTAAAGATACCGCTGTGTGAGAACTACAGTATCTATTCCCTTCCTTAGCCCGTCAAGCTACCTAACCAAGACCAAAAATTTTCATTACCAAAAAAGGTAAGGATTTCGTATGTCAAAAATTAGGAATGTTGTACCTCTTGGTACGGGGCATGGGTCTACTATGGCTTTGAAAATGACCTCGGATTCAGATTACAAGCCATCCAGGGATCCCGTTACAAGATCTAGGATGACAGTTCGCGGGCGCTTTCGGTCATCAAAAAGAAGGCCTTCAATCGCTTGGGAGTCTCTCCTTGAGAGGAGTGCTTGCTATAGATTTGAGTTTTCTCCTGCTGTTATTGCTTTTTATGAGCAACCTGACCCCATTAAGTTTTACTTTCAAGGAAAGCTTTCTAGGTATACGCCAGATTTCAGGCTTCATCTAAATAACGGCGAAACCTGGTTTGTGGAAGTTAAACCTCTTAAGCATCTTCAGCGTCCAGATTTGTTTCAGAAATTTCTCACTATTTCGGATGAGTACAGAAATCAGGGGTACGGTTTTATTGTTATCACTGACGAAGAGCTTAACCACTTTGACTTGGAGTCGAACCTGACTCATATCCATTATTACCGACTTCGTGAGCTGTCTGATTTGACGATCAGGCAGGCTAGAAACTGGGTGCTACAAACCGATAGCCCAACTTTAGGGAAAATGCATGAATATTTTGGTGATATGACAACAGCGTTTGTCCTTATTTCCCAGCAATACATTTGTCTGGATCTAACTTCCCCTTTCAGTTCGGGATCTAACTTGTACCTACCAGAGGAGGACCATCATGCAACGCTTTTGTTTTCGTATCGGACAGCGCCTGCTTTTGAACTCTGTAACCTATAAGGTCTGGAGGATTCTTGAGAATGGTGACTGTGTACTAGAAAGGGAATCTGATTTAGCGCATGTAATGCGCTCAAAAACTGAACTACTGAATGCACTTTCTAGTAATTGTTTAAGCTTTGTTTTGGATGGGGCCCAATTACATCGTTCTGAAGTGCCCTCGATTAAGGGGCCTTTAGACTCTTGTGTTGAAGAAGATCAAGAAACAGCTTTGTACCGAATGTCATATATTAAATTGGCTATCCGAGAGTTTGGAGAACAACCCTCATGTTCTAAGTTAAAGCCCTATCTACAGCTATTCGCTCAGCATTTAGGTGATAGCAAGCCTCCCGGAGCATATACCGTTTATACATGGTGGCGAACGTGGAAAGATTCAGGCGAAGATATTACGGCTTTAGTACCTAAGCAAAACAGAGGGCGTGTATCTTCTCATTTACGAGAGCATCATGGGCTTTTGCTTGAGGTCATCAATGAGCTTCTTTATCAGCGAGTACCGGGTACTAAGCAGGATGCGTATGAGGCATTCCTGATAAAAGCTGAGCAAGCAAACTCGTTGAAACCCATTCCAGTTCCAATTCCCTCCAGGGCTACTGTATACCGTTTAATCGATAAAATTACCGATCCATATGATCTTGTATTACATCAACAAGGTCGAAGGGCTGCAGAGCAAGCTTTCCGAGCTACTGGCGAGGGCGTCAGAACTACTCGTATTCTTGAGCGAGTTGAGATAGATCACACACCTATGAATATCATGGTTGTTGATGAAGTTACCGGTGAAGTAAATGGACGCCCTTCTTTAACCGCTGTGATAGATCACTATTCAAAGATGCCGCTAGGTATCTATATAGGGTTTGAGCCCCCCTCATTTGTCTCTGTTATTAGGGCTATACGCAACGCAATTCTCCCCAAAAACGATATTGAAAAGCAGTTGCCTGATCCTTCGTTTACTTGGCCTGCATATGGAATCATGGCTCTCCTTGCTTGTGATAATGGAGCAGAGTTTCACGACAAGCAGCTTGAGCGGATTTGTGGGGAGTTAAATATTGAGCTTCTTTACTGCCCAAAACAGCACCCCTGGTTTAAGGGATCTGTTGAAAGATATGTAGGCCATTTAAACCAATCTCTTGGCAACAAGATGGAAGGAACCACGTTCTCTAACATAGGTGAGCGTGGTGACTATGAGTCGGTAAAAGAAGCAAAGTGTACCCTGCAGGAGCTGCAGTGCCTGATACTCAAGTGGATTATTACTATTTATAACCACCGTTTTCATGAAGGTATCGGTGAGACTCCATTCAATCTATGGACAGAGGGCTTAAAAAAATTTGAGCCGAGTTTGCCAGTGAGTAAGGAAAGTTTAGATCTCATTTTTACCAGGGAATTCACACGCAAGATTAATCATGAAGGGGTGAGTTTTAAAAGGCTTAAATATAACTCAGAAGCGTTAGGGATTTTGCGTAGGCAGTTACCGTCCTCAAAACCTGTCAGAGTTCGCGTTGATCCGGAAAACTTAGGCTCTGTGTGGGTGTTTGATGAATTTAGAGGTGAATTCATTTCAGTGCCTTGCCGCTCGAAGGTTGTTGCTGAAGGGTTGTCTCTGCGCCAACTAGAGTATCTTTTGGAGAAACGGACAAACCGAAGGAAAGCTGCGGACACCAAGGAGCTTCTGCAGCGAAAAGTTGATTTTGTTAAGGAAGTTCGTGCAGCAGGTACCGATAAAAGCCTACGACAAAGAACTAAAGCTGCCAGGAATTCCCAGAATCCTCTTGTTGAGCCAGCTATCGAACTTCATGAGGAGAAAGAAGTACGTGGCCAGGTTCCTCTTTCGCTACCTGATGATTTAGATGATTTTGATATTCAGTGGGGTTAGCAGGATGCAGAGAGATCATCTGGAAACAATAGCTAGATTTAAGAAGACGGTTATTCCTCATCCTCAATATGTCTCTGCATTTGAGCAAATTGTTCAAGCATATGAGTTGAATGAGCAGGTTGGTTTTCAACAAAACCTGATTTGCATTGGTGTTTCAGGAACCGGTAAGTCGACGTTAAAACGGAAATTCTATGATCAATATCCTGTAATTCAAACGGAACTTGGGAAGAGAATTCCTGTGCTTGTAATCGATACGCCTTCCATTCCCACTGTAAAGAATATGGCTGAAGCTGTTTTGCTTCAATTGGGAGATCCCAACTTCAATAAAGGATCTGCAATTGAGAAGACAGGTAGAATTTTAAACTACATGAAAGCCTGTGAGGTTAAGTTAGTCATTATTGACGAGCTTCAACATTTCATTGATCAAGGCAACAAGGCTGCTCCTAGGCAGGTATCTGATTGGCTTAAATCACTGATTGATAATTCAGGTGCATCAACAGTTCTCATGGGTCTCAAGCGAAGTGAGCACATACTTGAAATCAATGAACAGTTGCGTAGACGGTTTAGCCGAAGAGTTGATCTCAAGCCTTTTTCTATTGCAAATCAGGAGAGCTTTTGGGACTTCTTTAGAGTTATTAAAGCACTAGACAGCGTTTTAATGTTGCCTCAGCCTTTGGAGTTATCAGAAGACCTGGTTCATCGTTTCCATTGTGCTACGAACGGTGTCATAGGATATGCGGTTAACCTGATTATCTCTGCCTATCAGGTTGCGGTTAGAAAAAAACAAGATGGATTGAATTTACAGTGTTTGGAGCAGGCTTTTACAGAGTCTATTTGGTTAGATGGAACCGGTTGTTCAAACCCTTTCAATCCAAGCTTCAAAGAAAAGTCATTAACTAAATTTTGGGAGCCATTTAACTCGCTGCCTATGACGGAGTGTGAGAAATGAGTTCCTTAATCATGCCCATTTGTTTTCCAGGGCCTTACAGCGACGAATCCCCCATAAGCTACTTAATAAGAACCGCAGAAGTAAATTCTTATAAGCACATCACCTGGTTGTATAACCAAGACGCCCCTCCCTTCGTTTTGTCTCCTGGTAAATTGTTCGATCAACTAACAGAGGCCAATTGGACAGGCTTTGATAAGGTTTCTGCAGATGTTGAGGCTATTTGTAAGCAAGGTGTGCGTAGCCTGAATATATCGGCAATGCGTTTCTGTCCTAAGTGTATTCAAGAAGAGCCATATCATCGTGCTAAATGGTATTTGGCTGGATCAGTTGTTTGTCTGGAGCACTCATGTTGGCTAGTTGATAGCTGTCCAGAATGTCATTCCCCGCTCAAATTTAGAGAACTAGATTCTATAGGCTACTGTTCTTGTGGCGCGAGTTTAGCTTCAGATGCAGTGAGTGCGGCTTCGGAGTCAGCTATTCGGTATGAAAGGTTCTTCAGTGGACTACCTCCAATAGATAAGGATCGTTTTTACTTTTCTAGCTGCTTCGATGGATCGGATTATTCTTTATCGGAGCGAGTTAATCTTGTAAATATGCTTGCTCGTTGGAGTCTAACGTCACATGAGTATTTCCATGTAACTGGTAACTTCGCAGGATTAAATTCCTTTCCATCGGCTAAAGCCTGCATTCAGTCATTTGCAGATAGTTGGCTGAAGTCAGAAGAGCAATTTCATAAGTATCTGGATACCTTGCAGCACAAGATATGCGGGGATCAGAAGGAAGGTGATGAGTTATTCAGGTTTTTCTATAAGAAGATATTTAGAAATCTAGTTCATCCTAATTTTCAACTTATTAAAGACTCTATACAGACTTATATGCATGATCATTGGGTGCACTCCATTGACCGGCGCAATAGCTTGTTCATTACAGAGACTATTGCGAAGCACAAATGGTTAGCGCTTCAGGCTGCATCTAGAGAGCTGTGTATCGGCAAGTCGGTTATCAAAAAAGGTATCGAGTCTGGGGCTGTCAGGCATCAAGTGAAAAATAGTGAGTCCCGAGAGTTAGTATTGGTTCATCGGGATGATGTGATCAAACTAAATCAAGATAGCACTTCCTACGTAAACACCGTAACAGCAGCTTCTCTCTTGGGAATAACGAAGAGCCAAATATATGACCTTACCAATGATGGCGTTTTAAGCAGGCATCCGCGACCAGGCTTCCCTCCCTCAGGTGCTTATTTTTTAGATGAGCTACAAGGGTTGATGGACAGTTTGAACTCTAGATTGAGTATTGTGGAGCATGATCTGATCTCCCTTCCTGATGCGATTCGCAAGATAGGAAATGGGATTAAGAGCCCTTTTGTTTCCCTGATCAAAGCGATTTTCTCTGGTGAGGTATCTGCGCAATTAGATCCTAATGAAATAGGTTTTCGGCGGCTAAAAATTGATTCGCAAGAACTTCGAGCTTGGTATCTAGAAAACACAAAAGAAGCTGCGGCTGAGTACTTCACTATGCAAACGTTGAGAAGCCATTTCCAGGTATCGTCTGACTTGATTCCTCAGTTAGTGCATAAGGGACTGATACATCGGGTAAAAAAACCATCAAGTGCTGCACATAAATTTATATCAATTCAGGCTGTTAATCAGTTTAAGGAACGCTATGTTCTTTTATCAAAGCTATCTCTCTGTACATCTGCATCTTCGGCTGCATTGATGAAAAAATTCGAGGCAAATCAGATCTTCCCGATAGATCATGATTGGGAGGCTGAGGATCAGTTTGTACAAAAGATTTACTACCGGCATGACCTGCTATCGATACCTGATGTACAAGTTTTCGTTTCTTCAATGGCGGATTGGGAGTATGAGTCGTTTTAGTTTAGGGTGGGATGCACAGTTGAAGTTTCTTTATTCGTCTTCAGATCGGCAATGGTGCTTTCTGCAGACGCTGAGCTTTAATTCCATATCTTTTAACATGTTGATTACAGCTTCTAGGCTATCCTCTTCCAAGGACCCCACAGAAGCCTCATTGTTATCTACGTGATGTTTCTTGACGACAAGTTTGAACGCAGCAGCTATATATTCTGGGTTTTCGGAATCTAATGCATCTTGAAGAAAACCAGCTATAGCCTCCCTAGACGTTAGAGAATTTGCTGGGTCATAGGGCGTAATAGAGTCTGTCATTGATGTATTTGCCTGTAAGAGTCCCTAAGTAATAGTAGATGATACTGGTGGTATTCTGAAGAAATAGGCTTGGGATGCTCAGTTGAAGTTTAATGAGTAAGAGGGGCCCGACACAGCCCGTCTTACTCTTTTATGGATCAATCAGGTTTCAGTCTGGTCTGGGTCTTGGGTGTTATCTGATTTCCCGCCATACTCTTCGTGATTTGGGTTCAACTGATTAGAGTGATTATCCAGACTAGCCCAATATGCATCATTGTTGGGGTTCATACTGTCACTACGATCATCGTTTGATGTTCTGCTCATTTTTATTTCCTATTTGGGTTTTTCGCTGCGCCGATCTGGCCATTTCGGTGAGCATTGGTTTGGTTATTGCCTGTTGTTCCTCTATTGGTGTTTCTTGCATCTGCACGTTGATTGTTTCGATTCGTTGGTTTCGTCATATGTCTGTCCTCACGGTTGAATGAGGTTGCAGAGTAAGTAACGAACCCCCATATTTCTAATTAACAATAGGAAACTACTAGTTAACTTTGATTAACTCTCATGGAATCAGAGGCTTATGAGCTTGCAAGGAAAGTTGGAAGTATTAACACGTGATCGATCTTTTGATGATCGTAAGGTGCTCAATGGTGCTGACTTGATTAAGACGGCTAATCAATTTGGCCTTACGTACGATCAGATTGCAGAATTATGCAGTGTATCAAAAACAACTGTATCTAATTGGGGAAAGCAAGATCACAAGCAATTACCGAAGAGAGCTCAGGTGGAAAAGTTACTGAATCGAATTGGTCATGGACGTTTCAAGTGTGAGCTTGAGCCGTTGAGTGATGCCGCTATCGAATACCGTAGAGGGTTATCGACAATAGTGGCCTGTACTTTTTTTCTAATGATTCTTGGTGTTGTTTGGTATGTTGTCTGGAAGCCCTGCTCGGATAATTGGGAAGAATGTAGTGCTTTGCCTTGGTACGAAAGACCACTATTTACATCTTATAAAGCCAAACAAAATATTGAAGATTTTCGGCAGTATATGAAGCAAAAAGAACAAGTTGGTGCCGAGTAGTATTAGATATGAGATTTCGTTCGAATCATCGTATCCGATGTGAGATATTGGATACCTAGTGAAATCTCATTACGGTTGATATCCCCTGCTCTTTCGTAACTCTTCGTATCGCACGAAATGAGATTCGACAAAGTATGTACTTACTAAAAAGCCCTGGTAGAGATACCGGGGCTTTTTATTGATTGAAGAAAGGTTTTAATCAATCATCCGAACAAACGGCGATATGGTTTTTCGGTAAGGCTGATGAATGGTGATGAGCAATCAACCAGCCTGTTGATTGCTTCTCAAGCACAAAGGTAAATCGGGAATCTAAATCTATCTGCTGACCACTACTGTCCCAGTGGAAGGTATAGAAACCGTCAAGGATTGCGCTATCACTGTACTCTTTTACATTGATCTCTGTGATTTCAACTGAGCGTTTCTTAAGCTCGAATAACCCATCAAAGTACTCTTTGATTAACTCGGGTGTATCGCGGTAGAAAGGTGAGAGTGTGCCGAGTAAAACTCCATCATTAGCATAAAGCTTACAGATATCCTGAGAGTGTGTTTCCTCAAATGCAGAAGCCCATCTGGCAATTACATCTTTGATTTCCTGAGCACTCAAATTTTCCACCTTCGGCTGTTAGTTAAAACGTAGCACTATTAATGAGATCAATACCTTGCAATATATCCTAGGAATTACACTTATTTCCAGAATATAAGTGCTGTAATAATAGTTTCGATAACAGCAATTCAGAATAATATTCAGATCGGTAAACTAAAGAGCCAATAGGTTAATCCGGCTGACGGTAAAGCGGCAATAAGTAGTTTAACCAGGCTCATATCTTCTCTGGCGGGTTCATCGCCCTGCTCTGTTTTTTTTCCATGAACCATTGCAGGTACCAGCGCTTCTTTAAATTTGACCTTGTAGAGAATAATGGCCAGCACATGTATTCCCACCAATATCTGTAAGATCAGCTGAATAACTTCATGAACCTGTCCAGATAGTTCTGACGTATCTCCACTGACATAGTTATAAAACGGCCCGTTCCAGATGATATCGTCTGTGGACATCATTCCAGTAAGAAGCTGAATAGTTAACAAAACGAGCACAAGCACAACCATCATGCTGCCTGGTGGTGTATGACCGTAAGATGGCGTGTGCTTCGATCTGAGCAGATCTTTACTATATGACATTAGCTCCATAGGGCTTAGTTTTAGTGCGCTGAAACGGGCATAGCGCGTACCTAAAAACCACCAAAGTACGCGGAACAGGATAAGGCCTGACATCAGGTACCCAGCATAGAAATGCCATTCCAATAGGTCATCACTTTCACCGCTGATAATCATAAAGATAAATAACAGTACCAAGCTCCAGTGAAATATGCGGGTTGGTAGATCCCAGATTTTGACCATTGTGCCCATGTTAAAGATCATCCTTTCTAAACGTAAAAGGCCTCATCAAGAGGCCTTTTCTTTTTTATAACTCGCCTTATTACTTAGCTCTGTACTCTTCATGGCATGCTTTACAGGCTTTACCTACAGGGCCAAAACTAGATTTAAGCGCGCCAAGGCCATTACCTGCTTCGCCAGCCAAAGTCTCAACAGCCGCTTTCCAGTTGCCGCTTTTCTCTTTTACATCTGGAAAGTTTTCCCAGATGCCTGGTTTCGCTTTGGTGTAATCAAGCTGCGAGTTGTCTGAACCTTTTGGCCAGAGCATTCCGTTGTTCAACTTGCTTAGGCTGTAGATATTATTGGCAGCTGTTGTTGCCTGTTCAGCGTTGTATTCTTTCTTACCCTTCACCATCGCTGCCAGTTGACCAAAGTTAAACTTCAACATCTGGTAGTAACCCTGGCGGGCTTTGATCTGGTCTTCAAATGGTTTTTCTGCGTAAACTGGAGTAGCGATTACTGCTGTTACTACTGTGCTCAGAACGATTTTTCTTAGGTGCTTCATGCTCAACAGTCCTTTAGTTTCTCACCGAGTTTGACAATCATATCTCAATATATTGGTAGCGGCTAATATAGCATTGTTAAGTTAAGTTAAGTTTTTATATAACTTTTGTGAGCTTCTTCTTGTCGAGGCTACAGCCTTTAGCGATCTCAATAAACGTGCTGATCTGTTCATTTGTTGTATCGCTGCTTCTTGTCCCTAAGTGAATAAATTTGTGTATCCCCTCTTCGCCCAAACGTGCCGTCTTGATCGGTAATGTTCCTGAGTACTCATCAGCTAACCATTTAGGCAGTGCGGTAACGCCCCTGTTTGCAGCTACCATCTGAATGATAATTTCCGTAGCTTCGATCGTTTTATGTTTTATAGGGCGGCAGTTATCAGGTAACAGAAACTTTTGAAACAGATCTAGCCGCTCAATAGACACGGGGTATGTGATTAAGGTCTCTTTATTTAGGTCCTGTGGTTTTAGTGATTCTCTTTGTGAGAGAGGGTTGTCATCACTAACTACAGCAACGAGTTCATATTCGAACACGGGTTCAAAGTTTATCGCACTCAGCTCTATTGGGTCAGGTGTTACTAGAATATCAATATCATGGTTGAGTAGTGCTGCTATGCCACCAAACTGGAACCGTTGTTTAACATCCAGGTCTATTCCTTGGAACCTATTCAGGTAAGCAGCCGAGACTGTTGTTAGCCACTGATAACAAGGGTGACATTCCATACCTATATGTAGGTTGCCGACTTCATTATTAGCAAACTCTTTTAGTTTGCTATCTACTCTTTCAAGTTGAGGCAGGATGCGTTCAGCTTCCTTCAAAAGGTAGTTACCAGATGGAGTAAGATGGATATTTCTCCCTCTTTTCTCCCAAAGCTCACAGCCTAGGACATCCTCTAATTTTCGGATGGTATGGCTTAGCGCTGATTGAGTGAGGCAGAGTTTGTCTGCAGCAGCGGTTAACGAGCCCTGACGATTTATCTCCCTGAGTATTTTTAAATGTGCTCTTTCTATCAATTTTGGTCCATCAACAAAGGCCATGAAAACAGGCTGTTATTCTTCATGATTGCTGTTCTCTATCCTAATGAAAAATATTGGGAGAAAGATGAATGGTATTACTACTAAGCCCTGTACTTAAATTCTGGTGCACTTTGAACGGGTTATAAAGGGAACTGAAACTAGCTTTTACTGTTAAGAGATATTTTATTCTGGACGATAAGAAGGTCTGTATGGCCTTATCTAATGCTCTATTCTCTAAGGCAGCTTCTGCCCAGGTTGGCTTTATGCTGCTGAAGGCAGTTCAAACTCAAACTTGGTCCCTTGATCTGGTTTACTCTCAACCCTTATAGGGCAGTTATGAAGATCCAAAATACGTTTAACAATTGCAAGCCCCAGACCGTTTGACTCGGTTCCTTTTCTGCTTTTATCAGCGTTGGCGTAAAAGCGATTGAAGATGTGAGGTAGATCCTCCTGTCCAATACCTACCCCGTTATCCATAATGCTCACCTTGATTGGTTTATATTGCTGCTCTGTATTTTGTTCTAGTACAAAAGTGATTTCACCACTCATAGGCGTATGTGCAATAGCATTGCGCACTAGGTTCTCAAAGACGCGTTGGATCAGACTTATATCTGCGATCACCGAGATGTTTTCTTGTGGGCTTTCTAGCCGCCAGGTAATTCCCTTCTTCTGCAATTCCAGCTCAAACTCTTGCATAGTGTCATACACCAACTCAGTTAGTGAGAAGCTTTCTACGTTGGGGGATGTGGTTGCCGCTTCTAGCTTTGAAAGCTCAAACAGCTCGCCAACAAGATTACTCAATCGTTTTGAGCTGCTCATCGCGGTGTTCAGATAATACTGTCGTTGCTCTTTAGTGAGGCTATTATCTTTGATAATTAAGGTTTCAAGATAACCTTGAATCGATGCTAAGGGGGTTCTTAGGTCATGGGAAACATTGGAGATCAGTTCTCTTCTCGTTTGATCAGACTCTTTGAGTAATTGAAATTGTCGGCTTATTTCATCCGACATCTCTTCAAAGGTTGAAGTCAGAAGAGTGATTTCATCTGTACTTTTCACATCACTTTCAGCCTTATCGCATGCGACTGTTTTAGTGTGCTGTTGGGTAAAGTTACAAATTTGATGTGTAAGGTTGTGAAGCCTGCTCAAAATCATTCTGAAGACAAGCAATCCACAAAGCACGGCTAATAGAGAGACCAATGCAATGTTTACTATCAACATGCTTGCACTGTAGCTCTTCGATGCCAAAGTGGTGATGTCTTCGTACAGGCTGCTACCCAAAACTACATACAAATAGCCATGCAGTTCACCTTCTATTCTTAGCTCTGTTGCTGAGAAAACTTTATGTTGGTTATTTGCTTTAGGGTCCTGGGCATAGATTGGTAGTTCGTTGCTAGTTGCTAATATGAATTGTCGAATAGGCGCCAAGTCGATATGAGTTTGTTTTATCTTTCCTTGTTCTTGCCCATGAGCAATGACATTACCATCCCTATCAAGAAGGTAAGCTTCAACCATTGGGTTGATAATCATGGCTTGCTGGGAAAGCTGTTTAATTGCGTCTAAGTTAACGCTGTTTTCCCGGCCAGAAAGAAGTTGGTATTCGTCGTTAATGTACATAGCAATGCTGGCATTAAGCTTTTGAATGGATTCTTCATGGAATCGATTCATCCAATATTGGGTGCTTAATAACATAAAGACCCCTGACGCAAAAACTATCCCGATGAGAGCAATCGCCAGTTTTGTATTGAGTGGGCTTTTAATCCAGTAGGGTAATGCCATTGCTTTTACCTATTCTGTACTGCTATGCAGACAACGTTTTCTCTTCTAGTTTGTACCCTACGCCCCAGACGGTAACGATGATTTCTGGATTGTTAGGATCCCTTTCAATTTTTGATCTAAGCCTGTTTATATGAGAGTTGACGGTATGTTCATAACCTTCGTGTCCATAACCCCAAACGTTGTCTAGAAGCTCAGAACGCTTAAACACGCGGCCTGGGTGTTTTGCAAAGTACTTAAGAAGATCAAATTCACGTGATGTCAGTTCTATGCCTCGACCATGCAGTTCAATTTGGTGGTGAGCATCATCAACCACTAAAGAGCCTACAGTGACTTGAGTTTCTGGAATTGAACTTTTTTCTTTCAGTGCTGCCTCTCTACGGAACACTGCCTTAATACGTGCAATTAGCTCCATAATGCTAAAGGGCTTTGTGATGTAATCGTCTGCCCCCAGGTCTAATCCCAGAACCCTATCTAGCTCAGTTGCTCGGGAGGTCAGTAACAAGATAGGGACATAGCTGTGCTCTTTTCTGAGTTTCCTGCATATCTCTAGCCCAGAAGGACCTGGCAGCTGTATATCTAAAATGATCATGTCCCAGTTTTCGTTCAGGCTTTTATACAATCCTTCATGACCATCTTTTGCATGGTCAACCTTTGCGCCTAAATCACTTAAATGCAGTAATAGAATCTGTGCAATCTCTTCCTGGTCTTCAATTACCAGAATCCTTTTGTTTTCCATATGGCCCTTCTCAATTCTTTAGTGCTTCTTTTTTTCTACGAAGCAGTCTTGTTGAAGTGTGACAACCCGGAAGCTAATAAATTCTATATGACAATTATCACGTGAATATCACAGCGTATTTATATTCATCACAAACCGTGAGATCTGTTTCTTCTCCGTGAATGTTGCGGATATTTTCTTAAGAATTTCCTTACTTCTGCTGGATAATCGTGTCGTCTACTTTCCTTAAACTACGACAGTCCCCTCGATTACTTAGGGCAGTTAGCCCAACAGAAACAAAGGAAACAGAGATGATAAAAGTTAAAGATCTAGGCTTTACTGCGTTGATGCTTGGTTCACTAGGTATAAGCGCAAGTGCATTAGCTGCGGATGGGTTTTATGCAGGCGCTAAACTCCAGAGCTCTACATTTGGGCATGAGCTTCAGCGAAATACGGGAGCTGCTGATAATCCTAGTATTACTACTTTTGCAGAGGAAACAGATGTTGCTGGTGGCGTTTTTCTTGGTTACAAAATGCATGTAACTGATGATACCTTTGTCGCTGCTGAGCTGTTTTATAACTCTGAAAGTGCTTCTACGACAAACATCAATAATATGCTCCAGACACAACTTGAACTGGAATCAACATACGGTGTCAATTTCAAGGCAGGTGTAGACGTTACAGAAAAGTTCTCTGTTTATGGTATCGCCGGAGCAACTTGGCTGGACTTCGATATTCACAATAGCTACCCATTCGCGCCACCCATGCGTAGCGGTAGCACAGATGAGGTCGGTTTAAGTCTTGGTGCTGGTTTTGAATATCAGGTCGACAGTGCTTGGTCTGTCAAAGGTGAATATGTACAGGTTAAAGATGTGAATTTTGATCCTCTGCCTGAAGTCGCGATCCCTGGGAAGATTAACCCTAACGAGGTCGACTACGATAGCCTTTCTATTGCTGTCAGCTATTCCTTCTAAAAGTCTCTACCCCCCCCCTTCGTTAGAGATGTTGTTTCACGTGAAACTTTTAGTTTTATATAAAACATTGTTTCACGTGGAACAAATTAAATACCAAATTATAAATACAAAGATATTTAGTAGGTTGAACTGGTTTTTGCTGACCCCCAGGTTTTATCAATAAATCTGATGAAATCATGATTGTCAGTTAGTAGCTGGCTTCCCTTATTAATCAACTTATCTACCTGATCCTGCTGTAGGGTGAAGCTTGTTGGTATACTGTTGAAGTATGCTCTTTCCTCTGGATCAGTTAGATCCTGCAGTCGCAATTTTACAAAGTAAGGCGTAACTTTGTTTTGTGTGGTGCTAATGCTTGCTGCCCATTCTTCAAGTTTGGACTCAAATAACTTTAATGTGGCGGCATTGTATCTATGAATTTGAATGTCTGTGACTGCATTAATCGACTCACTTAAGCTTGGCTCTTCAAGGCTAGTGTCCATTTTGTGTTGCGGTTCAGTGGAGGCGTCAACAACAATGACTATTGCTGCCTCGGGGTAGTCCTTATTTCTGTTACTGCTGAGCGCTTCAGCACCACCTGCTAATTCGACAGTTTCGTAGATAGCTCTCAGACCAAGGTTGTCTGTTATACCCCCGTCGACAAGGTGGATATATTGTCTGTTGTTCTTATCGGTCAGAGTTTCAAGTTTTTTGATTACCAGTGACATCTCTTCATCATTGGCAAGTCTTGCTTTCGCTCTCTTAAGCCATCCAGGCACGCCCTGACCGCAGCCTTGGTAGTTTCTAACGACAATAGGATTGAACAGTAATGGTACTGCTGCTGATGCGACAACGGCTCTTGATACGGGAAACACACTCACATCAGAGCACAACAAATCAAAGTATTCGGGGGTGAATGACAGGCGTACGCCCCTCCCTAAATCTGAGCTGTTGAGAATGATATTGGGGCCAGCTCCTTGTGTAAGTTGTGATATCTGGGCACCAGAAAATAGCTGTTGGTCAAAGTATTCTATTGCTGCCTCACTTCTCCCTTTGTTGCTTGATAGATGTGAGAGTGAAGAGGCTCTCCTTACTATCTGGCTTTCATTGTCTTGGTAAAGAAAGTTCTCTCTGTATTCTGTGAATATTCGTTTACCGTTTAGCCCGTAGTAAGCTGCTGTAATGGATCCGCCGGATACGGCGCTAATGCTGTCTACTTCATCTAGCAGTGTCTTTTTATCACTTAACTTTATGCTTTCCAGAGCTTGTAGTACGCCGAATGATAGGGCTGCTGCTCTGCTGCCCCCTCCTGAGAAAGCAAGGATAATGGTTGCATCGTTCTCGTTTATCCGTGCTCTTTCTCTCTGTGTGTTAAGTGAGAGCTCATTTACTGAGAGTTTCTCTGTATTCTCTATTACACCGTATGATGTGCAGGCTGATAGAAAGCAGCTAAAGAATGTGACAATTAATAATTTAGCTGTTGTTGAAAGTTCCATCTCTTGTCCCATCTTTAGGTTTTGTGCATGATTTGCTTAAGTTAGGGCTATGCCGAATGCTAATAAGTATTTCGGCTATCTGCTGATCTTTTGGTTGCCTATGTTTCACGTGAAACATAGGCGAAAATAAATAGACTCATTGAATTTTTAGTTCAGTATTGAGTCCGCAAATGCTCTCAGGTTGTCAAAAACTATAGTACCGTTTGGTAGTTCCTTGCCAGCACTGAGTGTTCTTTCTCCTTTACCTGTTCTAACAAGTATCGTAGTGCAATTGAGCTTAGAACCAGCCTCTAGATCTCTAAGGCTATCCCCTACTGTTGTGCAGCCTGTTAGGTCATCGAGTTTAAATTTGTCAGCAATGGTGCGGAACATTCCGGGCAGTGGTTTCCTGCAGTCGCAGTTGTCGTCCGGCCCGTGTGGGCAAAATTCTATAGAGTGAATTTTGCCACCGTTTGACTCTACAAGAGATCTAAGCTTCTCATGCATCGCGTCTAGGGTCGCCAAAGTAAAATATTTCCTTGCTAAGCCAGATTGGTTTGTAGCGATGCAAATAGTGAATCCGGCTTTGTGTAGGTCTGCGATTGCTTCAATGCTCCCTTCAATAGGTATCCACTCATCAACAGACTTTACGTATTCATCAGAGTCTTGGTTTATTACACCGTCCCTATCTAGGATTATTAATTTTTCTGGGGGTATCGTATTCACTTCAGGTACCAGTTCTGCTGTTATGTTTCACGTGGAACAAAAAAAGCCGGCTATGTAAGCCGGCTTTTATTTTATCTAAATGGCTGGGATTATCCGAGCACTGAGATATCAGCTACGCCAAGGAAGAGAGCTCGTAATTGGCTAAGAAGAGCCAGACGATTATTCTTAACGGCTTCGTCATCTGCCATAACCATTACGTCTTCGAAGAAGGCGTCAGTAGATCCGCGAAGGCCAGCTAGTGACTCAAGCGCTTCTTGGTATTTACCTTCTGCAAATAGTGGTGCAAGTGCGGCTTTCTGGGCTTCGATATCAGCCGCAAGTGCTTTCTCTGCAGCTTCAGCAAGTAGCTCGTTGTTAACGTCAGTAGTACCTGTTACACCCTGCTTACTAAGAATGTTAGATACACGCTTATTGGCAGCAGCAAGAGCTTCAGCTTCAGCAAGAGAGCGGAAGTGATTAACCGCTTTAACACGACGATCGAAGTCTAATGGACGGCTTGGTTTTAGCGCCAATACAGAAAGGAATACTTCAGCATTGATATCTGCGTCTTCGTACCATGCGCGGAAACGCTCAAGCATGAAGTCTAGAACTTTATCTTCTAGGCCTTCGCGTCCTGGTAGATCGTTGTGATTGTTAGCCGCAATAGTTAGTAGCTCTCGCAGGTCCAGGTCTAGTTCGCGCTCTACGATAATTCGCAGCACGCCTAGTGCTGCACGACGTAGTGCGAATGGATCTTTAGAGCCTGTAGGTGGCTGATTGATGCCGAATAGGCCTGTTAGGGTGTCTAGGCGGTCAGCAATTGCTACAGCGATGCCAGGAGCTGTCTGAGGCAGTTCGTCGCCAGCAAAACGAGGCATATACTGCTCATTTTGAGCTAGTGCTACATCCTGATCTTCGCCATCATTCAGAGCATAGTGGTAACCCATCAAACCTTGCAGGTCTGTGAATTCGTAAACCATGTCTGTAAGAAGATCGGTTTTACATAGTAAGCCAGCGCGTTCTGCCTTAGCTTGATCCTGATTTAGAGTCGCAGCGATCTTGCCAGACAGCGCGCTGATGCGTGCTGCTTTATCGTAAACAGTGCCAAGGTCTTTCTGGAATACGATGGTTTTTAGCTTCTCAATGCGAGATTCCAGCGTAGTCTTTTTGTCGGTTTCGAAGAAGAACGCAGCGTCAGATAGGCGTGGACGAATAACCTTCTCGTTACCTTCAATTACCTGCTGAGGATCTTTAGAAACGATGTTGCAGATCGTTGTAAAGTTAGGCAGAAGGTTGCCATCAGCATCCAGATGGTGGAAGTACTTCTGGTGCTCTTTCATTGAAGAGATTAGCGCTTGCGCTGGTACTTCAAGGAAACGCTCTTCGAAGCGGCCTGTTAGTGCTACTGGCCATTCGTTAAGTGCTGTAACTTCATCAAGAAGATCTTCGTCGATCTGAGCAGTCGCATTCAGCTTCTCGCCTTCTGCTTGAACTTGCTCGTTGATCATCGCCTTACGGATGTCGTAATCAGCGATTACCATACCCGGGTTTTCTAGACGATCAGCGTACTCAGATGGCGCGATCAACTCGATCTCTTGGTTGTAGTGGAAACGGTGACCGCGAGTCTTACGGCCCGATGTCAGACCAAGAATTTCACAATCTACAACTTCGTCGCCGAATAGCATTACTAACCAGTGAACTGGACGAACGAACTCAACACGAGATGCACCCCAGCGCATGCGCTTAGGGATCGGTAATTTGTTTAGAGATGTTTCTACAAGTTCAGGTAGCAGAGAAGATGTCGCTTTGCCCTCTTCCGTGTTCTTGAAGTTGTAGTACTCACCTTTGTTTGTATCGATCTTTTCAAGCTGATCGATAGTCACACCGCAAGAACGAGCAAAACCTTCGACCGCTTTTTCTGGAGCTTTTACAGAAGGGCCACGTTTTTCGATTTCGCGGTCAGCCTGTTTATCATCTAGCGCGTTGATCAAAACTGCTAGGCGGCGAGGAGATGCATAACTCTTTACATCACCAAAATTAACTCCCGCTTCTTTTAAGCCAGCAGTAATGCCAGAAGTGAAAGCGTCGGACAGAGTTTTGAGGGCTTTTGGTGGTAGCTCTTCGGTTCCCAACTCAACGAGAAAATCGTGTTGTGCCATTATTTGCTCTCCTCGCAGTTAGCCAGAACTTCTTGGCGAAGCGCTTCTGGTGCCAGTGGGAAGCCCAGTTCTTTACGGGCATTAAAGTATGCGTGTGCGACTTCACGGGCTAGTGTGCGGACACGCAGAATGAAACGCTGACGTTCAGTTACAGAGATAGCATGGCGCGCATCCAGTAGATTGAACGTGTGAGACGCTTTTAACACCTGCTCGTAAGCAGGAAGAGGAAGCGGTGTTTCCAGAGAAAGCAATTTGTTACATTCAGCTTCGCAGTTGTCGAAGGTTTTGAATAGCTCTTCAACGTTTGCATGCTCGAAGTTGAAAGTAGATTGCTCAACTTCGTTCTGGTGGAATACATCGCCGTAAGTAACTTTAGAACCATCTGGGTTTACTGCCCATGTTAGGTCGTAAACGCTGTCTACGCCCTGCAGGTACATTGCGATACGCTCAAGGCCGTAAGTGATTTCGCCGGTTACAGGGTAGCATTCAAGACCGCCTGCTTGCTGGAAGTAAGTAAACTGAGTTACTTCCATGCCGTTCAGCCAAACTTCCCAACCAAGACCCCAAGCGCCCAGTGTTGGAGACTCCCAGTTATCTTCTACGAAGCGAACGTCGTGAATACCAAGATCGATACCCATACGCTCTAGAGAGCCCAGGTAGAGCTCCTGAATGTTGTCAGGAGATGGCTTAAGAACAACCTGGAACTGATAGTAGTGCTGTAGACGGTTAGGGTTTTCACCGTAACGGCCATCAGTCGGACGACGGCTTGGCTGCACGTATGCAGAGCGCCAAGTCTCAGGTCCAATTGCACGAAGAAAAGTTGCAGGATGGAAGGTGCCGGCACCAACCTCCATGTCCAATGGTTGTACGATTACGCACCCATGCTCTGCCCAGTATTCCTGCAGAGCTAGGATCAGACCCTGAAATGTACTTACGTCTGGGGTCGCCTTGTCAGTCACAGCGTTCACCTTTTGCAAATATGCCGCATGTTAAATCGCTTAAGTTGCGATGCGGCACCTGTATTAGCCCGAAAAATAAGGCGGCAATTATACAACAAAAAATGAACAGCAGGTGTCAGGAAAAGCGCTGAAATAGCGATAAATTGGCAATTTTAACTAAAAGAATGGGCAGAAGGAGTTTCTGCCCATTGGAGATTAATAGAGAAGCTGGAATTAGTAATCCAGGCAAAGGTATTTCAGGGTCTCAATTACCTGTTCTGTATTCTCTGCAACAGCATGAGCGCAAGCATCAATCTCTTTTAGAGGATGAGTTAATTCTGGCGCATGTTCAACGATTAGAGACTTGCCATTCGCAATGGCAAAGCCAGCATCAAATGCTGCATTCCACTGGCGGTATTTATCACCAAAACGAACAATTACGATGTCAGCTCGTTTGATCGCTGTCATATGACGCATAGTGTTCATCTTGGCGGATTTGTGATCAGTCCAGAAATTTTTCTCTTCAGGGCCAAGGATCTCTGTTGCGCATCCGTCACTGGAATCATGGTCGGTATTCGGTGTAAGGATCTCAACAGGCAGGCCATTCTCATTAACAGCCTTTTTGATTTTGTCACGCCAATCGGTGTGAATCTCGCCAGATAAGTAAACTGTATAGCGCATGGTTAGACTCGTCTAAATTTAGTGTGTGGAGGCAGTCTGTGCTGCCCTATCGTTTCCAGAATGCTGGTGTGAATAGTACCAGCAATGTAAATACTTCAAGGCGGCCCAGCAGCATGGCAAAGCATAGAACCCACTTTGCCGGTTCATTCAGATCACCGTAATGGGCAGAAACATCTCCCAGCCCAGGACCAAGGTTATTCAGTGTCGCGCCAACTGCTGACCATGCTGTTACCTGATCTAGGCCAGTAGCCAGAAGAACAATCAGCATAATAACGAACACAATTAGGTACACGGAGAAGAAACCCCATACCGCTTCTAGAACCTTGTCTGAGATGGGCTTCTTACCGAGTTTTACTGGGATAATTGCGTTGGGGTGAACCAGGCGTTGGATCTCACGATAACCCTGTTTAAGAATTAATAGTACGCGGATAACCTTCATGCCACCCCCTGTGGAGCCTGCGCAGCCGCCGGCGAAGGCTGCTACAAATAGCAGGAATGGGAGCATTACAGGCCAGTGAGCGAAATCAGCGGTGGCAAAGCCTGTTGTTGTTGCGATGGATACCACCATGAAGGCAGCTTTTCGTATAGATTCGCCGGGTGCGTAGGTCTCGGTGCTTACCAGAGCAAATATTGCGATTACAGTGATGGCAGAAAGCGTCGCCAAGTAGAATTTAAACTCAGGGTCTTGTAGATAATGAGTTATTGAGTGTTGACGCCAAGCGAAGAAGTGCAGGCCGAAATTCACTGCAGAGATGGTCATGAAGAAGATGCAGATCATCTCAATGGCGACTGAATCAAAATAACCGATACTGGCGTCATGGGTGGAGAACCCCCCGATGGCGACCGTTGAGAAACTATGGCTGACGGCATCAAACAGATCCATACCTGCGATCCAGTAACCTAATGCACAGGTTACCGTCAGGGACAGATAGATATACCAGAGAGCCTTGGCTGTTTCGGTAATACGTGGTGTCAATTTGGAGTCTTTCACAGGACCAGGAGTTTCGGCGCGGTATAGCTGCATACCACCGATACCGAGCATTGGTAAAATAGCCACGGCCAATACGATGATACCCATCCCGCCAAGCCATTGAAGCTCCTGACGATAGAATAGAATGGATTTTGGCAGGTCATCGATCCCAGTAATTACGGTTGCCCCGGTTGTAGTCAATCCAGAAAGAGATTCGAATAACGCATCAATGAATGTCAGATGTGGATTGTCCGTCAGCATAAACGGGAAGGCACCGAACAGACCCAGTACCGACCAGAACAGAACTGTTACAAGGAATCCATCTCGGGTCCTTAAGTCCTGTCTTACTCTGTAAACCGGTATCCAGATAAAAAAACCGGTCATCAAAGTGATCAGGAATCCGGCGATAAAGGCCAGTTCGGCTCCGTCGTCGTAAAGATACGAGATCCCGAGAGGTGGCAGCATAGAGATGCTGAAGATCATCAGCAGGATGCCAAGAATTCGCAGGATGACTTTGTAATGCATCGGGTAAGTATCCGCCTAGAAGAACGTCAGACCGACCTGGAACAGACGCTCCACTTCGGTGATTCGACGTTTATCAACAAGGAATAGAATAACGTGGTCGCCACTCTCTACCACAACATCGTCATGGGCGATCAGTACTTCATCGTTACGTACAATCGCTCCGATGGTTGTGCCGGGTGGCAGGTTAATCTCTTCAATGGATCGACCTACTACCTTGGAAGATGACTTGTCACCATGAGCGACCGCTTCCAGCGCCTCAGCAGCACCGCGACGGAGTGAGTGAACTGCTACTACATCACCGCGACGTACGTGAGTAAGCAGAGCACCAATGGTTGTTTGTTGTGGTGAGATAGCTATGTCGATAGCACCGCCTTGTACCAGATCAACGTAAGCTGGATTGTTAATCAGGGTCATCACAGTACGGGCACCCTGACGTTTTGCCAGCATGGAGGCCATGATATTGGCTTCATCATCGTTGGTGAGTGCGCAGAAAACATCGGTATCTTCGATATTCTCTTCGATAAGTAGTTCACGATCTGAGGCACTACCCTGCAGGACAATGGTGTTGTCCAGATGACGGGCCAGCCAGTTACAGCGCTGAATACCACGTTCGATGATTTTTACCTGAAACTCATCCTCAATCGACTCTGCGAGACGAGCTCCGATATTACCACCACCAGCGATAATGATGCGTTTATAAGGATTGTCTAGACGGCGAAGTTCGCTCATTACTGCACGGATATCTTTACGCGCGGCGATGAAGAAAACCTCATCGTCAGCTTCAATGACAGTATTACCTTCAGGGATTATCGGGCTGCCGCGACGGAAGATGGCCGCAACGCGGGTATCAACATTTGGCATATGCGCGCGAAGGTATGAGATCTCGCGGCCAACCAGAGGGCCACCGTAATAGGCTTTCACGGCTACTAGTTGGGCTTTACCCTCGGCAAAGTCGAGTACCTGCAGTGCTCCTGGATGCTGGATCAGTCGCTTAATATGCTTGGTAACCAGCAGCTCAGGACTAATACGTACATCAATTGGAATGCCCTTCTCACCAAAGATCTTCTGATTCTTACGCAGATAATCGTGTTCGCGTACTCGAGCAATTTTTGTTGGTGTATTAAAAAGGGTCTGGCCGATTTGGCAGGCGATCATGTTAACTTCGTCGGAGTTGGTCACCGCGATGAGCATATCGGCGTCCTGTGCGCCTGCTTGATCAAGCACTGAAGGATAAGAGGCCTTGCCTTCAACAGTACGGATATCAAGGCGGTCCTGTAGCTCTCGTAAGCGTCCGGTATCGGTATCTACGATAGTGATATCGTTATCTTCGCTAGCCAGGTTTTCTGCCAATGTGCCGCCTACCTGACCGGCACCAAGAATAATGATCTTCATGATCAGCCTTTTACTACTGCTGTAATTTAGCAGGTGCTAAAGATGTTTATGCGAGCTTACTCTGTTTTCTGCAAAAGTGCATAGTAGAAACCATCGTGGCCGTTTTTTTGCGGGAACAGCTGTCGTCCATATTCCCGTTCCACCCCCCAACCTGCATCTATCGGCAGATGTTGGGTATTAGTACTTTGCTCAATAAAACGTTTCACCAAACGTTCATTTTCCTGAGGAAAAATTGAGCAGGTGGCGTATAGAAGTTTTCCACCGGGTTTTAATAGTTCCCAGCAGTTCTGCAAGATAGCAAACTGGAGTTTGGATATTTCATGAATATCCTCACCTTTTTTAAGGTATTTTATATCCGGGTTGCGACGAATAACACCGGTGGCTGAACAGGGAGCGTCCAAAAGAATTCGGTCGTATTGCTCACCCTTCCACCATGTTTGTGAGGAGGCATCCGCAATAATGAGGTTAGCTTTAAGGCGCAACCGTTTTAAATTTTCTTCGATCCGTCCAGCGCGTTTCTCTTCAAGTTCTATAGCGTCAACTACGGCTAAAGCGGGTTCTGTTTCGAGAATATGGCAAAGCTTGCCCCCTGGTGCCGCACAGGCATCAAGCACTCGCTGACCTGGGTGCAGATCCAGTAGTTCAGCAGAGAGTTGAGCTGCTTCATCCTGAACGCTGAAAGCACCGACATTGTATCCAGGCAGTGATTCCACATTTACTGATTCAGCAAGACGTAACCCCTGTTCGCTATGAGTTGTTACCTCAGCTGAAACAACGGGCTGAAGTTGCGTAAGGTAGCTTTGACGGTCTGTGGCTTTTTGGTTAACACGTAAGGTAAGCGGAGCTTGTTGATTGTTGGCTTCCAGTATCTGCTGCCAATGCTCTGGCCAGTTATTTTTTAACTTGGCGATCATCCAGTCCGGATGGTTAAAAGTATAACTATCGTTATGAGCCAATTCGGCTTCTATCTCGGTCTGCTCCCGTTGAAAGCGTCGTAATAGAGCATTGATAAGCTTACCTGCTCCTGGTTTTTTGAGAACCTTACAGGCTTCTACGCTTTCGTTAATCGCCGCATGCCCCGGGATACGGGTGTGGATTAGTTGGTATAAGCCAATCAGGGCGACAGCACGGGCATCGATGTCCTTGTATTTGAAGGGACGGTTCTGAAGAAGCTTAAGTATCTCGTTCAGCTGTGGGTAGAAACGCATAGTGCCATAGCAAAGCTCACGCAGCAGTCCTCGGTCTTTTTCCGGACAGCGTTTTTCTACAGTGGCAAACTGAGTGTTCAGGGAGCCTTTGTTTAGTAGCAGCGGGGTTAGAACCTGTGCCGCCAGGGCGCGGATATTTACAGCCATAAAACTATCCCAACGTTACTCCAGCACTGAGTTGTTCTCGTTTGGAGTTTAGCACTGCAGCTGCATCCATTGGTTTTTTTCCGGGCAGTTGTAACTGAGTAATCTTCAGTGCACCTTCCCCACATGCCACAACAATGCTTTTTTTGTCGGAAGGAAGGATTTCACCCGCCGTACCTGATTGTTCCAGCAGTTCACAGCCAAGCAGCTTCACTGCATCTTCACCTAACTTAAATGTAACTGCTACGCGTGGGCTCAGCGTGCGTACTTTTAGATCTATATCTGCAGCTGAAGCTGTCCAGTCGATAATGCCCTCTTCCTTCTTGAGTTTGGAAGCGTAGGTAGCCAGTTCACCGTTCTGAGCTTCTGCGGTAATAGTGCCCTGTTGGAACTGTTTCAGTGTCTCAACCAGAGCATCGCAGCCAAGATCAGCCAGACGGTTAAATAGGCTGGCGGCAGTATCTGTTGATTCAATAGGAGTGAAAACCTTATACAGCATATCGCCGGTATCCAGACCTTCATCCATCTGCATAATGGTCACACCAGTTTCTTTATCTCCAGCCAGCATTGCACGTTCAACGGGTGCAGCGCCACGCCAGCGAGGAAGAATTGAGCCATGTACATTGATACAACCTAGGCGGGGTGTCTCAAGAATCGCTTTTGGTAGCAACATGCCGTAGGCAACCACAACCATAATGTCGGCTTTCAGGTTAGCGAGTACTTGCTGTTCCTCTGCTTCTTTTAGGCTGTGAGGCTGATAAACCGGAATGCCATTTGCGTTTGCCAGGTCTTTAACCGGACGTGGAGCCATCTGGTTTTTACGTTTTCCTTTCTTATCTGGCTGAGTGTAAACAGCAATAACTTCGTGCTCACTGTCCAGAATCGCTTGCAGGTTTGCTGCGGCGAAATCGGGCGTGCCGGCAAAGACGATACGTAGCGGCTGATCTGACATGGATCTTCTCCAAATAAAAACAGGCTTGCCGGTAACACCTGCAAGCCTGCATGCAATTCAGTAATGGAATTAAGCCTGTTTTTCCTGCAGCTTGTGAATCTTCTCAAGCTTGCTTTTGATGCGGTTGCGCTTAAGCATGGAGATATAATCCACAAAAAGTTTACCGTTTAGGTGATCGAGTTCGTGCTGGATGCAAACAGCCAGCAGGCCTTCGGCTTCTAGCTCGTAGGCTTCACCGTTGTAATCCAGAGCTTTTAGTTTGACGCGCTGAGGACGTTTGACGTTTTCGTAAAAGCCCGGAACCGACAAACAGCCTTCCTGATATTTATGTAACTCTTCATCCAGTACTTCGAACTCAGGATTGATCATAACCAGAGGTTCATTCTGATCGTCAGAGATGTCCATAGTTACAATACGTTTGTGGATGTTGACCTGAGTAGCTGCTAGACCAATGCCTGGGGCTGCATACATTGTTTCGAACATATCATCGATCTGTGCTCGAACCTCATCATCAACGGTTTCTACAGGTTCTGCTATAGTGCGCAGGCGTGGATCCGGATATTCCAGAATGGTCAGTTTTGCCATGATTGAATACTATCTACATTTATTAGCTGCTATTTACTCGAATTTTCAGACTCTTAGCCGAAATATATTATCGAGAAGAATAGCGAAAAAAATTAATCTGCCTATTATACTGAATAGAACGCTCAATGCATTGTCGTTACTTTCATTACCTCAGAGGGATTGCCTTCTTTAGGGTGTAGATGGAAGGAACAAGGGAACTGGACATGAAAAACTTGCTTTGCAGTTTGCTCGCCTTCGTAATGCTCTCTCTGTTGCCTGTTCAGGCTGAGACACGCAAGGACACACTGCTTCTCCGTGACGATCATCCGCAAGAGTATGTTGTGGTTAAAGGGGATACCCTCTGGCATATTTCCGGACGTTTTCTGAAAAGTCCGTGGAAGTGGCCTGAGGTTTGGGGGGTAAACCCTCAGGTTGATAACCCCCACCTGATCTATCCCGGCGATATTATTTATCTGACCTGGGTGGACGGTAAGCCTCGTCTAGGCGTGAAGCGTGATAGTAGTATCTATCCCAAAGCACGTGTTAGCCCGTTGGAACAAGCGATACATGCAATTCCGCTTCGGGACATCATCAGTTTCCTGAATGATAACCGTGTGTTGTCAGAAGATTTGTTGAAGAAAGCTCCTTATGTTTTAGGCGGACAGAGTGAACGCATCATCGCTGGTGCCGGCGATCGTATTTATGCTCGTGGTACTTTACTGGAAGATCAGCGTCGTCAGGGTATCTACCGGGCTGCTAGCGAATATAAAGATCCAGATACTGAAGAGTTTCTGGGTTACGAAATGCTGAAGATTGCTGATGCTGATGTAGTTGCTCACTCTAAAGATGAAATAGTCACACTGGATGTCGTTAAGTCTCACAAAGAAGTGCGCATTCTGGATCGCGTTGTGCCGACAGAAGAGGTGCGTATCCAGTCTGTATTCTATCCCAAGGCATCTCCTGAAGGTGTTGAAGGTAAAGTGCTCTCGGTTCTCAGCGGTGTTCGTGATGCTGGTCAGTTCAACGTGGTAGCACTCAACCGCGGAATGCGTGAAGGTCTTGAAGCTGGTCATGTCTTTGCAATCTACCGCAAGGGTGAGTTGATTAAAGACCCAGTAACTAATGAGATGCTGAACCTCCCACCAGAGCGTTCTGGTGAACTGATGGTCTTTAAAGTATTTGAAAAGGTCAGCTATGGCCTGATCATGCAGAGTACTAATGTTGTTTCTATTGGTGACGAATTACGCGAACCATAAAAGGTAAATAATATGACGGTTGATCCAAAGGACTGGATCACCGTTGCCGCCCTACCCGACTTGGGTGCGGCTTCCATCAAAAAACTGTGGGATGCTGGCTGGACGCCGGAAAAGCTTCTCGCAGTCGATGTGATTGAATGGCAGCGGTTAGGTCTTAAGCAGAAAACAATCAATGCCCTGAATGGGCTGTCTCAGAACAGAAATACCCCCACTCTAACTCGAGTAACAGAGGCGTTAGCCTGGCAGGAGCGTTTTACTGATGCGCATATTTTGCCTGTTACACACACTGACTACCCTGCTCTCTTGCGTGAAATCTATGATCCTCCAGCGGTGCTTTTTGTCAGAGGGAATCTACAAGCATTAAATCTACCGCAGCTAGCTATCGTTGGTAGTCGTAACGCTTCAGTTACAGGCTTAAAGCAGGCATACGACTTTTCCTCCTATCTGTCTGGGCATGGTTTGGTGATTACTTCCGGACTTGCTTTGGGAATAGATGCATCTGCGCATCAGGGGGCTGTCGATAAGGCGGAGAAAACTGTTGCGGTGTTTGGTACAGGTATCGACAAGCTTTATCCGGCGCGTAATCGAAACCTTGCAGCACAAATTTTGGAGCAGAATGGTTGCTGGGTAAGTGAATTCTTTCCTGGTACTCCTCCATTAACTTCCAACTTTCCGAAAAGAAATCGGATTATCAGTGGAATGAGTACCGGGGTGCTAGTTGTCGAAGCGGCTTTGAAAAGCGGTTCACTAATTACGGCGAGAATGGCGTTGGAACAAAACCGCGAGGTGTTTGCAATTCCTGGTGCTTTAAATAACCCGCTAAGTAAAGGTGGGCACAGGTTGATCCGGGACGGAGCCTATTTAATTGAAAGTGCTGAGGAGATTATTGAGCAAATCGGCCAAATATTGGGTGTTTTTTCGAACCAATTGAACCCAGAGCATACCTCAGATGAAAAAGCGCTCACAGACGATCTCAGCCCGAGTGAGAGCTTGTTGCTGAATTTCATGGGGTTTGAGGTGCTGCATATTGATCAAATAAGCCAAAACAGCGGTTTTTCATTGCCGGAGTTGAGTCAGCTCCTCGTTGCGCTGGAACTGAAAGGTTTGGTGGCTCAACATGCTGGTGGATATATGAGACTCTAAATCCCTTCCAGACAGGAGTTGAAAAAAGCACCTTGAACATTTAGTGTTCAGCCTCCTAAACTTGCCCGGCTTTCGGGTAAGTAACCATAATTGGGGAAGCTATAAAAGGTGAGCTGTAATCTTAATTCCGATTGGTGGCATATTCGCCAGTCTGCGCGAGCGATGCGTCGAGGTGAAGTTATTGCCTACCCTACTGAAGCTGTTTGGGGATTAGGTTGTGATCCGTTTGATCGGGAAGCCGTTCAGCATCTTCTGGATATTAAGCGCCGTCCAATGCACAAAGGCTTGGTTTTAGTGGCGGGAAATCTGTCGCAAATTGACTTTTTACTGCGTGATTTATCATCGGAAGACTACGCAAGAGTAACTGCTAACTGGCCGGGCCCTTTCACTTGGATTCTGCCTGATCCGGAAGACCAGATTCCGCATTGGATTAAGGGTGATCACAGTGCTGTAGCTGTTAGAGTGAGTGCTCACTTAGGTGTAAAAAGACTTACAGAGGAATATGGATCTTTCATCGTTTCCACATCGGCTAATCCTGCAGCGTATCCGCCTGCAAGGGATGTATTGAGAGTAAAGACTTACTTCGGTGATCAATTAGGCTATGTATTGCCTGGTGACTTAGGTGGTTTAGCTCAACCAACTCAGATACGGGATCTACGTTCAGATCAGTTGGTTAGAGCATAAAAATTTTAATGAGAGTGAGTACTATGTCCGCCCCAGATATTAACGCTGTAAAAGAGTATTTATTAGGTCTGCAAGATGCCATCTGTGATGCTCTTGAGCAGGCTGATGGTGAAGGGAAATTCTTTCAGGATGAGTGGCAGCGTGAAGCGGGTGGCGGCGGTCGCACCCGTGTTTTAGCTGATGGCGCAGTTATTGAAAAAGGCGGTGTTAATTTTTCCCATGTCTTTGGCGATAAGTTGCCAGGATCGGCTACAGCACATCGACCAGAGTTAGCGGGAAGAAGCTTTCAAGCGATGGGAGTTTCGTTAGTTATCCATCCACACAACCCTTATATCCCTACTTCACATGCCAATGTACGTTTCTTTATTGCTGAAAAAGAAGGTGAAGAGCCAGTCTGGTGGTTTGGTGGTGGATTCGACCTGACGCCTTATTACGGTAACGACGAAGATTGTAAATTCTGGCACCAGACGGCAAAAGAGGCTTGTGATCCATTTGGCGAAGATATCTATCCTCGTTTCAAAGAGTGGTGTGATGAGTATTTCTATCTGAAGCATCGTGATGAGCCGCGTGGTGTAGGTGGCTTATTCTTTGATGATCTGAACGAACTGGGTTTTGAGAAAAGCTTTGCTCTGATGCAGTCGATTGGTAATGCCTACAGCAAAGCGTATCTACCAATTATTGAGCGAAATAAAGATAAGGAGTACGGCGAGCGACAGCGAGATTTCCAGCTACACCGCCGTGGTCGTTATGTTGAGTTCAATCTGGTATTTGATCGTGGCACTCTGTTTGGGTTGCAGTCAGGTGGGCGTACAGAATCGATTCTTATGTCACTGCCGCCGGAAGTACGCTGGGGCTATGACTGGAAGCCAGAACCAGATACTGAAGAAGCCGTATTGTACGAGCGTTATTTGAAACCTCGTAACTGGTTAGAAGTTTAACATTCCTTGAGCAATGTATAGGTTTTTTCAGCTATGACTGAACGTTATGCCGTTTTTGGTAACCCCATTAAACACTCTAAGTCACCTCAGATTCATTCCGCTTTTGCTGAGAGTACTCAGCAGGATCTGACTTATGAAGCGATCTGTGTACCAGAGGGGGAATTTGCAGAGCATGTAGACTCTTTTCTTTCCGGTGATGGTCGTGGTTTGAATATTACGATCCCTTTCAAGCAGGAAGCGTGGGATCTGGCGGATATTCGGAGCCCTCGTGCTGAGCTGGCTGGAGCAGTGAACACCCTATATCGTAATGACCAGGGGCAGCTCTGTGGGGATAACACCGACGGTATCGGCATGGTGCGTGATATTGTTAGTAACCACGGTGGCACGATTGAAGGAAAAAGGGTGCTAATACTGGGTGCAGGAGGGGCAGTACGAGGTGTGTTACAGCCTGTTTTGGAGCAAAGCCCGGCCAAATTAGTGATTGCTAACAGGACGGCGTCCAAGGCCGTTGAACTAGCTGATCTGGTTGCTGATCTGGGTGACGTTACGGGTTGTGGGTACGATACATTGGGTGAAGAATGTTTCGATCTGGTAATCAATGGTACCGCCGCTAGTCTTCAGGGAGAGGTACCTCCTCTGCCAGACAATACTCTGGCTGAAAATGCCTGGTGCTACGACATGATGTATTCTGCAGAGCCAACAGCTTTCTGCCTTTGGGCAGAGAAAATGGGCGCAGAGAAAGCGATTGATGGCTTGGGGATGCTGGTGGAACAGGCTGCGCAATCATTCCTGATTTGGCGGGGGGTAGAACCTGATTCTCAAGCGGTTATCAGGCAGATCAGAAACTCTTTAACTGCTTGATGTTTTGCCTTGTAGGTTCCCAACACTGCTTACACCTTCGATGGTGTGGTTTCTCTATTGCTTGAACACCGGGCACCTATAAGTGATACTGACCCTGAGATGAGAAAGGCTGCAAAGGAGAGTGGGGTGCATACTTTTCTTGTGCGTCTCATATTTTGACATTGTGCGTTCCAGTGAGCGCTGAAAGCAACTTCTTATCGACCTTTCCTTAATTCATGCGTCTATTTTTTACCCTATTCCTATTCTTATTTGCAGTACAAGCGACATGCCGTTTCTTGGCGTCAGATTATCTTTCAGTGGAGATGATGCAGGTTTCTGGACTCTTTTCAGAACTGGTTGTTGCTTTATCAATTGCTGGAATTTGCAGTTACTGTTGGCGTTATAGATGGCTGGCAGTTAGCTTGCTTTTGACATGGCTAATTTTTCAGTTTGCTAATCTTGAGAGCCTTATCGCGCTGAATAAGCCTATCTCGCTGAGTGATATACATTACGCAGGGGATAGTGATTTTCTGGCGGGTTCGTTCTCGGCTATGAGCTTTCCCGTATTTTATTTGGCCGCTTTAATAACCTTTGTTTTTGTGGTTTTTCACCTGCGATCACAATCAGTGAACAAAAGCATCTTCACTAAATCTGTGGTTTTCATGGCATTGATTGCCAATACCTTTGTCAGCGTAGAAGCTGATTCCTGGCTGGAAACCAATCCAACGATGTTATCTTTTTTGTACATCGCTAATGATGACTCTGCAGCAATCTATGTTGCTGATGAAACCTTTGATGCTGTGTCTGCAGATATTTTCTCTAATCAATTGCAATTATCAGGCGGAGAAAAGAAGGATCGCAATGTTCTTATTGTGGTCTTGGAAGGGATTCCCGGAGCTTATGTTAGTTCAGTAAGAGATTATTTTGGTGTTGAAACCAAAGAGTTAATGCCTAATTTGAGCAAAATAGCAGAGTTAGGGCAGGTAACACCAAGCTTTATTGCCCATAGTCAGCAGACTATTCGAGGCTTGTATAGCATCTTGTGTGGTGATTACAGTAAGCAGTCACGTTCGACGGTTAAGGCGCTGGAATACCTGCAGATACCTGCAAACGAGCGTCCGGCTTGTTTGCCTCAAATACTAAAAGAGGAAGGTTATCAAACCTCATACATGCAGGCTGCGGCTTTGGCTTTTATGTCCAAAGATCAATTTATGCCTGCAGTTGGCTTCGATCAGGTTAAAGGCAAGGATATTAATCAGAAGCAGTATGTAGATTTTGGTTGGGGACCTGATGATCGTGCATTTCTTGAAGCGGCTTCAGAGCATATTGCTGATCTTAATTCATTGGATAAACCCTGGTTGTTGACGTTGTTAACTGTGGGTACGCATCACCCATATGCCGCACCTGAGAAATTGGTAGAAGAATATGGAACACCAAAGGAAGCTGCAGTTGCTTATTTAGATCAAGCGGTTGGTGCGTTTATGACTCGTTTGGCTGAGATGGGGGTACCGGAAGATACCTTAATCATCTTTACCTCCGATGAATCTCACGGCGTTGCAGGACACCCTTACGGGAATAACTGGGGGCTGAATATAGCTTTAGGCCCTGATGTTAAGCCGGGTCTTAAGCAGGGTTTATATGGCCTAAGTGATACCGCGTTGTCAGTATTGGATTATCTGGGAGTTGCGGATAAAAGTGGGCATCTGCTGGGGCGAAGTTTATTCCGCGAATATGAACAACCACGCTCGATGCTTTTCCACTCTACTCAGAAATTTAAAGCTGAAGATGGCCAACATGTATTAGCTTGTAATCACCGCCGTAAATGTAGCGCTATCGGTAACGAAACAGGTTTGTTGTTTGCGCCTCACTACACAACGTCCCGATTACAAGGGGAAGACAACGACAAGGTATTGTCGGAGATTTCTCTTTTAGGTCGCCGTGCTGACCAATCACTGAATGGTCGTTTGAGTAATGAGAATATGGAAATTGTTCTGCAAAAGAACAGTCGTCATGATTTGTCGAAGCATTCCGACATGGAATTAATCAGTGGAGGGAATCTAATATCTCTTCCCGATAAACGGAAAGTGAAGGTGACATTACGCTTGCTTGCACACAGTGATACAGCATTGAAGTTGCGTAATTCAGGCCATATTCGTTTAACTGCCACACCGTTTCCAACAGAGTTTGATCGCTTTAAATTACCTGAATTAAAAGCGGGTGACCTACTGGAGCTGGATTACAGCTTTTATAGCAATAAAGGCATCCAATATTTCTCACCCTTTTTGGAAGCAGGGAGTGATGGTGAGGTCGAGATTCTTGAGTTTAAGGTGAGTGCAGAGCCCGCGGAAGAACATGATTCGTTAGGCTTTAGTGTTGATAAGCTAAACGTAACTGCCAACAATAAAGTTACAGATCACTTGCACAACTCTGCAGGTCCTAAATTCGTATTTAAAGAGTTGGTTTTACACAGCTTTACAGGAAAAGATCAGGGTAAAAACACGTTGATAGCGGGTTGGGGGATACCTGAATCTTGGGGTGTATGGAGTGTGGCCGATCAAGCTGTATTACGCTTTGCTGTTGATAATCAGGCATTGCCCTTAAAGAACTACAGTATCAAATTGAAGCTGCAAGGCTTTACCGCTAATCAGAAAAAGGAACAGAAAGTCAGCTTCAAACTCAACGGGGTTATGATTTCTGAACAGGTGCATAGAATTAATCATCGCGCACAAGTTTTGGATCTGCGTTTGCCGGAAGGCGTGCTGCAAAATGGAAGTAACCTGTTGCAAGTGAATATTGAGGACCCGGTATCGCCTTTACAACTAGGGATTGATACTGATTCAAGAGCCTTAGGGCTGGGACTCAAAGCGATGCAGGTTGTAGCATACAGCGATGACTTAGTAGAGCTACAATGACCTAGAAGCCCTCTTTCTTACTTTAACTGTTTGATTTTTATACATCTGTCATGAATTCCTTCGTTACGGGTCAGGGTGCTTGCATGAGGCGCTCGCGCGGCGTATAACTGCTAGAAAGCAACTTCACGTTGTATCCTTCTTTCAGACGTCAGCGGGAGTACCTGTATGGTAACGGAAACCCGACTTACCCCTGAACAGCTCTACTGCAGCTGTGATCCTGAACTACTGCCTTTTAAAACCACATCCACACTTGAACCGTTCTCTGGATTCTTTGGTCAGAGCCGTGCGATTGAGGCGATGGACTTCGGTATTGGTATGCGCCGGCCGGGTTATAACTTGTTTGTGATGGGTAATCCGCACACCGGAAGGTTTTCCTTTGCGATGGAAAATCTGAAAGCAGTGGCAAAAAAAGAGAAAAAGCCGGGTGACTGGGTTTATCTGAATAATCTTTCAGATAACCGTAATCCGCTCTCAATACAGTTCCCTGCAGGTAAAGCACAGCAGTTTAAGCGGGATATAAAAAATATCATTGAAGGTGCGCTCACCGAGATGCCCGCTGCTTTTGAAAGCCCGACTTACCAACGCAAGAAAAGTAAGATCGAACGTGATCTCAATAAATATTACGATCAAGCGATTGAAGGGGTAGAGCGTGATGCACGTGAGCACAGTATTGCCGTGTATCGTGATGCTGGAAGCATAGGTTTTACGCCAGTAGCTGATGGACAGGCTATGGATGAGGCTGTTTTTTCTCAGTTGCCTGAGGATATCAGGGATGCTTTTACAAAAGCGATCTCTAATCTTGAAGATAAACTGAATGAATCGCTTACTGGCTTACCTCAATGGCGTCGTGAAGCGGCTGAAAAGCTGAAGAATCTGGACCGGGATACTACACGTCAGGCCATTGCTCCTCTGTTCCAGCCGGTAAAAGATAAATACGCCAATATCTCCTCCGTGGCAGATTACCTTTCTGAGATGGAAACTTCATTGGTAAAGAACTGTGGTGAGATAGTCGGTGATGACAAACTGCTTGAGCCGGTTACCGATGCAACGCGACGTAGCTATATGGAGAGCAACTACGGTGTAAACCTGCTGGTGGATAACCAGAAAACCAAAGGTGCCCCAGTTGTTTATGAAGCACATCCGAGCTACGAAAATCTGTTTGGCCGCGTTGAATACACCTCAGAGATGGGGGCGTTGTCGACCTCCTATAAACTGATCCGTCCGGGTGCTCTGCATCAGGCTAATGGCGGGTATTTGGTGCTGGAAGCGGAGAAGCTGTTTGAACAGCCTTTTGTCTATGGTGCTTTGAAGCGTGCGCTTAAATCCCATGAGATCCGTATCGAAAGCCCTGCCAGTGAATACACCGGTATTAGCACCATCACGCTGATCCCAGAAGCGATTCCTTTGTCAGTCAAAGTTGTATTGATTGGAGCTCGGAATATCTATTACCTACTGCAGGAACTGGATCATGATTTTGAAAAGATGTTCCGTGTTGTGGTGGATTTTGATGAGGATGTGAAACGGACGCCCCAGGCGATTCGTAATTATGCTCGTCTGATGAAAACCTTAGCTGAGGAAGAGGGCTTAGCACCTCTAACCCGCAGGGCGGTCGCTCGTCTGGTAGAACACAGTTCACGTCAGGCGGAGGATCAAGAGCTTTTATCGGCCCATATCGGTGAGTTAGTGGATCTTCTCTGCGAGGCGAACTTCAAGCGCATTAAAGAAGAGGATGAGCTTATCAATGCTGACCATGTTGAGATGGCTTTGAATGCGAAAGAGCGCCGCACCTCACGTATGTCAGAAAAGATTGAAGAAGGTATTCTGAACGAAACTGTTCTGATTGATACCGAAGGTGAGGCTGTGGGTAAGTCCAACGGTCTCACTGTCCTTCAGGTGGGTGACGTCGCCTTTGGTACACCTGCAAGAATTACCGCCACGGTGCATCCAGGTAGCCGTGGAATCGTAGATATTGAGCGAGAGGTGACACTGGGGCAACCGATCCACTCTAAAGGGGTTTTGATCTTATCAGGCTTCTTAGGTCATCAGTATGCTCAGGATTTTACATTAGCAATCTCTGCCAGTATCGCTCTTGAGCAATCATACGGTTATGTGGATGGGGACAGCGCATCACTGGCAGAGGTTTGTACTTTGTTGTCTGCTTTAACGCATATCCCGATCAGTCAGAACTTTGCTACCACCGGTTCAATTAACCAGTATGGCGAGGTTCAGGCGATTGGAGGTGTGAATGAGAAGATTGAGGGCTTCTTCAATCTGTGTAAAACCCGTGGCCTGAATGGTAAGCAGGGTGTGATTGTTCCCAAAGCAAATGTCAGAAATTTAATGCTTAAAGCCGAAGTGGTTGAGGCTGTTAACCAGGGTATGTTTGCTGTTCATGCGGTATCGCATGTGGACGAATGTCTCGAAATCCTGATGGGGCGTAAGGCAGGACGGCGTAAAGATGATGGTAGCTTTACGCAACGTAGTATTAATGCTCAGGTGGTGAAACGACTCAAGGAAATCTCAGAGGCAAAATCTGAAAGCTAATCTTATACATTGGGCTAGAAACGGATGAAAAGTTAGCGGTAATGATTCCATGGAAAGTAGATTGGGGATAATATGCCCGATAAGAGTGCAGAAAAGTTAGGAAAGGATAATAGCTTTTCTGCACAACCTTTTGTGACGGCCGGAGGCGATGATTGAAGGGGGATTCGTCACCGGCCGGTCACACTAAAGGCACTGTTAACGCTTTAACAAATGCCTTAGCTCATACCTCAAACTAAGCTTAGAAAGAGGTAGTTACAGCAACATTAAGAATGTCTGTATCACCGCCATCGTAAGCTTCTTCGCGAACGTACTCTGCGCTCAGTTCTGCATTTTCACCCATTGCTCTTGTGATACCCAGAGCCGTACGAGTTTCTGGTAGTTCGTAATCGATACCCGCTACATCATCGATGTCGCTGGCTTCGTCAGATTCGCTGTAACCCAGGAATAGAGAACCATCAGCGCCAAGCACCTGAGTGCTATATCCCGCGCCTAGGTGTAGGAAGCTTGGCTCACCTTCTAGGTTAGAGTCACCCAGTTTGATATATTCAGCAAACATTGCCAGATCACCGGTTTCTACCAAAGCATTTACACGCCAAGCATCGATCTTTTCGGTCAGACCACCCAGCTCAGAGAATGGGCCAGCAGTGTTAGCTACATCAGTCACATAACCTGCACCTACAGATACACCATTTTGAAAATCCAGACCCAGGTTTAGACCCAGAGTATCCAGGGTTGTACCTTCGTCGCCAGAGTTGTTCAGTGCGTAAGCGTCCAGACTCACCATGTCGTTAGCATAGCTAACCATAGCAAGACCTTCTTTTGCGTCGAAGATGTCGAAAGCAATTGGGTCAGTGAACGCTGCAGAGTCGCCAACAAGGAGAGGGTGAGCTGCTTTACCCAGGGTCAGGTGTACCGGGCTGTCTTCAGCTCCAATCACAGCGTACGCTTCCGCTAGGTCTAGTTTCTCATCAACTGACAGGTATTCAATCAGAGTCGCCAGTTTAACGTTTTCGTTTACGTCAGCTTCGATTGCAATCTCAAAGGTATCAACCAGAATATCAGCTGTGCTATCACCGTTATCAGCTTCAACTTGCTGAGCTAGCAGAGAAACTTCACCGCTAACAGTGACGTTATCAGCAAAACCGCCAGCAGTGCTTTCTGTCGTTTCATTTTTAGCGATAGTCGCCTGCTGTGCTGCCAACTGTGCTTCTAGCTGGGCAATCCGAGCTTTCATTGCTGCAAGTTCTTCTGCAACGCCTGCAAATGCAGGGGAAGCCGTTGCTACTGATGCCGCTACCAGAGTAGCCAGAGCTGTTTTTTCATGTTTTTCCCTTCTATATCTTTAAAGAATAAGATTTAAGTTATGTTATTTCGTCATAGACGCTCTGTTCTTAAATAAACCCAGATACACCAAGGAATGATTTGTAGCTATCCCGTTAACTAAGGCTTGTAAGATGGTTATCCCAGCTAACCCTGCCAAGACCGGTAAGCGGAAATTTGGTTTTCTCTGCCGTGAAGGCGTTGTACGTGTAACAATGACCTCTCCCGGTCGATATAAGGAAATTTCCGTCCTCTTCCATCGCTGCCAGGCCACAACCATCAGCAGCTCGGGTTGAAGTTAGGAATTCACCATGCTGATTCCAGAAAGTCACGAGATCTCCACGAGGCGATGAGATCGCTGCAATCTGACCACTGCGATCAAAACGAGCACTGCCGCAATACTGCTTCATAGCGTTGTTAATTTGATCTGGTGCACGAACCAGTTCTATCTCTTTACCAGGAGAGTGGAATGCAACTAGAGGGACATCATCGTATTTTTCGCCTTGATACTGCAGGGCGATCACTACTCGCCCCAGAGAGTTGATATCGATATGGCGAATACTTAACTGGTGCATCTCTTCTGGTAGAAATACCTGCTCCTTTAGCGCTCCGGTACTGCTATCGATATATGCTAGTGATGGCTGCATAGTGTCGAGGTTTAGTTTTTCTCTGCCACGTTCTGGATGAGTGAAAATACCGCCATTGGCTACCACAAGCGTCTCGCCATCCGGCATCATTTTTAACTCGTGCGGGCCGATACCTGCAGAGCTGTACTGATGAACGACCTGGTAGTTATCTTCAATATCCCGCAACACGATTTGTCCTTGTCCGGTACTGATCTTGTTTTCAGTCGAGATCAGATAGCGGCCATCCGCGCTGAAAATGGCGTGTCCATAGAAGTGATGGTTTGCTTCTGCAGTTACTCTTTTCTCTAGTTGTCCGGTTCGTAGATTAACTATGTCGATAAACTGTTCAGGACGTCTACCCACTGCGGCCAGAAGCGGTTTAAATGGGTGTAGCTCCACGTGATGCGCGCGAGCTGGCAGAGGGTGCTTCAGCATGGTTTGCCCTACAGTACTCACAACTGTCAGTTCAAAAGCACCAGCAGCGGACTGGGCGGCAGATGCAAACCAACGCTGTTGTTCAGCGACTTGTTGGCTGGCCAACAACTGAGGCGCGAATAATCCACAGCCTAACAGTAGGCAGAACTTGCGCCTGTTAATCCCCGTCACGGCTATTAAATCCCAGTTGTAGCTCAAGTTTGTTCATGCTTTTACCCAGGTGCTCATGTAGCTCGGTAAGCTCTGCTGAAACCTGCAATAGCTTTACTCTTACCTTCTCATCCTGAACATGCAGATAGAGCGGGGAAGGAAGTTCTGCCAGTAGTTTGTTGATGCTGTTGAAGCTTGTTTCTATAGCTTCAGCTCTGTCCGTAACACCGTTCTCTTCTAGAAGTCGCTTCAGGTTCAGGCCGGAAACACCGCTGAACATATGCTGCAGGCTTTGAAGATTGGTTTGGATGTTTTGCAGTGATTGCCCACTGCGCCAGCTTTCCAAGCGTTTGCCTTTAGCTTTGGTTTTTCCCAGAGGGCGGTTGAGTTTCAGGTCGCGAATAACTTCAAGTGGTTCGACCTGGGCTTTCATCAGATCGATAGTGGCTTCCTGGCTGGTTTCATAATGGCCCTCTTCAGAGTTCAGGTAGTTGAACTCCTCGCTGAATGTCTGCCACTCATTAAATGTATCTGTTGCAGTTTTATTTACATTGCCGCTAACCGCATGGAGGAACTGGCAACGGAACGGAGCCTCTTGGATTTCCGTTAGTGGTGCTTTGGAAAACAGCAGGCGTTCTATAGCGGGTAGTCCTTTTACAGCGATACTGGCGGTTTGGAAATACTCTGGTTGCAGTGTCTGCGGGTCTTCAGCTTTAAGCAGTTTGTTCAGTTGCTTTGAAGTCAGGTTCTTTTTATCCGGCCAGAACTGCAGGCTATAGCTGCGCATCAGAAATTCAATTGGGCCAAACTGGACATGCTGAATAGCCTGCCATGCATTCAGAGTATCTCTAAATGCTGACTGAGCAGAACCAAGCGTTTTCTCTTCCGGTTTATCACAGAAGAGTTCCACCTCTTTATGTAGTTGAGCGGAGGTGTGCATCAGCGCCTGATAGCGAGGTAATACATGCTGCTGAACCAGGTTCTGGTTCAGCTCCATCCACTGCTGTTCGGTTACAGAGGCATAGGTATTACCTGTGACCGTAGTTGTGGTAAGACTAAGCAGTATTAGCTGGAAGCGTGTAACTAATCTCATCAGAGAGACTCCAGAAATTGTATGAGATGGCGGCGATCTTCAGTCGGCATTTGGATAACCTTATCCCGAGATGCTGAGGCTTCTCCTCCATGCCATAGGATCGCTTCCAACAGAGTGCGAGCGCGACCATCATGTAGATAGTGGCTTTTACCGCTGACTTTTTCAGTTAGCCCGATCCCCCAGAGTGGTGCTGTGCGCCACTCCTGACCGTTAGCCATATATTCAGGGCGATTATCAGCCAGATCAGGTCCCATATCATGGAGCAGCATATCGCTGTATGGCCAGATACGTTGTTGACTCAAAAGTGGCAGTCCGGGTGTTTCGGCGGTAATAAAACTTGCACTGTGGCAGGAAACGCAGCCGCTATCGTAAAAAACTTTTTTGCCTGCGAGAACTTCAGAGTTGTCTGCAGTGCGACGCGCAGGAACAGCGATGTGGCGGGTGTAAAACAGCAGCACCTCATTCATCTCGCTGGAAGCTTCCAGCCCTTCAAGATGATTGGAATTACCGCTAGGCAGAGATAGGCAGTCTGTTTGTTGTTCGGTGCAGTCGCCCCAGGCATTGGTAGCGTAAGGTGTTGAGATACCGATATCACCATTAAATGCTGAGTTATTCTGTTGGTTCAGCGTAGGGTGACCCGCTTTCCAGCCAAATCGGCCGAGCATGCTTTTCTGTAATTCAGAGTTCCATACTTTGTTAGCTTTACCAGATATGCCATCGCCGTTTCTGTCTTGCGGGTCGGCTAAAGCTAAAATCTGTGCTTCAGGAATATTTTCAAGCAGTCCCAATCCGATCATTGCTGGGGCAATGCGTGGGGAGATCATTGTGTCAGGGTGCAGGGGGCCATAACTCAGGTCAGTAACCTTATAGCTTGGCTTACGAAGAGATATCTCCTTGCCGTCGGCCAGTGTGATTTTCTTCTCGGTATAACTGATCTGCATCTTCCCTTCAGCTTGCAGGCCTGTGACTGCGAAATCCTGTAATTGGCCCCCGTAATTAGGTTCGGGGATAACACCAAGTTTACCTTCCTTGAGGAGGGTTTCCTGTTGCTTTTTTTGTGCCGGAATACTCAGGCGCAAGAACATGGATACCGCATTATCTTCCGGCCAGTTGGCTATAGGCGTGTGACCGCGTCCATCTCGGGCATGGCATTGCATGCAGGAGCGAGCATTATAGAGAGGTCCTAAACCATCGCTGGCGGTGGTAGAGGAGGGAGCTGCCACCCAGAGCTTTCTGAAAATCCCATTTCCCAGTTTGAAATCCAGCTGCTGTTTAAAAGGCATATTGGCAGCAGGATGGGTAAAGGCATTTCGATCAGCTGTTTTAAAATGGGTGGTAGCACCCCCCTGATAAATCTCTCCTTGTTCCGGTTTGCTGAAATCGAGGGCTGCTTCAGCGTGCAGAGCATGGCCGATCCCAACCACGCAAATCAGCAGGCTGTGAAAGATCGGGCTGAAGAGAAAATCAGGGAGTTTTTTCATCGATAATTGGCTGAATTATTCGGCTAAAACAACCGCAGGGTTATCTAGGCTGTCAGAGCCTTCCAGTTCGATATTGTCTAGCTTTAGAACCGCGATGGTATGCTCGATCGCTTCAGCTTCAGCAACCAGGGCATCAACAAATGTCTGAACAACCTGATTACCAGCAGTGTTACCTTCACCGATCAGAACATCAAAGGTGTTTCCTTTTTCTGCCTCATCCATCATCACTTGTGCAGCCGTTTGTGTGGCCTCAAGTTTGTTACGTAGATTCTGGTCTACAACTGGCGCGGATGCCTTAACTAACTGAGAAAGGCTTGGACCAGACACAGTAGAACCATCTACGCGAGTGTATTCACCCAGATATACGTTCTTAATACCTTTGGCATCGTAGTAGTGAGAAGCGTGTGTGTTGTCTGAGAAACAATCATGCTCTTCTTCCGGGTCATGCAGCATCAGCCCTAGCTTAGTACGTTCGCCTGCCAGTTCTCCGTATGCAAGGCTACCCATCCCGGTCAGAATAGTTGCCAGACCGCCTTCAGGACCTTTGGAAAGCAGATCCTGACGTGCTGCACCGTTTACAGTCCAGTTGTTCGTCATCTCAGTCAGATCATCAATCAGCAGATTTGTGGCTGCCTGTAGGTAATCACGACGACGGTCACAGTTGCCGCCAGTACAATTTTTTAGATCGAAGTCAGTTGCTGGACGGTTACCCGCACCAGGATTGTTGCCGTTTAGATCCTGGCCCCACAGCAGAAATTCAATTGCGTGATACCCTGTAGCTACGTTGGCTTCTACTTCGTCGATTTCGTGCAGAGTTTCGCCAAGTAGCTGCTTATTGATTGTTGAAGCATCAACTTCAATACCGCCAATCTTCAGGGTTTTGTTAGCGATAATGTTTGCCGTGTAGAACGGGTTTTCATCAGACTCTGTGCCATAATCAGTAGCAACGTAGTCGATCAAACCTTCATCCAACGGCCACGCATTTACTTTGCCTTCCCAGTCATCAACCAGTGCGTTACCAAAACGGTAAGCTTCTGACTGTTGGTATGGGACACGTGCAGCAACCCAGGCTTCACGTGCTGCTTTCAAATTGGCTTCACTAGGTGAAGCTAGGAACTGATCGATTACCTTGTTTAACGCTTTGGCTGTAATCAGGGAATCTTCATAAGTTGCATGAGCAATATCAGCGTAGTGGTTCAGAACGTCATTTGTAGCTGGCGCTGCAGCTTGAGTCTGAGTAGAACCAAGCATAGCGGTAGATACTGCCAGAGCAGCAAGAGTCTTGCGCAGTTTCATGATCAATTCCTTAGAGTTGATGGAAATATGTTAATGAGGGCGCGAATGATAATGCTTATCATATTACAGTGCAATAATTAGTTTCATGAACTGTATGGGTTTAAGCTTCGGTGGAGGAGTAGTGCGGGGATGGTGCAGGCTATTTAGATATAGGAGCTGAAGTTATAGTTTTAACTGCAGCCCCTACATAGAGTGATAAAGAGTAGAGTAGAGCTCTTATAAAGAGGCGTATTCCTCTTCAAGGTGCTTATCCTTAAGCTTCACATAGTTTCCTGCTGTGTAGCTGAAAAATGAGCGTTCCTTTTCAGTAAGGGGGCGTTGTTGCTTGGCTGGGCGACCTACATAGAGATAGCCACTTTCCAGGGTTTTACCCGGTGGCACCAAAGCGCCTGCTCCAATAATTACTTCATCTTCAACAACCGCGCCATCCATCACCATTGCGCCCATACCGACCAGTACTTTGTTGCCGATTGTGCAGCCATGCAGCATTGCCTGATGCCCAATGGTAACGTCTTCGCCGATGATTAGAGGAAATCCATCCGGGTTGTAGGGGCCCGCATGGGTGATATGTAGAACAGAGCCATCCTGTACGCTGGTACGTGCACCAATACGAATACGATGCATATCGCCACGTATGACAGTCAGAGGCCAGACCGAAACGTCATCCCCGAGTACTACATCACCCAGAACAACGGCACTAGGATCAACAAATACACGTTCACCCAGTTCTGGTGTCATGCCCTGATATGTACGAATTTTCACAACATTACCTCTGAAAGTGTTCTTTATCCTTACTTTAACTGCATTCTAGCGCTGCTTGTTATTGAAAAGTATGCTTTTGAACCCATTTATATGTGATCAGTTCATCTGTTTCAGGAGTTCATCGCAATGAGCAACCCTTTGCTTGAGTCACAGCTATTACCTACATTCAGTCAGATTAAGGCCGATCAGATTGAGCCTGCTATCGATCAGATTCTTGCGGATAACCGTGAAATCGCTGCAAAGCTGGTGGCTGAACTGGATCAGCCTGACTGGGACTCGCTTGTAGCACCTCTCGAAGAGATGAACGACCGTCTGTCAAAAGCCTGGTCACCGGTATCGCATATGAATGCGGTCGTTAACAGTGATGAGTTGCGTGATGCCTACAATGCCTGCCTGCCTAAACTGTCTCAATATTGGACAGAGATGGGGCAGAATCACGATATCTATACTGCCTTTAATAAACTGGCTGAGAGTGAAAGTTTCTCCCAGCTCTCTGAAGCGCAACAGAAAGTGGTAACAAATACTCTGCGTGATTTCCGTCTTTCTGGTATTGCTTTGAATGATTCAGACAAGCAGCGCTACGCTGAACTACAGCAGAAACTATCTGAGCTGACGACTAAGTTCTCCGAGAACGTGCTGGATGCGAGCAACGATTGGAACAAACTGATCACTGACGAAGCTGAATTGGCCGGTTTACCGCCAATGGCGCTGGCAGCAGCAAAACAGCTGGCGGAGGCGAAAGAGCAGGAAGGCTGGTTGCTGACTCTGGATTTTCCGTCATATCTAGCGGCAATTACCTATGCAGATAATCGTGAACTGCGCAAAGAGGTATATACGGCTTTCTCAACCCGTGCTTCAGATCAGGGGCCGGGTGAAGGTAAGTGGGATAACACGGATGTGATGACTCAGATCCTTGATCTGCGTCTTGAACTGGCGCAGCTTTTAGGTTTTGAAAACTACGCGGAATACTCTCTTGCAACAAAGATGGCAGAAACACCGGATCAGGTGATTAAGTTCCTGAATGATCTGGCAGAAAAAAGCCTACCCGTGGCTAAAAGGGATTATCAGCAGCTGTGTGATTTTGCTAACCAAGAGCATGGTGTGAGTGATCTTCAGGCCTGGGACCTGGCCTATTATGGAGAGAAACTCAAGCAAGCGGAGTATGCGATCTCTGAAGAGCAGATTCGTCCTTATTTCCCACTACCTAAAGTACTGGATGGCCTGTTTGCTGTTGCTGGAAAACTGTTTGATATACAGATTAGCGAAGTAGAAGAATTTGATCGCTGGCATAAAGATGCACGTCTGTTTGAGATTAGTCGTGGTGGTGAATTAATCGCCCGCTTCTTCCTTGATCTTTATGCCCGTGAGAAAAAACGTGGCGGTGCTTGGATGGATGATTGCCGTGTCCGTCGTCGTCTTGATGATGGCGCATTGCAACTGCCAGTGGCGTATATGGTGTGTAATTTCAGCTCACCCGTAGGGGATGACCCTGCACTGCTGAGTCACAATGAAGTGACTACTATGTTCCACGAGTTTGGTCATGGTTTGCACCATATGCTGACCAAGATCGAATGTGCTGATGTCAGTGGTATCAATGGTGTTGCCTGGGATGCGGTGGAATTGCCAAGTCAATTTTTGGAAAACTGGTGTTATGAGCCGGAAGCGCTTGTCTTGATCTCTGGCCATTATCAGACAGGAGAAGCGCTTCCACAGGAGCTGTTGGATAAGATGCTGGCGGCACGTAACTTCCAGTCAGGCATGATGATGGTTCGTCAGTTGGAGTTCTCTTTATTTGATTTCCGTTTACACCGTGAATACCTGCCGGGCAAAACGGATGTGCAAGCGTTATTGAATGATGTGCGTAGTAAGGTTGCGGTAATTACTCCACCTGTATTCAATCGTTTCCAGCATAGCTTTAGTCATATCTTCGCTGGTGGTTATGCTGCGGGTTACTACAGTTATAAATGGGCGGAGGTTCTCTCTGCTGATGCATTCTCCCGTTTTGAGGAGGAGGGTATATTTAATACTGAAACAGGCAACTCTTTCCGCAGTAATATCTTGGAAATGGGTGGTTCGAAAGAACCGATGGCGCTGTTTGTTGCCTTCCGGGGGCGTGAACCAGAGGTTGATGCTCTGCTTCGCCACAGCGGCATTACAGAGTGAGTGACAAGATGAAAGTGATTAAACGATTTATCGCAGGTGCCGTTTGTCCACGTTGTGGCGAGATGGATTGCATCCGTACCTTCCGCGATGAGGAGCGGGAGTATAAAGAGTGTGTGCGGTGTGATTACGAAGACTCCATGCGCTTGGATGGAGAGCCCGATCAGCAGATGGAAGAGTTGGAAACTCGAGTAAACCAGGATAAGAAACCGGAAATTGAGCCGGACGCACAGCCACTGTTATTTACCTCTAATCCAGGTGCTAAGCGAAAGGATCACTGATAATTTATATTTTGGATGGTTGTTACTCTGCTGAAATTCGATAGATAACATCTGCGTAGTCATCGGATACAAGCAAGCTGCCATCTTCAGCTACGATCACATCATTGGGCCTACCCCAGTGATCTTCGCCTTGAAGCCAGCCCTCAATAAAGGGCTGGTGATCAATGACCTTTCCATCCCGGATTTGCAACTTAACGACCCTATAGCCCACCTTGCTGCTACGGTTCCAGGAGCCGTGTTCTGCTATGAATAACGTATTTTCATCAGCACCAGGAAGATTATTATCAGTGTAGAAAGTAAGCCCTAGGGGGGCGACATGAGCGCCCAGGTCATAAGCAGGCAGTTGGTAATTGCCGAAGGCCTGACCGCCGAATGTAGGATCTTTTACCCCTGATGCATGGATAAAAGGATAACCAAAATGCTGGCCGTATTCTTCCAGTCTATTGAGCTCGTCTGAAGGTTGATTATCGCCTAAAAAGTCGCGCCCATTATCGGTAAACCAGATCTTCTCAGTGGTGGGGTGCCAGGTGAAGCCGACGCTATTACGAACCCCAGATGCGATGATGGATAGATTTTTCTGCTGATCTAGTCGTACCAGCGTTGCAAAGGGTTCTTCTGGTAAACAAATATTACATGGAGCTCCAATATTAAAATACAGCGCCCCATCGGGACCGAATTTCAAGTATTTCCAACCGTGGTGACGCTTGTCGGGTAGCTCATCGAAGTAGATTTCGGGTTCAGGTAGGTTCTTTTGAGAGTTTTGAGAGCCTATATTTTGTTTTAACGGAAGAATATTTTTGTAACGTAGGATCCTTTGTACTTCGGCTACGTAAAGGTCATTCCCTTCAACGGCTACGCCACTTGGCAAATTTAGTCCCGAGGCAATCTCAATGGTTTCTTCATATTTGCCGTCTTTATCTTTATCGATAAAGGCGTAAACATTCCCCGCTCTGCGGCTACCGGCAAAGAGAGTTCCGTCTTGGGCTAGTGCTAGCTGACGGACATTAGGCGCTGTGGCAACGACTTCAATTTTAAGACCATCTGGAAGTTGTAACTGCTCTAATTCAAGACCGTTAGCTTGATTGAAAAATGCCATCAGCAGGAGGAATTCTGTCATTGCTACCCCTAACGCCTTGGTTCGTTTTGTTGATAAACCCTGTTCATAAACATAGTTGTATAAGGGCATAAAGGCCATTGCATAGGAAGGGTACAATGGGATCTGCTATGATGCCTCGCCCGAATAATCCACCGAGTTTCGCCGCAATTATGATTTCTGCTGTCCCTATTGCAATCCGTTATATGCTGCTCTCTGCTTTGGGATTTGCTTTGATGGCTGCCTGCGTTAAAGCGGTAAGTGGCTATGGTATTTCTGTGTTGGAGATCGTAGCGGCGCGAGCAGCAGTTTCGCTGTTTCTTAGTTATCTTGATGTGAAAAGAAAGCGGATCTCTATTTGGGGCCATAACAAGCCGTTATTGGTAGCTCGAGGTGTGGCTGGGGCTTTAGCGTTAGTGTGTGTTTACTACTCTGTCACCACACTAACTTTGGCAGATGCGACTGTATTACAGTACACCTACCCAGCTTTCACTGCTGTGTTAGCGCTGTTGTTTTTGGGTGAGCGGATAAAAGCCTCCACTCTGATCTGTATTCTGTTGAGCTTCTTGGGTGTGATGGTGATGGTAAGGCCGTTTGGTGGGGAGTCGTTAATTAATCTGCCACATCTTAGTTTGATGGCGGCTTTAGCTGGGGCGTTTGGTAGTGCCATTGCTTATGTGATTGTTCGTAAGCTAAGTCAGAGTGAAGATAGCTCCGTTATTATTTTCTATTTCCCGCTGGTCGCATTGCCTGCATCGATATTGATGCTTGGAGATGATTTTGTGATGCCAGGTACAGAAGCTTTAGTGCTATTGTTACTGGTGGGCATCTTTACTCAAGTGGGACAGATTGGACTTACCAAAGCGATGGCTGCAGAAGAGGCTGGTAAGGCAACCGCTTATTCCTATGTACAGGTAATCTTTTCCGCCATCCTTGGCGTTATATTCTTCTCAGAGGTTCCGACTCTGTGGACACTGTTGGGAGGTAGTCTGATTATTGCTGGTGCTCTGGTTAATGCTCTTTGGAAGCGCTAGGGCCTGTTAGCACTAATTTATTCATCCCTGTTGAGACTAGAAAAGCATCAATCTAGGCAAGAGGAGAGAATTTAGTGGTTCTAAATGAACGACGAGTAACAACGAGTGACGCTTTTATAGCCTCAATCCGAAGGACTGGGGCTATTTATGCCCTCAACTTCGTTATTCTTCGCTTATTTAGAATAACTAAACTACGCTCATGCTGCCTTGTTGAGAACAAAAATAGCCTCCAGCAGGGGCGATGAAATTAGTGTTAACAGGCCCTAAAAAGCGTCTCCTAATTAAGCACTTTTCATTAAGGTGCTACTGATTCTGTTTGCTAGGAATAGTGTAAAGCAGAATAAAAATTAGCAGGGCAATGACTACAACAGAGGGGCCTGCAGGTGTATCAACGTGCCAGGATAAGGCTAGCCCCCCTGCAACGGACAGACAGCCAACCAGTGCAGCACCAAATGCCATCTGTTCTGGTGTACGGGCCAAACGCCTCGCTGAAGCAGCAGGAATTATCAGTAGTGAAGTGATTAGCAGTAAGCCAACAATTTTCATGGCGATGGCTATTACTACGGCAATCAGTAGCATCAGCATAAGGCGTGTCAGAGCGACGTTTACCCCTTCAACCTGAGCCAGTTCCTCATTGATGGTAATTGCCAACAGAGGCTGCCAGAGAAGCTTTAACAGGATCAGAACCAGGAGTCCTCCTCCATAGATCCAGTACAAATCCTCTCTACCTACAGCGAGCAAGTCGCCAAATAGATAAGACATCAGGTCTACCCGGATTTCCAGCAATGCTACCGCGACTAAGCCAAGGGATAGAGCGCTATGAGCCATAATCCCCAGTAGGGTATCTGTTGCGACCATACGTTGGCGTTGCATAGCGACGAGTGCCAGAGCTAAGCCAACGCAACAGAAGATCACAGCAAGATTCATATTGATATCGAGCAGGAAACCTATGGATACACCGAGCAGCGCTGAGTGGGCCAGTGTATCGCCAAAGTAGGCCATGCGACGCCAGACGACAAAAGAGCCCAGAGGGCCTGCAACCATAGCTACTCCAAGGCCGCCAAGAAGCGCAAATAACAGAAATTCAGCCATCAGTTATGCTCCTCGTTGCAACAGGAGTCGGTGATAACATCACCGTGATCGTTATGACGATGATTGTGGTGATGGCTATATACCGCAAGTTGTTCGCTACCCGTGATGCCAAAGAGTTCGGTAAAGGACGGGTCGTTGGTAACATGTTCAGGATGACCAGAACAGCAGATATGATGGTTAATGCAAACCACATGATCTGTTGCAGCCATTACCAGGTGAAGATCATGACTCACCATCAACACGCCGCAGCCGCGTTCATCACGGATCCTGCTGATCAGGTTATAGAGTTCAAGTTGGCCGTTGATATCTACGCCCTGCACCGGCTCATCCAACACCAGCAAATTGGGATCGCGTAACAGGGCCCTTGCCAACAGTACCCTCTGCATCTCTCCACCAGAGAGATTGTGGATCGATTGGGATAGCAGATGTTCTGCACCTACATCATTTAGAGCAGATCGAAGTGTATTAATATCTTTACACTGCGATGTCTTGAGAAAGCGTTCCACTGTTAGAGGGAAGGTATTGTCGATCTGCAGTTTCTGCGGCATATAGCCGATACGCAGATTTTGTTCCTTCCAGACGGTACCTTGCTGCGGTTTTACCAAACCTAGAACTACACGAACCAAACTGGTTTTTCCCGCACCGTTAGGACCAATTAATGTAGTGATACAACCTTTATGCAGCTCAGTGCTGATATCCTGCAGAACATGGTTTCGCCCGAAACTGAGATTGACATGATCAAGTTTAATTAACGGTTGGTGTGAACTGCTCATGCAGTATTACCCTTCTGGCATGTTGGGCATAAACCAAGGACTTCAACGGATTGTTGTTCGGGTTGAAAACCTACCTGGGACGCCTGCTCGTTGATGGCTTTGCTTATGTTGCCTGTCTCAATCTCGACGGTGTTATTGCAGGTTTTGCAAATTAGAAAAGACCCTTCATGGTGGTCATTGGGGTGCGGACAACCGATAAAGGCATTGAGCAGGGCTATACGGTGAACAAGTCCCTGTTCCTGAAGAAATTCCAGTGCCCGGTAAACTGTCGGAGGAGCCGAGTTAAAACCAGCCTCTGCTAGTGTAGGTAGCAGTTCGTAGGCACCAAGGGGTTTATGACTCTGCCAGATTGTTTTCAGCACCAATTCCCGGATTGGAGTGAAGCGTAAGTTCCTTTTTTTGCACAAACTACGTGCATCTTCCAGCGCATGTTCAATGCAACCGCTGTGATCGTGTTCCGGATGAAAAGCGAGCTGTTTGTTTGTCATGGCGTGAGCGTCACTACAATGGTTTATGTTATATTGTAACCAAATCTTACCTAGGTGTACCTTTTCCTGATGAAAAAGCTTTTTCTAGTTCTCTTCATTTCTTTATTTTCAATATCTTCCAGCGCTGCTGAAAAAGTAAAAATTGTCACCAGTATCAAACCATTACAGTTGGTGTTGCAAGAACTATTGCAGGATCTTGCTGATGTTGATGTACTTATCCCGGCGGGTGCTTCGCCGCACCATTACAGCCTGAAACCTTCTGATATGCGTAAACTTGCCCAGGCGGATCTTATTGTCTGGGTAGGGCCAGATATGGAGCAATTTCTGAGTAGGCCTCTAACCAAATTGAATCGCCCTCTGCTACAACTTCTGGAAGGGGAAGTGGAACAAGATAAACATCACGAAGCGGGGCGTGAAGAAGGGCATGAGGGACACCACCATGACCACGGTGACAATGATCCACATATTTGGTTAGATCCACTTTTGATGCTGGAGGCGGCGACTAAAGTTCGTGATGTGTTGAGTCAGCAGTATCCGGAGTTGTCTTCTTCTCTGGGTATACAGTATGAGCAGTTTGCAGCGAGCCTGTTAGCGACTGATAAAGCGATCAGTTCGAAACTTGCACCGTATAAGGATCGAGGCTTTGTCGTGTTTCATGATGCTTTCAGCTTGCTGGTGGAGCATTACAGCTTGAACCAGTTAGCCTATTTCACAGTCGATCCAGGTCAGGCACCGGGTGCGAAGAAGCTGGCAAATATTCAGGAAGTGATAAAGAAAGAAAAAGCGGTATGTGTTTTTCTTGAGCCTCAGTTTGAAGCGGCAGTGGTTAAGAGAATAACACAGGGGCTATCTGTTAAACGTGGCCATCTGGATCCACTGGCAATCGATATCAGTCAGAAACAGGGTTACAGTGGATATTTGCAGGATATGGCGGCACGTATCGAAAACTGCCTGAAGTAATCTTCAGGCAGTCGCTGATGTGGAGTTAGGCATCATGCTGTTTACTTTCTTGCATAGTGCTGCTGGCTGGAAAGGCTTGACCATATAAGTATCAACATCGGCACTGATACACTGGTGGATAAGCTCTGCAGAGGAGTTTGCAGTTAGCATGATAAAAGGGATTTTTCTTAGTCGCTCATCTGCCCGAATTGCTATTAACAGTTCCAATCCGTTCATCTGTGGCATATCCCAATCACAAATGATCAAGTCGACATTCATCAGTTTTAGCCGTTTCAGTGCTTCATAACCGTTGGGACTTTCCGCAAACTGCTTGAACCCCATATGCTTCAAAGTGGTTTTAACCAGCATGCGCATAGCTTGTTGGTCATCTATGATCATGACGACCGATTTTTCTGGGGGAGTATTGATTTTTCGCACGTTTAAACCTTGATAACTGTGAACCGAATAGCGCGGAATACTTGCGATGGTCCATCCTGGATATATCTTAACGTCCTTACTAAATATACAGGAATTCCCGGATAGTTTGACCCGTTAGGAAAAATAAGTTCGGCAATACTTCACAAATAAAAATCATATCTATATAATGCGCCCCACTTTTGACGCAGATGTGGTGGAATTGGTAGACACGCTAGCTTCAGGTGCTAGTGCCTTCACGGGCGTGGGAGTTCGAGTCTCCCCATCTGCACCAATCTCAGATTAGCTGAGTTGGTGAACAAAGTAAGGGTTGCGCCTTCAATAGCAGACAATTTGGTTGACACGCAGATGTGGTGGAATTGGTAGACACGCTAGCTTCAGGTGCTAGTGCCTTCACGGGCGTGGGAGTTCGAGTCTCCCCATCTGCACCAATCTCAAACTTTTTCCGTTATTTTTTCCTCATTATTCAAAAAGTTAGCAGCTAGTTCCGATGCGCTTTGTGGTTTTCCGTAAAAATAGCCCTGTGCCTGATGGCAGCCTTCTTTGCGCAGAATATCGATTTGTGCCTTCTCTTCAGTGCCTTCTGCAATAACTACCAAATTCAGGCTGGTGCCCAAGGCGATAATAGTGGTACTGATCGCTCTGTCTTCGGAAAGGTTTACTATCCCGTCAACGAACGATTTATCGATCTTTAGCTTAGTCAGAGGCAGACGCTTCAGGTAGGAGAGCGATGAATAGCCGGTACCGAAGTCATCAAGCGCCAGCTGAATATTCATATCCCGCAATTGCTGGAGTTTAAAGATCGCATCTTCTGGGTCCTGCAGGATATAGCTTTCTGTTACTTCAAGCTCTAGTTGATTGGCATCGAATCCGGTTTTATCCAGTATCGCTTTTATAACTCGGGGAAGATTTGCTTCGTTAAGCTGCTTTGGCGAGATATTCACTGCCAGAGTCAGTGGTATCCCATCTGATGAACGCCAATCTTTGGCATCGTTACATGCTTGTTCCAGAACCTGACTGCCCAGTTCATGGATCAAGCCTTTATCCTCTGCCAGAGCTATGAATTGATCTGGGGGAATCATTCCTTTTTCCGGATGATTCCATCGTGCAAGGGCTTCAATGCCGATGAGGCTGTTGCTATGGATATCGAATTGCGGCTGATAATAGACTTCCAGATGTTTATGTTTCAGAGCCAGTCTCAGGTCGGCTTCCAGTTGCATCCACATCAATGCATTCTGATTCATCTCTTTACTGTAGTAGTGGAAATCACTGCCTCCCGCTTTTTTTGCTTTATACATAGCTGCATCAGCATTACGCATAAGTTCAAGAGGTTCTTCGCCATCATCAGGGTATACAGCAATGCCGATGCTGGTATTAAGATACAGTTCCCGCCCTTCGTACTTAACGGGTTTATTAAGGCATTTGATAAGCTTTCGCGCTAACTCTCCGGCATCATGTACGTTATGAAGGGGTTCAATGATGACGGAAAATTCATCGCCACCTATTCGAGCAATGAGGTCATTTAGGCGTAAGGATTTGCCAAAACGGTTTGCTGTTTCAATGAGCACTTTATCACCCGCGTTGTGCCCAAGAGAGTCATTGATTTGTTTGAACTTGTCGAGATCGATAAAGAACACCGCAGCTGAGCTTTGCTCACGTTTGCAGCGGGCGATGGTGCTGCTCAGGTTACCAAGAAAGGTAGTACGATTGGCCAGGCCGGTCAGACTGTCTTGTTCGGCAAGTTCTTTGAATGCTTCTTTCTGTTGTTCAAGTTCACAGGTACGTTTTTCTACCTCATGTTGCAACTCGTCTATAGAGATGGTGCTTTCTTTCAGGCTTTGGGTCATCTGGTTGAAATGACCGGCGATCAGGCCTATCTCATCATTATCCGATACTTGAATCTGATAATCGGTATCTCCTGACGCAACTTTGGTAATACCGGTCTCAAGTGTGTTAAGCCGGGAGCGGAACAGATTTAAGGTCTGAAGTGCAGCAAGAGAGATCATTAGAGTGAGTGAGAGCAGTAATGCGTCGATAAACAGCATACTTTCGTGAGTTTTGGCTTTGGTAATTTTTTGCGCCAGCGTTGCTAGCTTGAAGCTATCTTCACTCATACTGAGGATAGTGTTATCCAGGCGATCCATTAGATGATGATGGCTTTCCAGTACTAAATGTCCGGGATAGTCAGCTCCATGTACCTCTTGTAGCTTAGTAAGAAGAGAACTAAGGCTGTTGTTGAGGCGGAGTAAACTATTGCGATAGGTTTGCAGCTGCCCTTCCTCAAATTTCATTTTATTGAGCTGTAGGTGAAGGCTTTGCTGAACTTTGGTGGCTTTAGCGATTGAGTCACTGTCATTATATCGCTCATGCATATGGAACTGACTACGTAACAGACTGGTCTGTACCTCAATCCGGCCAATATCCTCTATCCGCTTGAATAGCTGGGCGTGCTGGTTTTCCAACCAGTAAAGGCCTACAAAAATGCTCACACTCAACAAGATACAGAGAGAGGTAAGAATGATTAGCCGGGTTCTAATCTTCATAAGTCACTCTCCAGCTTCTAAAAAGCTGAAATATCATCGACTTTGCTAAGAGGAGCATGGTCGATGAATTCCTGGAAAGAAGGAATCTGCTCGTGAGTAACCAGATTGGATTCCACAGCCCAGCGGGCCTGGTTTTCAAGCGAAGTAACCAATGAATTGTTCAACGAGAGTTTGAACAGGTAATCCTGCCAGATCCAATCGATAAACTCCTGATCTAATTGCAGATGACTACGTAAAATAGCCTGGGCCTGTTTCGGGTTGCTGGCGATAAAGTGAGTGGCTTTATTCAGAGCTTGTAGAACCTTTGTTCTAATCTGAATCTGGGCCTCAGAGCTATCTCTTTTTCCGGCGAGTACAAAAGAGAGGTTGTATAGCCCTTTGGCATCAACTTGCGCTGCCTGTTGGTTGTGTTTGTGAGTTTGGTACGCGAAAGGCTCCCATACTGAGATCGCATCGACCGTATGCTGTTCGAGAGCTTCTGGCATTTTATCCACATTGAGTGGGACCCTAATGACTTTGTCAGGTTCAATACCGGAGGTGATCAGTAGTGAATGCAAGAAATACTCACTGGCACTGCCTTTGACGACACCAATATTTTTGCCGACAAGATTATGAATAGTTGCGGGATGATTATCCTCTGTTCGGGCGAAAAGTTTTATGTCGTTATCTGATTCAACGAAACTACCGAGTACAGAGAAATTATTGTATTGGAAGCTGTTAAACATCACTACGGAGTTGGAAATAGTCGCCAGTTCTACATTTCCGCTGATCATTTCACTGAAGCACTTAGCGCCACCGGCCATTTCAACAAGCGTGGCAGCAACACCTGACTCTTCAAAAAAACCTTGCTCTTTTGCAACGTAGAAAGGAGCTGATAGCGGAGTAGTGGATACCGCTATCCTGACCTCCTCTAGAGGAAAATCTTTTTTAATGGGAGTCCCCAGCAGAGCAAACAGAGTAATGGCAGCTATTGCCAGAAAAGCAATAATCGAGGTTTTGTTATGCTGCATCTTCGGTGATCCTTTTGAAGTGGGCAGGGGCACGCCAGGTACAGCTTATTTCTGGAATTGCTCACAGCTGCTTAAACACGGTAACCAAGGCCTATAGCAGGCCCTGTAGTAAGTATTTGTTAATATTAGCAACTGCGCAAGGAACCGAAGTCAAGAAATTGAGAGATCCAGGTAGGTTGAAAGCCCGCCGGGTAGGGAGCGTTCTACCCGGCAGCATTGGGCTATCCTGAAATCAGGACCAACTGAACAATTGCTGGAAGTATTGCTACGGCTAATCCTGCTAGTACCATCAGGATAGAAGGAACAACGCCTATGACTTCTACATTTTCTTCATGAGTATCCATAATAATTCACCTAATAGGTTTGAATGAGTTGTTACCCTCGGTAGAGCAAGGAGGGTGCCAGTCTCATTAATTACTGTAAGGCTATGATTACCAAGGAGTTTTTTGTGGTCGATGTTCTGGCGTAAAGTATTTATGTCAATTTAGTCATGACAATTTTGTTTTATGTCATGATTTGCGGGCTTTATTGTAGTTGCATCCGTTAGCTGCTCTTTACTACACTCGAAGTACCCAGGCTGCTGAGGAAGCGGTTTTTGTTGGATCAATACCGGCGCTGTTTTAAAGGAGAAATATGAGCAGGCCAATTCTTTTTGCTCGTCAACCTATCTTCGATCAAGCCCTCAATACTTATGCTTACCAGCTTCTTTACAGGGATGCCGAGGGGTTGGGGCCCGATAGTGGTTTTGATGGTGTGGCTGCAACCACTGAAGTACTGGTTAGCGCATTCACTAATATTCTCGAAAATGGGCAGGTTAAATACCTTCCTGCGTTGGTAAACTTTAATGCTGACTGGCTTTACGATGGGCAGCTTCCCTCTGTTCCTGTGGAAACCTTGATTCTGGATGTTGAGCGCCATGAGCATGTAACCGATTTAGTGATCGAGCATCTGGCTGAACTGGCGGGTAGTGGATACCGGTTGAGTGTCTCCGCTAATGCAGATGCGCGCTTACAGGAACTTGCATCGATTATTACATTAGATGTGCAAACATTATCTCCAGCAGAACTGAGAGAACACTGTCAGCGGATTAAGTCCGAGGGTAATAAAACTATCCTGGCTGAGAAGGTCGAGGACTATGATGAATTCGAATTATGCCGTGAAGCCGGATGCGATCTTTTCCTAGGCTATTTCTTCGCCCGCCCCCAATATATCAAAGGTAACAAATTGGCTCGTAATGAGCTGGTGATGTTGCAGTTGATAGGTGAAGTTCACCATCCAGACGCTAGCCCTGAGAGCATAGAAGAGCTGATCCAGAAAGACCCACAGTTAATGGCGGCTTTGTTGCGATTAGTGAATTCGGCTGTGTTCCGTGGGCATCGTACGATTTCCAACATATCCGAGGCTATAGTTCTTCTTGGTTTGAAGGAGCTGCGTAAATGGGTTTTGCTTCTCTCACTGACCCGTAATGACCATGCTCCAGATGAAGTGATTAATAATCTGCTTATCAAAGGTAAAATGTGCCAATCCTTGGCAGAAAGCGAGGAGGCAATAGAGCCTAGTACGGCCTTTATGGCAGGTGTTTTATCAGGGATTGATGCTCTGTTTGGCATCCCGCAGAAAGAGCTTCTTGAACAACTGCCTGTGCAGCTTGAAATCAAAAGAGCGGTTGCTGGTGGGGGTAACCCGCTGGGGCTTATGTTACAAGAGGTTGATGCTTATACCCGTGGTGAGTGGGATGCCATTTCTAACAAGTATACTCAGCAGCAACTTTCTACCTCATATTCTGATGCGGTCTGTTGGAGTAATAGTACTTTGCAGAGTTTGCCGTCTTAGTGAGGCAAGCGCTGAGATCGGTGAGACAGGATCTCAGCGTGCGAAAATTGCCCTGAGTTAAGAGTCCGCTCACCTTGACTCGAATTTATAGTTCAATCGGTTTATCTTTCGCTTCAAGGGGGATGGTAATCTTGATGTGGAAGCCGGATTCATTTGAAGGTATTAGCGCTATACGTCCTTCCAGTTGCCGTGAAACAATATTAAATACAATCGACATTCCGAGCCCGCTTCCTCCATTCCCGCGTTTGGTGGTGAAAAACGGTTCAAATAGTTTTTTCTGCTCTTCGTCGTTAAGGCCGCGACCATTATCAGAGTAGTACAGAGCTAGCTGTTCATTATCCCTTTCAGCCCGGATAGTAATCTCACCTATCTCATTGTCTTCAAAGCCATGCAGAACTGAGTTATTGATCAGATTGCTCAGTACCTGATGCAACGCACCTGGGTAGCTGTTCATCTCAATATTGTCGGGTATGTCGAGTGAGAAAGTAACATTCTGATGTTTGTATTGTGGGAAGATGGTCTGTATGGATGATTCCAAATAATTCTTGAGATTGAATTTATGTTTGGCATCGTAGCTCTGATCCATTGCGATCTCTTTAAAACTTGAGATCAGCCTGCTGGCTTTAACAATATTGGTTTCAAACAACAGGCTTGATTCATCAATATCATCCAGAAAAGTTTTGAGATCTGATTGAGTAAGAGTGCCTTGCTCAAGTTTTTTTCGAATCAGTTTGCTTCCCTCGTCCTGATAGCTGGCAGCGGTTCGACAGACACCGATAGGTGTATTGATCTCATGGGCCACACCGGCAACCATATTTCCCAAGGCTGCCATCTTCTCGGATTCGATCAGCATATCTTGTGCTGAGCGTAAATCATCCATCGATTTTTCCAGCTGATCTGTGCGTTCCGATACTAAATCTTCCAGATGCTCTTTGTAGTTACGCTCTACTTGTAGCAGGTTATCGCGTTCTTTTACCAGAGATTGTAAGTGTTGTTTATGTTCATTCAGCTCTTCGTAGGAACTATGAAGGCTTTCGCGCATATGGTTGATTGTATGGGCTACAGAATCTATCTCATCAGGTTTATTCGGATTCTCTTTTTTCTGCAGTTGCAGGGGCGTTCGCAGATTATCGAAATCAAGGGTGCTGATATATTCTGAAATGGTGTGTAGGTGCCGGGTAATTAATACCCAGATCAGGAGCAGGATAAAACCTGATACAAGGAAGGTTTTGACCGCATTACTGACCAGAATAACCCCTGCCTTATTTATCAGTCGCTTGTATACATTGTCGATACTGGCAGTGACAACCAGAGTGCCGATGTTCTGTTCAGAAATACCTTGTGCCCGGTATGAAAGCGGAAATTCCATCGTCCTTGTGTTGGTTGATACATCATCCCCCTGCTGCCAGTTGGTTTCTCCAGATACCTTAATCGAAACGTGTTCGATATCGGGTAATTGGCTCAGTCCTACTAGCTGGGTTTCAATCTGTGAGTCATCAAGAGACCAGACACTGAGCGTAATCGCTTGCAGATATGAAGTTCGGATATTGGTGAACTGTTGTTCGATTCGGCTGATATCCACCCGGTAATCAAGTATCAACTGAAGACTTGTGCTGAGTAGAGTGAAGCAGGAGCTGAACAGGACAATGAGGATAGCAAAACGTTTACCCAGTCGACTGGCAATCACTTTGCGGGAGGTTTTTTGAGATGAAGCCTCAGACATTGAATCGCCTCGCTCCTAATCAGGATAACGATTACAGATATCCAGAACGGTCTCTATATTATCTAAAAACAGTTTGATCAGCTCAGGATCGAACTGTTTTCCGCTCTCTTTTTGCAATAGACCGAGTGTTTTTTCCAGGGGCCAGCTTTCTTTATAGCAGCGTTCACTGTTGAGTGCGTCAAATACATCCGCCACTGCTGTAATACGGCCTGATAGGGGGATTTCCTCTCCTTGTAGCCCTCTGGGATAACCGCTTCCGTCCCACTTTTCGTGATGGCTGCCAGCAATGCGTGCCGCCAATTGGAAAATAGGCCTGTCAGAGCTTGCAAGCATCGCTTCGCCTATTTCAGCGTGGGTTTGCATCAACTCCCACTCATCAGGATTCAGCTTTCCGGGTTTGTTGAGAATAGCATCAGGGATAGCGATTTTTCCCAAGTCATGCAAAGGGGAGGCTAAGCGAATATTCTCTACAAATAGTTCATTAGTGCCGAACAGGGATGCAAGTAAGGCTGAAATTTCTGCCACCCTCTTAACATGGGCACCGGTTTCCTTGGAACGTTTCTCAACTGCCTCGCCAAGGATATAGATAAGCTCTTCCTGGGTTTCCTGAATCTCCTCTTTGAGGAGAAGGGTATGGTAAGTAGAGATAACATCAGCGCTGAAAATTTCCAGTAGGTGTTTAGCGTGCTCGTCTATTTGGGAGTGATGTTTAACGTAAAGTAGGCTTTCTGAGCCTGACATACCTGAATGGTAAGCTACATAGCCCTGTTTTGTGTGAATTGAGCATTTCTCGAGCAGCGCTGTGTTAAAGACCTCTTGCAACTCTTTTGGCAGCTCATCCTCATGGTATTGCATCATGCTTTTATGTGAATGGCTTTTGTCCTTAAGAAGCGGTTCCAATGCCCCTGTAGCTGCCAGAACATTAAAATGGGCTTCATTGCGATAAATACGCCGGGTAATGCAGTAGATAGAATCGGGCTCGAACTGTAAAAGGGAAATTAATTGATCAAGTATGGCTGAAGCCAGCATTCCCAGACTTTTTACTTCATTTATTTTGCCGATTGCATGTATCACCGTTTCCAGTGAGGTGCGCTGATGATCAATAGTAAGAATATCTCGATAGGAGCGTAAAGAAGAGTAAACCAGTGTCTTCAGTTTCGTGCCAGTGAGTTCAGTTTTATCCTTGTAATCATTTATATCGTATTCCTGAATAATCTTCTCTTCGGGGGCTTGTCCAGGCTGACCGGTACGTAGCACGATTCGGGTTATATGGTTTTGCAGCTCACCACGGATAGTGCGAATTAACTCCAGACCCGCATGGTCCGACTCCATCACCACATCAACCAGCGCCAGAGCGATATCAATACCCTCTTGTTTCAGAATAGTTCGGGCTTCGGCAGCAGAACGGGCTTCAATCAGTTGTACAGGTCGGTTGTCGAAGGAGAGATTCTTCAACACTAATCGGGTGACTTTATGTACGCTGTCTTCATCATCAACGACAAGCACCTTCCAGGGAGGATTACTATTTTGCTCAACGGTAGGTTTATCTTCTGCAAATAATAGGGTGTCGCTCATTTCTGGTTCCTGATACTGCTGGGGGCTTTTTCAAAACCTCGCCGACTAAGCTCTCATAGTTCAGGCGCTACTTCTATGTTCTTATTAGTATTGAGGGAATTACCCATAGACCTAGGGTAAATAGTAGTCGTTCAAATACGATGTGGAAATGTTTTAAGGGAAATAAATCAGAGGGTTTTGTGGATTGTTTGCTAAAGGTCAATAGTAATCAATCCAAAGAATCTGATTCTACTGTGCAGTGATAGCCAGACCTCTGCACAGTTACCTTTATATCTATAGGAAGGCTAGTTAACGTACAACTTTCTGTACTGTTGCTAATAGCTTCTGCGGATTGAAAGGTTTTACCAGCCAACCAGTGGCTCCTGCAGTTTTACCTTTCATCTTCATATCAGCATTACTTTCTGTTGTCAGAATCAGAATAGGGGTGAATTTAAAATTTGGTAGTTTACGTAGTTCACTGCAAAGAGTAATACCGTCCATACCCGGCATATTCACGTCTGTTAGAATCAGATCAAATTTACCAGTTTTTGCTTTGAGTAATGCCTGCTTTCCATCTGCGGCTTCAACTACGTCGTAACCCTGTTCCTTCAGAGTAAAAGTTACCATTCCACGAAGAGATGCGGAGTCATCGACAACAAGAATTGTAGCCATATTGTGTTCCTTTAAATTCCAGAATTTCTAAAGGGTAAAATCTAAAAAGTTGAGGCCTACTTTGTTTGATTAGGCACAATTTTTCAACTGTCTTTATGGATAGTTTTTTAAAAATAATGTTTGTTCAAAATCAATTAATACGCCAGCCTTTGACCATTATACGATGACTTATGGGCGCTTTAGCTGGTGTGACCAGAACCGTTGATGTTTGAATCACTATGCTGTACCTGGCGTAGTATCTGGACAGCGGACCAGATAAACAGACTTGCCATTATTGCGGCAACAATGAGGTCAGGCCATGCACTTTGGCTCTGCCAGACACCGGCAGCAGCCAAAATAACAGCAACATTACCGATAGCGTCGTTACGACTGCAGAGCCAGACTGAACGGACATTGGCATCACCGTTTCGGAAACGGAGCAAAATAAGAACACTGATAACATTAGCGGTGAGAGCAAGCACGCCAACGGTTCCCATTGTGACTGCCTCAGGGGGTTGCAGAACTAAAACCCGATAAACCGTCATGGAAAATACTGCTATACCCATCAGCAACAGACTCACTGCTTTGAACAGAGCAGCTCGGTTACGAATAGTTAGGGAACGGCCTATAACCAGCAGGGACAAGGTATAAGTGGCAGTATCGCCAAGAAAATCCAAAGCGTCTGCTTGCAGTGCTTGAGATGTGGCGTGAAAGCTGGCGCCCATTTCGATAAAGAACATGACCGCATTGATCCCTATGACCCACCACAATGCCCGACGGTATTCAATTGATGCTCCGTCAAAATCTTTATCTTCACCACAACAGGAGCCCATAATTACTCCATTCTTTCCGATTATTTTATTTCTACACCTTTGGTCGAGCAAAAGCCATATTGTCGGAACTAATAAGTTTGCAGATTGTCTGCTGTGAAGAATCCAGAGATGGTGCTGTTGTTTACAACATGTTGTTGGATATGGGAAATCCTGTACCCAAGTACCATGGCTATATCTGACTAAACTACTAGACTATTTGTATCAGCTTAATGTCGAGGGAGCCTGTTATGCCGAAGCTTGTCCGAACTATTTCAACCGCAGTAGCACTGTCGGGTCTTGTCTTGTCAAATATTGCTCTAGCTGATGCTCTAGATGGAAAAAAACAGATTATCCTGATGGATAAACAGGGCAATGAAGTTGTCGTAGGTGATGTCATATTCAAGCCCCAAGCTGATGGCAGTAGTTATAAACTGCATATGGATCATGCCAAGTTTCAAGATTATTTCCTCTCAATGAAAGAGATGAAATGTCTGGAAGGTGGCCCTGAATTGATGTGTCATCTTCCATACCCATATAAACAGCCGCATATGGTTACCGAAAGTGATTTAAGTTGGCTTTCCCATGACATGTTATTTATGTTCAAGAAGAAAGAGGATTTTGGCGCTAACTTCTGGAACGGTGTTTACTACAATATGCGGGTTGAAGATGGGGTGATCAAGGGGCAGGCAGAAGCAGTAGATCTGAACCTGTTGGCCTCTCCACCGGATGATCTTACTGTTCCACCAATGAATGAAGGGGAGCGGGATGAGATCGATCGCGCTAAACGTTGGTTGCCGGATATTGTAATTCGATAATAGCCATAGGTGGCTTTTTAGTACTTTATAACAGCGAGTTAGGCACCAATTGTGCCTTGCTCGGTAGCTACGTTTCCTTATCATTAATTCCATGAAAAGATCCGATACTCGATTTCAGTTGCTATGGGGGCTGCTTATTGCCGTTTTGATACTGGTGCATACCAGTGTCCAGTCCTCCTCTTTGCATCTGCATCTTAACTCGGAGTCTCATCACCACCACGATGTGGGTTATTATTCACATGATCATACCCATGCGCACGGTAGTTTTATTACGGATGGTGAAGAGCATCAGCAGCAGAGTGTTGAGATGGAGTTCACGCAACAGCTGCTGTTGAAGAAAGTCCAATCCGATTCGACGCTATTTGTTCTTAGTGTCCTTCTATTCCTTATTCTGTCGGTTCGAGTTGCTACCCGAATTCGGTGGCTATATCAGCCGGCACCTTTACCCTCACTATCAACCATTCGCCCGCCTCCTCGGGCTCCTCCAGGGAAACTGTTTTAACAAATTTGGTTAACAGTTTTTCAAGGGGATCTATGATCCCGCTATAGAGGAAATAAAATGAGTTTTAGTTTTCGTTGGCCTGTATTGATCGGGCTACTGGCGTTGTTGTGTGTTTCACAGTTGGCCTTTGCCCATGGTATGTCTGAAGAGGAGAAGCAGGCGATTATCGAAGGCGGTAATCTGAGCTACCTCTGGCTGGGAGCAACACATATGCTCTCTGGATATGACCATCTGGCCTTTGTGTTCGGGATTGTCTTCTTTCTCAAGAGCTTCAGGGATATTGCCAAGTATGTAACCGCGTTTACGCTTGGACATAGTGTTACTTTGATCTGGGCTACCTACCAGGGTATTCAGATCAATTATTACCTGATTGACGCTGTTATTGCATTGAGTGTGTCCTATATCGCTTTTACCAATTTGGGAGGCTTCCAGAAGTACCTGCGTATAGAAGCACCTAATATGCTGCTGATGATTACAGGCCTGGGCTTGATTCATGGGTTTGGCCTTTCTACCCGCCTTCAGGAGTTACCGCTGGATGCCGAGCATCTGTTGTTGAATATTGTTACCTTCAATCTGGGGATTGAGCTGGGGCAGCTAGCGGCACTGGTCGTTATGCTGATCCTGTTACGTGTCTGGCGTGATAAGGAAAGCTTCAGACCTTTCTCTCGCCTAGCCAACTCTGGTTTGATGGTGATGGGGGGATTACTGTTCTTGATGCAGATGCATGATTATTCCCATGCAGATACGTCTTATGCTGCTGAGAGTAAAGCCGTAGAGGTATCAGCTGTTGCTGAAGGGTTATCTGAAGGCGACTGGCAAGATTCAATCGTTATTGATCTGCCGCCGCAAGGGTACAAGGAATATAAGGTGATGCAGGCCAAAGATAAACTGTTGGCTTACGAGTGGATAACTGATGGTGGTGAACTTTACTACGATTTCCATGGTGAGCCGGCAGGAGATAAGACGGGGTTCTTTCAGAGCTATCAGATAGGTACAGATAGTAAAGTTAGTGGAGAGGTAAAAACACCGTTTGCCGGAACCCATGGCTGGTATTGGAAAAATAAGTCAGACAAGCCTGTGCGTATCATCCTTCAATTTCGTGGTGAATATGTACTGATGCAGTAACTTTTCTCCTTTCGGTTGGAGTCTATAACCGTTCTGGTTATTGGCTCCAATACTTTGCATTTTTTCTACTTTAGTGCTGGCTAAATTAGTTCTTTCTATCCTTTTTCCCTTAACTGTCTTGCATCTCCTGCTCTGCTACAAGATAACTGCATAAAAATGAGGGGGAAGTTATGAGCTATCTGTATAAAGCAGCACAATCTTTGATGCTGCTGTTTACGTTCCTGTTTGCAGTATCACTATCCGCGGAACAGAAATATGATGATTCAGTTGCACTGAATGGTATCAGCGAGACAAAAGCAGTTTTCCTGATCGACTTTCAAACGGCTCAGAAAACTGCGTTTTATATGGACCTGATTGTGGGTACCTATGATGGGCTTAAACGGCAGAATGTAGAGCCGGAAATGGTTGTGGTTGTCATCGGACCGACGGTTAAGTTTCTGAGCAAAACTGCCAACCCTGAGCTGACCTTTGATTATGAGAAGGAGTTTGATTCCATTCAGAAGAGTATCAAAGAGCTGCATAAACGGGGTGTGCGAATCGAAGTCTGTGCTATTGCTACTGATGTGTTCAAGGTGGACAACAGTACTCTACCCAAAGAGCTAAGCGTGGTTGCCGATGGGTTTATCTCTTTGATCGGTTGGCAAACACAGGGTTATAAATTGGTACCGGTTTTCTAGTTTTTGAAACTGGAATCGTTCTTTTTTTATTAAGCTTGTATGTATTATTCTGCCTCCAAACTGGAGGAGCGATAGTGAGATTACGAAGCATAGGAGCAGTACTCTCTATATTAGCTATGACCGGCTGTGCCAGTCTTAGTAAAGAGGAGTGTCTGACTGGTGACTGGCATGGTATTGGTTATCAGGATGGATTGCAGGGTAAAACTGAAGCTTATTTGGCTGAGCATCAACAGGCCTGCTCTGAGCATAAAGTTAAACTGAATCTGGATCAGTATCTTACTGGCCGAACAAAGGGCCTGCAGTCCTACTGTAAACCTGATAACGGTTACCGGGTTGGACGTAATGGTTTTGTATATGCGTATGTTTGCCCGCCGGATATGGAAACCGCCTTCTTAGCAACCTATAAGAAAGGTCGTGATTTCTATCTCCAGGAGCAGAAAGTCCGCGAAACTGAACGCAAGATCAGCCAGCACAAGCGTGAGCAAGAAAAGTTGGACCAAGAGATTAGTAAAAAAGAGAAACGTCTTGTCAGTGATGGTCTATCGAGCAGCGAACGGCAGAGGTTGCTGCAGGAGATTCGAGAGCTGGAACAGAAAAAAGATCCCTCCCCTTCCTATCTTCATCGTCTTGAATACCAACTCGGTCAGGAAAAACAGAAGCTGCAGCAGTTGCAGTAATCTGTAGAGCAGGTTTGGCATTATATAAGTGCAACAATATCTTTGTTGCACCTTTTCTTAGCTACTAACAATCCATGTTGCACTATATTAGAGTTCGCTGTTTGCAGTTTTGCGGTGCACAAAATCTGTCTATTCTTTGTTCAAGTATTTTTTTGGTGCGAAGCTCATTATTCTTAATATTCAACAGTTAATGTTTTTGAGTGCTTGTATCTTATTGATATATAAATATTTTTCTTTAAAGATGTGTAGCTAAAACATTTTTGGCAAGGCTTTTGCTCAGTCTATAACCGAGGTCAGGTGAGTGACATCGGGAGGTTAAAAATGAGCGAAGCACTTCCAAAAGTGAGCGTAGGTGCAGATAAATGGGACGAAGCGATCATCGTGGTCGGCGCCGGTCCCGTTGGTTTTCGTTTTATTCAGGAGTTGCGTAAAAACGCTCCTCAGGCTCCCGTTATTCTTTTTGGTAACGAACCTTACCTTCCTTATGACAGGGTCAGACTGAGTGCCTTACTGGCTGGCCAGGACTCTACAGAAAGCCTGCTTTTACCGTTAGATGATCTAGAAAACGACCCGCTTTTCAAATATCTGTGTAAAGAGATCACTGCCATCAATACCGATTGGGGTACGGTGATGGATTCCGAAGGTACGGAATACTCCTACAGTAAGTTGGTGTTGGCGACAGGTTCCCGTGCCCATGTACCGCATATTAAAGGTGTGGAGATGGATGGCGTGTTCACTTTCCGCAACATGCGTGATGCGGAAAAGCTCAAAGCACGCACCACGCGAAGCCAGGATTTGGTTGTAGTGGGTGGTGGTTTGCTGGGACTCGAAGCCGCTAAGGCGATGCAGGGAAATCTGACCAACATCACCTTGGTACAGCAGGCTAACCGAATTATGAATCAGCAACTGGATGATGTTGCTGCAGCAGCGCTTCAGGAAAAACTTGAAGCGATGGGTATTCGTGTCGTTGTTGGTGCCGGCGTTAAAGGTGTCGTCGGGGAGCATCGAGTTGAGGGCGTTGCACTTCGAAATGGTGAGACCATTCAGTGTGACACGGTGTTGCTATCTGCTGGAATCAAACCAAATATCGAGCTAGCGCGAAAAGCCTGGATAAAAGTCGGGCGTGGTATTCGAGTTAATGACCAGCTTCAGACTTCGCACCCTGATATCTACGCGATCGGCGAGTGTGCAGAGCACCGTGAAAAGGTTTATGGCCTGGTTGCACCTGGTTTTGAACAGGCTGCTGTAGCTGCGAATCATATTACTCAGGGTGGTAGTCAGTATCTGGGTTCACACAGTATTGCCCGTTTGAAGGTTGTTGGAGAAGCGGTCTTCAGCATGGGGGATGTGCTGGATGAACAACAATACGACAAGAAAAAGTTTATTACCTACACAACAAAAGAGGGTAGCTATCGCAAACTAGCGCTAAAAAATGGCCGCTTGGTTGGAGCGATGGCGATAGGTGAGTGGGATGAAATTCCACGTATCCAGGAACTGATTACGCACAAACGCCGCCTCTTTCCTTGGCAATTGCTGCGCTTCCGAATGAGCGGGAATGTTTGGAGCCCTTCCTCTAATAGCCCTGAACACTGGCCTGAAACAGCCGTTATCTGTAACTGTAATAATGTTACTCGAGGTCAGCTCAGCTACGCCATTGAACATGGCTGCTGCAGTGTCGACCGTCTAGCTCAGGCAACAGGTGCTTCAACAACCTGCGGAACTTGTAAGCCTCTGGTGCAGCAGATGTTGGGAAGCGAAGTTCAGCAGGAAGCTGAACCTGATAAAAACAGCTTACTTGGCACATCACTGGCTGTAGCAACAGCATTGTTGGCATTTCTATTGATCCCTGCACTGACTGTAAGCACTTCTGTGCAGGAGCCTCTGCGCTTAGATCTTTTTTGGAATGATGGATTCTATAAACAGGTATCAGGTTTCACCCTTTTGGGGTTAACCGTTATTGGTCTGTTGATGTCGCTGAAGAAGCGTAGCAAAGCACTGAAGTTTGGTTCTTACAAACTATGGCGCAGTTTACACACCGTCTTAGCTGTTTTCTGTTTGTTGATCTTATTAGTTCATACCGGATTTAACAGTGGCCAGGCGCTTAACCAGTGGTTGCTGATCGACTTCCTGCTTTTGGCTTTTTTAGGTGCGTTCGTAAGCGTGGCAATAGGGATGCAGCATAAATTTTCACCAAGCGTTGGGCTTCAGTTGCGCAAAATCAGCTTCTGGGGACATTTGCTCCTCAGCTGGCCTCTGCCTGCACTGCTTAGCTTCCATATTCTTAGCGTTTACTATTTCTAGGCCGGAGCGATATGTATGAGTCGTAAATTGTCTATCTGGTTGGTTTGGTTGTTACTGTGCTTTTCATTGGTAGCTTTCTTTGGCTATCAGATGTTTATGCAGGAACAGAAACCGGATTTCTTAATTGGTGATGCGACACATGGCCATCATCAAATAGAACTGAGTTGTGCTACCTGTCACACAGAACCTTTCGGCGGTGAAGAGGTTATTCATGATGCTTGCCTTGGTTGTCACCAAGAAGAGTTAAAGGCTGCTCACGACTCGCATCCGATCAAGAAATTTACCGATCCTCGTAATGCTGACCGTCTGGAAAAAATCAATGCGGTCAGTTGTGTTGCCTGTCACGGCGAGCATAAGCAGGACCGGACATTTTCTATGGGTGTCACCCTGCCCGAAGACTTCTGCTACGAGTGTCATGCAGAGATAGCAGAGGAACGTCCAAGCCATGAAGGCATGGGTTTCGATACCTGTGCTTCCGCAGGCTGCCACAACTACCACGATAACCGTGCACTTTATGAAGCCTTCCTGTTGAAGAACAGCGAGGGGCCGATGGTCAAAGCGATTGCTCAGGTTCTTGAGCGTTCAGGGACAAAAGCTATTGAGCGTAAGGCGGGCCTGAGTATTGATCAGGCAGATGCGCCAACGGCAAGCCCTGAGCATCTTAAAGAGTGGAGTTTGAGTGGCCATGCTGCAGCAGGTGTGAACTGCACCAGTTGTCATGCGCCGAATGGCCTGCCTTGGCAAGATGATCCCGGTCTGGAGGCTTGTAGTAGCTGTCACCAGAACGAAGAAAAAGGATTCCTACTGGGTAAGCACGGTATGAAACTGGCGGAAGGGCTTGGCAAGATGTCGCCAGAGAAGGGTAGAGCTGTATTCCATGGGGATGCTGATCTCACCGGTCTGGACTGTGCTAGCTGTCACGATGCACATAATCCTGCTCCTCAGCTTGCAGCAGTAGAAGCCTGTACCAGCTGTCATAACGATACTCACACGCAGAGCTATGCCGCATCGCCTCATGCCACGCTATGGAAGAAAGAGCAAAGCGGAGAGCTGCCTAGTGGGAGTGGTGTGAGCTGCGCGACCTGTCATATGCCACGTGAAGAACATAAAGAATTCGGTCAGGTTGAAGTGCGTGTTCAGCACAACCAAAGCATGAACTTGCGCCCGAACGAGAAGATGGTGCGTGATGTATGTATGAGTTGCCACTCTCTCTCTTTCAGTCTTGATTCACTGGCTGATCCAGAACTAATTCAGAACAACTTTAAAGGTCTTCCTGTTCAGCATATTCCATCTATTGAGATGGCGCTGAAACGGGAGGCCGAGAAAAAATAAACAAGATTCACTTATGAGCAATTGATGAACGGGGAATTACTATGCTGAAAAAACTAACGCTGGCTGCGGCCATAGCAGCAACAACTGTAGCTATTACAGGTTGTCAGGAAGAAGCTAAATCTGTGGGTATCGACCCAAGTAAACACACAGATGCACTGTTCGCAGTCATGAATGCAGATCGTACTAATTATACGAAGCTGATCGTAGGCCGTTTGGGACCTAAGGGGGCTGATGCTGTTCTTCCAGTCGAACATTGGAAAGATGTTGATAATGGCGTACCTCTACCAGCTCAGATGTTCCGTGCTGGTTACGAAGCAGTTTCAGAAGTAACTGACGATTTCACTTACTCCCTTCAGTCAATCTGGCCAATCAACTCTCAAAACGCACCACGTACTCCAATGGAGAAAGAAGGCCTGGAATACGTTGCTAAGAACCTGGGTAAAAACTTCTACGGCACTGAAACACTGGGTGGCAAAGAGTACTTCACTGCAGTTTATGCAGACGTAGCTTCCGTTAAAGCATGTGTAACTTGCCACAACGGCCATAAAGACAGCCCTAAGACTGACTTCAAAATGGGCGACGTGATGGGCGGTGTAGTGATTCGTGTTCCTCTAGGGGGCTAATCATTGATGTTTAACGGTGCTCTGATGTCGCTGTTCACCCTGGTACTCATTTCATTTGCTGTATCAGGGTGCAATTCAGACGACACAACAACCAGTTCGCTATCTCCTGAATTGGAGAAGGGTAAACAGATTGTTGAGGGCCGATGCTTTGCGTGTCATGCGCAAAGTATCAATGGTGCTCCAATCGTTGGTAACAAAAAGATGTGGCAGAAACGTGCGACTCAGGGCAAAGCAGTTCTAGTCGAACATGCCATTAATGGATTTGGGCTAATGCCTGCTAAAGGTGGTTTTGATGATTTATCTGATGAAGAGATCAGCTTTGCAGTAGGTTACATGCTCTCTCAAGTAGGACAGTGAGGAACAGATTATGGGTTGTTTTTTTAGCAAGTTAAAAGGGCTGTTTGGTGGTAGCGGTAAGTGCAAAGCCTCTTTGTATGAGCGACTAGGCGGCGAAGCAGCAGTAGATGCTGCTGTGGATATTTTTTATCGCAAAGTTCTGGTGGATGACCGTATCAGTCATTACTTCGACGATGTGGATATGGATGGGCAAGCAGCTAAGCAGAAGGCCTTTCTGACCATGGTTTTCGGTGGACCAAACAATTACACCGGTGAAGATATGCGCGAAGGCCACAAACACCTGAAAGGCCTGAATGACACACATTTTGATGCAGTAGTAGAGAATTTAGCAGCAACACTTACGGAATTGGGTGTTGGTGATGAGGATATTGGTGAGATCGCAGGCATTGCAGAGAGCGTGCGTGATGATGTTTTAAATCGCCCTAAGGAAGGCGTGAGCGAAGTAGAAGAGGAAAAAGAGATGAGTTTGTATGAGCGTATTGGTGGTGAAGCAGCTGTAGATGCAGCAGTAGATATTTTCTATCGCAAAGTGCTGGCAGATGATCGTATCAGCCACTACTTCGATGATGTTGATATGGATGGACAGGCAGCTAAACAGAAAGCCTTCCTGACCATGGTTTTCGGTGGCCCACACAGCTATACCGGCATGGATATGCGTGAAGGTCATAAACACTTGAAAGGTCTGAATGACACGCACTTTGATGCTGTACTGGAAAATCTGGCAGCAACTCTGACTGAACTGGGTGTGCCTGCATCAGATATTGAAGAGATTGCGGCAATTGGTAACAGCGTACGTGACGACGTACTAAACCGATAAGGGAATCACTATGGTAAGCGTCAGATTTGAAGAGGTGGATGTAACGGTTAAGGAAGGGACTACCCTGTTGGAAGCCTTACTGGATGCCGGTCATGACATTCCCAACTCATGTCGTGCCGGCGCTTGTCAGTGCTGCATGTTGCAGGCGACAGAAGGAACGCCACCTGCTGCAGCCCAAAATGGACTTAAGGAAACGCAGAAGCAACAAGGTTACTTTCTTGCCTGTCGTTGTGAGCCTGAAACGCCGATCACTGTCCAGCGAGGTGCAGAAGCGCAAAAGGTTTCCGCGGTACTTGTTAGTAAACAGTTGCTAACCCCTAGTGTATTGCAATTAAGGCTTAATGCTGAGCTTGATTATCTCCCAGGCCAGTACGTAAACCTGATGCGACACGACGGGTTATGTCGTTCATATTCCATTGCTAGTGTCCCTGGTGTAGATGATTACGTAGAGCTCCAGTTACGCATCTTCCCGGATGGACAATTTAGCCAGTGGGCAATGAATGACTTTGTTGTAGGTGAAGCTATAGAGATGCAGGGGCCTTTTGGTGACTGCTTCTACACAGAATCAGACCTGACGCAGCCAGTACTTATGGCAGCAACAGGTACAGGCTTGGCTCCGTTATACGGTATTGTACGAGATGCTCTAAAACGCGGTCATTCGGGAGAAATTCAACTATTTGCCGGAGCAAAAAATGCCGAGGGATTATATCTGGTAGATGAGTTGAATACTTTGGCAGAGACCTATCCGAATTTAACGTATACGCCTGTTACTCTGGAAGAGGGTAGTTTGCCTGCGGGCTGTGAAGTGGGTGATCTGAATGCTGTTGTTAAAAGCAAAGTATCAGACACCAAAGGCTACAGGGCTTACTTCTGTGGTTCCGAAGAGCGAGTGAAGAAGCTACGCAAACAGACCTTCCTCGCAGGGGCTAATATGCAGGATATCTTCTGCGATCTGTTTACTCCCTCGAGTTAGAAACTCCACCCTTACTCTTCTGACTCATGCAAAGCCGACTTTTGTCGGCTTTTTTTCGTCTTATTCTCGGAGCAAACTGAAAGACCGTTTGGTTTGCTGTCAGTTTTTTTAAAGAATTTATAGGCTTATTGGAATTTTGGGGCTTTAAATAGCTTTATTGCCAACCCAAAAAAATAATTACAACTACACTAAATATTCAGTGTTATGTGTTTAGGAGTCGCATAGAGGTGGTATCGGTTTTTAGGGGATCATTTTTTCAACCCGCAAGCAGTGTTTTAAAACGTCTCATGCTTGTATTGATAAGTTTGTTGTTCTCCTCTTCGGTATATTCTAAGCAGGTTGTGAACGCTCTCTATATTCCTCTGGCAGATCACTATGCCGCATTAGTGGCATACGAACGTTATGGACAACAGATGAAGCATGCGGATTTTCAAATTGAACAGATGAAAAGCTGGGATCTGTTAAGGGCTAAATTTCAGGCCGGTTTAGCAGATATGGCTTATGTAATGAGCCCACTGGCGATGCAGATGTACATGGATCAACCCGATTTCCGATGGATCGGATTGATGCACAGGGATGGCAATGCGCTGGCGATAAACGAGTTGCTTAGGAAACGGATTAAACTCCCCGCTGATCGTTCTGAGCGTAAACCTGATGCTTCTGTTGCAGACGCTTTGCGACAGGCTCATCAGGATACAGGCCAATCTACTGAAATCGGAATGCCTCATCTCCAGTCAACGCATACTGTAGTGCTTTATCGTTACCTTAAGGAACATGGCCTGAGTCTGGGTTTACAACCTGATAGCAGGAATGAGGTTTTGGCGATATCCGTTGCACCACCGAGATCACCTGTTTTTATTAAAGGACAAAGTAACAGGGCCCGTGCCGCAGCCTTCCAGCAGTCCCTGCCTTGGGCAGATATAGTGGAGGCCCGTGGGTTTGGCCATGTCGCCTGGTACTCGAAGGATGTAATGCCATGGCCCAGCGGCCATGTTGAGTGTATTACGCTTGCGACTGACAAGGCGATTGCCGAGAAAGAAGCAGCTCTTCGTGAAGTAATGCACTACATCCACGAAGCAGGAGCAGACATTGAGATGGCTCGGTGGCAGGGGGGTGAAGCGATGCAGGAAATTGTGTCGATAGTACGTAAACATATCCCCGCACATTCAAAGGCTGCCATTATTGCCAGCCTGGATCCCCGCTTAAAGGTTATTAACTATCTGAACCTGAACGTGGATAAGGCCGGTCTTAAACAGATAATGGACTACGCAGTTGAAGGAAATATCTTGAAACGAACCATTGATATAGATGAATTTGCAGATACTCGTTTCTCGGTTGAAATGCTGAACAGTGGACAGGTGCAGTAAATATGAATAAGGATTCGACATTGACGGCAAGGGAGAAGCTATCAAGGCCCTTCAAATTCAAGTCACTTAACCTGCAATTGTTGCTCTGGTTTCTGCTGCTTGCATTAGTACCCCTTACCCTTGTTTCATGGCTAAGTTATCAACAAGCGGAGAAAAGCCTTCTGCACGCTGCAGAAGACCGCTTGCAGCAGTCAGCGGTGATGACAGATCAGTTTATCCGCAACTGGTTCGATTACCGCTGGATGGATCTGCGTCGACAGTCCGAAGCACGTAATACCATTTTAATGCTGGAATCTCTTAATCAGGGTTTTAATGAAAGAGGGGGAGCAGTAGAAGAGTATGTGGGCAGTTTTGATTGGGTGAATAGAACCTCTGTTTACCAGGCTGATTTCCTCACTCTTCAACGGCGCTACGATTACATTCAGGATGTGCTGTTGCTGGACATGCAGGGAAATGTCCTCTTTAGCGTCGCTAAAGGTGAGGACCTGGGAACAAACTTGTTGGAGGGGCAACATAGAAGTAGTGAGTATGCCAATGCTGTACTTAGATCGATCCGTACCGGCGAGGAGCGTTTTTCCGGTTTTATAAAGGATAAGAGTTCAAATCTTAAATTAACGGGCTTTATGGTTGCCCCAATCATCGATTACAACGGTGATTGGCAGGGAGTGTTTGTTTTCCAACTTAAGTTAGATCGTATTCTAGGTTTGTTGAGCACGGACAGTGAGCAGTCATTTGTTCACTACCTTATAGGTCTCGATGGAAAGCTGCGGACCCCTATTAATAATAATTGGGATGAGGTACTGGAAAAGCCGATACAAACCGAAGCTTATTTAGATTTCGTGGAAAAGCATGCTTCATATCAGGATCTAACACCCCCTGCACTGCAATATATCGGACCCTACGGTAAAGAGGTTTTGGGTGTTAACTACGTTATTCAGATCGGTAATGTGAAATGGGCGTTGGTTAGCGAACTTGACTATGATGTTGCTTTATCTGCTGCGCATTGGTTAGGAAGGATCACACTGATATTTACGTTGCTCACGGTCATGGTGGTGTTACTGCTGTCACTTTGGGTTGCAAGAAGAATAACTGATCCTATTACAGCTTTGGCTACGACAAGCCTAAAAGTAGCGGAGGGGGAAACCAGTCAGCGGGTTGATGTTAAATCTGCAGATGAAATTGGTCAGTTGGCCGAAGCGTTTAACCACATGCTGGAAAAACGTAAAGCCCACGAAATGGAACTTCAGTTTAGTAGCATCCAGGCCAATGAGGCTTTATTGGAACTGGAAGAGCAGAAGTTTGCTTTGGATCAGCACTCCATTGTGGCGATTACTGATGTCCAGGGAACGATCACTTACGCTAACGATAAGTTCTCCCAGATCAGTGGTTACTCCCGTGAAGAACTGATTGGACAGAATCACCGGTTGCTTAACTCAGGATATCACCCGCGTGAGTTCTTCATAGAGATGTACCGTAAAATTTCTGCTGGTCATGTTTGGAACGCAGAAGTTTGTAACCGTGCTAAGAATGGCAGTATTTACTGGGTTGATACCACTGTAGTGCCTTTTACAAATAAGGAGGGCAAACCGGTCAGTTATATCGCTATCCGCAGTGATATAACGAAACGAAAGCAGATTGAATTGGAAGTTCAGGAAGCACTGAGCCTCCAAGAGTCGATACTGGAATCTACAGATAATGGCATTCTGGTAACTCGTCTGGACGGCGCGATTATTCGATATAACAAACGTTTTGCCGACCTGTGGGGGTTCCCAGAACTCTACAATGAAAACTCCCGTGTGTTGGGGCCTATAGCCAGGCAGTTAGTGAACCCCGATGAATTTGTGCCTAGCATCAAGGCTCTTCTCAGCAGTGAAAGCAAGCGTGATTATGTAACGTTAAGTCTGAAAGACGGGCGTACCTATGAACAGGCCTCATTACCGATGTATGTGGCGGGAGAAAATGTTGGACGAGTCTGGAGCTTCCGGGATATCTCTAAACGAATTAAAGCGGAAAAAGAGATTATCCAGGCTCGTGATCTGGCAGAGGGGATGCAAGAGCAACTGGTTGATGCCAAACGTCGTACCGAGCTGGCGGTTGAGTCTTCCGGCATGGGAATATGGGAGTGGGATCTACAGACCAATCAGCTGGATTGGGATGAGCGGATGCATGAAATCTACGAAACCCCGGCAGCAATTATCCAGCAGAATTTGAACTTTGAACACTGGCGTAACTGTGTTCATCCTGAGGATATGGCAGCGGCAGAAGCTTCTCTGCAGCGTTCGGTTGAGTTAAAAAAAGAGTGGCGTTATCAGTTCAGGCTGCTACTACCGGGTGACAAAATTAAATACGTCAAAGCCACTGCAGCAGTGTTACTTGATGAGCAGGGTAATGCTCTAAAAATGATTGGTAGTAACCAGGATATTACCGTAGAAAGAGCGATGCAGCGTCGTCTGGTCGCTCTTAAAGAGGAAGCCGAGCTGGCAAATACGGCAAAAAGTGAATTCCTAGCCAACATGAGCCATGAGATCCGAACGCCTATGAATGGTGTATTAGGTATGTTGGGACTGCTTTTGAATACACCATTGGATGATGTGCAGCGACATCGTGCGGTTATTGCACAGAGTAGTGCCAATGCATTGCTGACCTTGATCAACGATATTCTGGACTTCTCCAAGGTCGATGCCGGTAAGTTGGAGTTGGAGAACATCGAATTCAACCTGCGGGGGATGCTGGGCGAATTTGCTGAAGCGATGGCACTACAAGCTCAGGATAAGGGGCTTGAGCTTATTCTGGATCTGACCGGAGTTGAGCAGTCTGAAGTTAAAGGTGATCCAGGACGTCTGCGCCAAATTTTGACCAATTTGGTTGGGAATGCAGTTAAATTTACAGAACAGGGCGAGGTTCTGATTCGTGCGGTATTGGAGCCATCTGCCAACCATAAGCTGCAGTTTACCTGCTCTGTTATCGATACGGGTATGGGTATACCAGATGAGAAACAGCCAGATCTGTTTGATTCATTCAGTCAGGTTGATGCTTCCACTACGCGCCAGTTTGGTGGTACTGGGTTAGGGCTCGCTATCAGCAAAAAGCTCAGTGAGCTTATGGGCGGAAGTATCAGCGTCCAGAGTAAGGTTGGAGAAGGTAGTTGTTTCGAGTTCAGCATCCTGTTGGAACCAAGTGCACATTCGACAGCGGTGCTACCAAGTGTAGAGCTCAGTGAGTTAAATCTACTGGTGGTGGATGATAATGCTACTAATCGGGAGGTGCTGACGGCCCAGCTGCGGTTATGGGGAGCAAATGTATTTGAGGCTGATGGTGGAGAAACAGCACTGCAAGAGTGTGAACGGCATTACGGTGACACCGGGCGAAGCTTTGATGTGATCTTCTTGGATATGCAGATGCCTGAGATGACTGGGGCTACGTTGGGACAGAACATTAAAATAGATGAACGTTTCCAAAACTCAAAATTGGTAATGATGACCTCTATGGCACATAGGGGAGATGCTCAGCGTTTTGCTGATCTGGGCTTCAGTGCATATTTCCCGAAACCTGCCACTACTTCAGATATTTTTGATGCTTTGCAGGTGGTAATGGATGGTGGTGAGGCATACCAAAAAGCCCAGCCATTGGTTACTCAACACAATCTTAAAGAGCTCCGCTTTGAGTCAGAATCTCAATCTACTGCTGTTCCTGAGAGCGGAACTAAAATTCTGGTGGTAGAGGACAACCAGGTTAACCAAATGGTGATTACCGGTGTATTGCAGGAGCTAGGTTTTGCCGCGGAGGTTGCGGGTAACGGGGTTGAAGCCGTTGAAAAACTGCAGCACTCAGTTCCTGAAAACAGATACAGCCTGATACTGATGGATTGTCAGATGCCTGAGATGGACGGTTATGAAGCGACCCGATGGATCAGATCAGGCAAAGCGGAGCAGAGTAATATCTCAATACCTATTATTGCGATGACGGCCAATGCGATGGCGGGGGATAGAGAGAAATGTATTGCAGCGGGTATGGATGACTATCTTAGCAAGCCGGTAGTGCCCGAAGAGCTGAATCGTAAGTTAGAACGATGGCTTGATATTCAGTCGTCCGATGTTACAACAGACATCTCCAGTGAACAGGCCCTTTCTGATGTCCCTGCGGAACCAGAGTTAAACACAGAACTGCAGACCAGCACTATCGCAGAGATAATGTCTGAGGATACTTTGCCTATTTGGGATCGTCAGGACGCGATCTCAAGAATTATGGGAAAAGAAGAATTATTGGCCTCTCTGCTAGATATTTACTTTGCTGATGTTGACCCGCTTCTTCAGCAGATTGGGCCCGCGGTGGAACAAAAGAATTGGGCAGAAGTTGGACGCCTTGTACATGCTCTCAAAGGGATGGCGGCAAACCTATCTGCTATGCAGTTGCATCAGATATCTGTAACTCTGGAAAAAGCCGCTAAAGCGGATGACGAGGCAGAGGTTATTAGGTTGCTGCCCGACTTTATGCAGGCAGCTGAGTTAGTTAATACTGAATTTACCCAGTATCTGGCTGAGAAGCAGAACACCGAAGTAGAGTCATTAAGTAAAGAAAAGATGACTGAAATGCTAATCCAGATTGCCAAAGCAGTAATTGAAAAGAGTTATATAGATACCTCCGACTTTGATGCTTTATGGAGTTGTGATGCATCTGCTGAACTTACTGAACACCTGAGTGCTTTGCAAAGTAGTATTGGAGCATTTAACTATAGCCGGGCGCTGGATAGCTTGAAGAAACTGGAACAAATCATGGATCTCGATCTGCAACTGTCCTGAGGAGTTTGGTGTGAGTGAAACCGCAAAACCTGTAGTGCTGATCGTTGATGATGCACCTTCAAATATTCAGGTATTAGCTGCGTGCCTGAAAGAGCATTATCAGATTAAAGTTGCTACCTCTGGCGAAGATTGTCTCGGCTTTATTGCTCATGGCCCTAAGCCTGATCTGATTCTTCTCGATATTGAGATGCCGGGGATGGATGGCTATCAAGTTTGTCAGCGAATTCAGCAGGACTCGCAGAGTAGTGATATCCCAGTGATTTTTGTAACGGCACGGGACGAGGATCGTAACGAAGAGATGGGCTTGCAGCTTGGAGCGGTTGATTACATAGCTAAACCGGTCAAACCCGCGATTGTGTTGGCTAGGGTAAATACACATATCACTCTGAAAAAACAACGGGATATGTTACGTGAAATTGCCCTAAGAGATCAGCTTACAGGCTTGTATAACCGCCATTATCTACTGGAAGCTGCTGCTCAGAAAATTGCTGAATCACGCCGACATAGTTCCCCGGTAAGTCTGCTCATAATGGATATTGATCATTTTAAGCAAGTTAATGATCAGCAAGGGCATCTCATTGGAGACTCTGTACTGAAGCATGTTGCTACGGAATTGGCTGATCAGTGTCGTCGGGAGGATATTGCAGCCCGCTTTGGTGGTGAAGAATTTGTTATGTTGCTCTGCCAGTGTGACTTAAACGCTTCGAAACAAAAGGCAGAGCAACTTCGCTTGGCGCTGGAGCAACTGAAGCCGGAGGGGTTATTAGTCACTGTAAGTATTGGTGTAACCCAGTTACAGAACAGTGATAGTAATATTGATCAGTTGATAGAACGGGCAGACCAAGCCCTTTATAAGGCAAAAGAACAGGGCCGAAACAGGGTTGAATCGTTCTAGAAGCAGCGCTTCAAGGCTAGGATGCCTGTTCATCTTCAGGATATATTCCGTTTTCTTCCTCCTCCGGTTTAGTGACTTCACAAGGCATTCTTATTTGCATTGAGGTTCCTTGCCCCGGTTCGCTACTGACAGTGATAGTACCCTGAAGAAGATTATTCACAAGGTTGTGTACGATATGTAGGCCTATGCCGCTGCCCCCTTGGCCCAGCTTTGTAGTGAAAAACGGATCAAAGATAGAGGTTTGTTTATCTAGAGGAATACCCAGGCCATCATCCTCTACCGTCAGAAGAACCTGATATCCGTCGATGCGTGCTGCATTAATATTGATAGTGCCGGATTGGTTATCAGGGAACCCGTGGACGAGTGCGTTTTGAACCAGGTTGGTTATGATCTGGGCTAATGCACCGGGGAAACTATCCATCTTGATACTTTCCTCAACTGTCAGATTGACCTGTACCCGGGTTTTTTTCAGCATAGGGATCAGAGTAATAAGGATCTCATCCAGCAACTGTTTTAGTATGAAAGGGCGTTGACTAGAGCTTGATTGATCCACAGCTACCTGCTTAAAGCTTCTAATCAGTTCCGATGCCCGCTCCAGGTTGCGCATCAGAATCTGATTCCCTGATTCTGTTTCAGCGATAAAGGTATCAAAATCGGATTTTTTAAGTTTGTTGTCATGTAGCAGTTGGCCGACCCTTTGTGAATTTTCAGCCAGCGTGCTACTAGCCATCATGCTGTTGCCAATCGGTGTATTCAGCTCGTGTGAGAGCCCCGCAACCAGCGCCCCCAAGGCGGCTAGTTTTTCCGATTGAATTAGCTCGTCCTGCGTAATCTTAAGGTTGTGTAGAGCATGATGTAATTCGGTATTGGTTTGACGTAGGTCCTCTGTGCGTTCTTCAACCCGATGTTCCAGTTCTGCGTTCAACTGACAGATCTCTTGCTCACGTTTATTGATCGCTTGACTGGTGACTTTCAGGCTTTCTCCAAGCCAGTTTAACTCACGTATGCGAGAGGCTTTTGGATCTATCATGTACACCCCCTCGGCTAATGCTTGCGCCAGTTTAGTATTATGGCTAAAGCCTGAAATGAACTCTTTTGACAGCAGTGAACCGGTAACACCTGCGGCAAGCATACCGATCAGCACAGCGACAAGAAGTATCTGATTTATTGCACTCTGTTCCGCTTCAATTTGTAATCGGTCCTGAGCGGCGATCACCATCCAGTTCAACTCGGGAATAATGGCAGCAGTCCCAAAAAGGTCATCTTCCTGAAACTGAAGCGGCAGGCTAACGTTGTCTCCGGAATCAGTTCTTTTGACCAGCTCATAGTCACTGAGGTTGAGCTGCTGCAGACTATATTCCAGGTTAGGGTGGGCGATCAGTTGACGTCCTTTGTCCAGGATCATTACCGTCACGTCATATTCGGCTGCCAAGTTAAAAACCAGTTTGGGCAGTTCGTCAACAGATATCTCACCGATAATCACGCCGTCTAACAGTGGTTGAGCATAAGCAACTGATAAGCGCCCGCTCACAGCTGAGAGGAATGTTTCGGTCCATACTCCCCGGCCAACTGAGCGAGCTTGTTTGTAGCGTTCGGAGTAACTCAGATCAAGACCAAGGAAATTGGGGCGAAGATACTGTTGATAATCAGGCAATCCGATATGTTCGATTTTGCCCTTCTCATCTGTCAGATAGATCGCTTCAAAATAACTTTGATTGCTAGCATAGAGGTCTAGCAGCTCTTCTATGCTCTCATCTGGGAAGTTAGTTTGAATAGAAAAAGAGGCTAACACTTGCATGTCAGTGGCAGCATTATCTAGATAGGCTTTAACTTGTCCAGAGATAGAGGTGGCCAGAGCTTTTTGGTCCAGACTGTGGGTTTGCTCAATTTTGGGTAGTAAAAAAATCAGGGAAAGAACCCCAACAACCAACAGTGGAATTATCGCCACTAAAGCAAACTGAGAGGAAAGAAATAAGCGTAAGGGCCAGGCTTTTTGTGTGTTCATTACTCACCCATTACAACAAATTGTCCATTCTTTATCTGGGTCATATAAGTGATACTTTGTGTATCACCAAAGCGATCCATAGCCACAACCCCTTGGACGCCTTGAAAATTATTCAGAGCGAGTAAGCTTTGTTTCAATGAATGGCCGCTCTTTCTCTGCTTAAGAGCTGCCATCACCATTGTTGCGGAGTTATAGCAGTACATGGCAGGGAAGCCAGGTTCTTGCTGAAAACGCTGTAGATACTCATTTTTGAATTTAATGAATCTCGGAGTTTCACTTTCCCTGTTAATGTATTGGGCAACATAAAGGCCCTCTACATAACTGCCGCCCAGCTCGATAAGCCTTTCTGTACCCGCCCACTCTGCTGCAAGCATTACTAGATTTGGTTTGATCTGTTTCAACTGTTTATTCAGCAGAGCGGCATCAACTGAGTTCATAACAAGCACTACCGCTTCAGGAGAGGTTCCAATAATACTGTCAGCCAGACTGGAGAAATCAGTATCGTTGCTCGATGCGAATGTTTCAGAGATAACTTTTTTTGAAGCGTTTTTTGTGAACTCCGAGTTGAAGCCATTGGCCCAATCACGGGTGTATGCTTCATTACCGAGATCAATCACAATTGTTAGTTGAGATACTTCCGGGTGTTTATTCGTTAGAAGTTTAGCCGCTTTTGCCGAATGAGAATTGATGGCAGATAAGGGCCTTAGAAAATAATCATCGAGGGCGGTCAGTTTGTCCGTTGTGACGGTGCAGGCCATCATCACCGTTTCAGCTTTATTCATCTGATCGACAGTTGCCATCGCCATAGCGCTGGTCATGGGGCCAATCACTGCATCAACATTGGCGTTGAGTAGTTCAGATATCCCTTTTTTAGCAACCTCTGGGTTTTGTTGATCATCTTTGAGAATTACTTCAATGGGATGGCCATCGATCCCTCCCCGTTTATTTTGTTGTTCTACAGCCAATAGGAAACCATTGCGACCGGCGATGCCTAGGTCAGCAACCCGGCCGGATGTGCCTCCAATAAATCCGATCTTTATCGGTTCGGGATCGGAGCAACCGATCAGCAGTAGTAGACCACTTAGCAAAACCAATCGGAGGGATAATCTCATCACTAATCAACCTACTTATGCTTATCTGCGTGTATGTTGAAGCAACCACTGTTCCAGTTGTTCCAGCTCCATCGGTCGGCAAAAAAAGTAGCCTTGAGCCTGAAAACAGTTAAGGTCTTTCAGGCATTGTGTCTGCTCCTCTGTTTCTACGCCTTCTGCAATAACGGACATCTGCAGGCTACGTCCCAGATTAATGATCATCTCAGGAATGTAAGTGGTACTTGTTGGATCAATCATCTTGTCGATGAATGATTTATCGATCTTCAGACGATCGAACGGAAGTTTTTCCAGGTAACTGAGACAGGAGAAACCGGTGCCGAAGTCATCAATGGCTACCTTGACTCCGAGATTATGTAACTCATGTAAAATTTCCCGGACATTTTCCGTTTCCATCATGGCAACCGATTCAGTGACTTCAAACTCAACTTGCCCCGATTTTATTGGACTTGCTGCAAGGCAGCTTTGGACCATCTTCAGGAAGTTGGGGTGCCTGAACTGGACTGCAGAGATGTTTACTCCCATCTGCAGACCTAGCTGAAAGCGTTTTTCGAGAGTCGTTAGATCTTGTAGTGCGGTTTTAATTGCCCATTCACCCAGAGGCACAATCAGACCAGAGCTCTCTGCAACAGGGATAAACTGATCGGGCGGAATCATACTGTTATTTTTAGTGCGCCAGCGCATTAGGGCTTCAACGCCTATGATTTTTCCGCTCTGTAAGTCTATCTGAGGTTGGTATGCGAGAAACAGTTCTTGGTCGGTATGGGCTTTTCGCAAACCCTGCAGCAATAACATTCGCTGATGGGTTTCTTCCTCTATTTCTCGCGTATATTCAATGCAATCCCCACGTACAATATCTTTAGCGCGTTTTAGCGCGATGTTGGCACGTTTGATGGCATTGTTACCGCTAATATTTGCATCCTGTAAGACATAGTATCCCTGTGTGATCGAGATCATCTGTTCATTGCCAAACAGTTCGAAGGGCTGTGACAGGATTCGGTCGATTAGTTCAGGGGTCAGGACCTGAGTCGGCCCCATTAGACCGAATGTATCGCCGGAAAGTCGACTGGTAAATACTTCAGCTGGCAGATCCTGGATCAGTCGTTGGGCAACCAGCCTGAGTAGCTCATCACCAGATTCAGCCCCAAGGGTGTCGTTGATGCCACTGAAGTGATCGATATCTACCAGAATAATGATCAGGTTTTTAAATTCCTCCTCCATCACCTCATCGATATGTTTGGCGAAAGAAACCCGGTTAGGGATATCAAGCAGTGAGTCGTAATATGCGTAGTTATGTAAACGGTCGAGAATGGTGACATTATCCAGACAGATTGCGATGTTACTGCAAAACACTTCAAGCAGCTGTTGTTCTGTCTCTTCCAGGGAGCGTTGGATATCCAGGTAGAGCAACATATCGTCGCCATAGCCATTGGGAAAATACAGGGTACAGGCATTATCGCTCTGACTGTTCGCCTGGCGTGAAATGGAGTCAACCAGAAGTTCACGGACCTGTGTATTCTGAACTTTAGATACCTGGGTATTAATGCTGTTTTGTAGCTGATCTGATGCTGCAACTACAACAAAATCTTCAGGAGCATAGGTTAGCTGAGCTTCTTTATTCTTGTTACGAAAGCAGATCAACCCCTCGGCGGGAATGCCTAATACAGCTGCAAGCTGAGTGATTATACCGTTCGCCAGCTCTTGAATACCGTGCATTGACATAAGTTCACTGGATGCACGAACTATCACTTCAAGGCCTTTTTTACTAGTGGTGATTGTGGCGAGTTGTGAGTAAGAGCGAAGTGCACTGGTGACGCAGGTAAACAGCCCGGTTCGGGTTAAATCAGCTTTGTTTTTGTAATCATTAATATCGTACTGCTGGATTACCTCCATCTCTGGGGCATAACCCGGTTGACCAGTACGCAGAACTATCCGGATATTGCTTAACTCTAACTCTTCGCGGATGGTTCTTACCAGATCCAAACCAGCACGATCATTTTCCATCACCACATCGAGGAGTATGACAGCGATCTCTGGTTCATCCTGAAGTATCTGAGTGGCTTCAGCTGCTGAATATGCATGAAGAAACTCAAGAGGGCGATGCATAAAACTCAGTCCCTTCAGACTAAAGCTGGTTGCATGATGTACCTCTCCATCATCATCAACAATGAGGATTTTCCAAGGCTTTGAACTTATGACTTGTGCTTCCGAATCCTCAGGATCTTCTTCGGCAAAGAAAACGAGTTCGTCCGACATCCTCTATCCTCTTTGAGTCTAATCTGCAACGGGCGAACTAAGGAGAAGATTGCCCAAAACATTCTTAAGTATATGCACGGATTTAATTTTTTCTTGGAGGAATGAAAAAAACTTTAAGGAGCTTGAGCAATAAACCGGCATGGTTTCTGCTCTGGTCAGTAAGAGTGCCTCGTCTTGGCTGTATTCGGGGATTAGAGGATTCTTAAAGTACGCTTTTGGTGCAATCTCACTATGTATAGGCAGAGATTGCATCATTCTGGGCGTTATGGTGGCGTATATGCACCAAAAAATTCTGATCTATAGTGATTTGGATGGTTCGTTACTGGATCACTTTAGCTATAGCTTTGCTCCAGCTCAGTCCCTGCTTGGTCAGTTAGAACAGCTTAAGATCCCTGTGATTCCTGTAACAAGTAAAACCCGTGCAGAGCTATTACCGTTGCGTCAGGCTTTGGGCAACCGTCATCCGTTTATTATTGAAAACGGTGCAGCGGTTTTTATCCCTCATCACTACTTTCCTTCTCCTCCAGCGCAATGTGAACAGTACAAAGGTTATTACTGCCACCGCTTCTCGCAGCCAAGATCTGTCTGGCAAGCACTCCTACAACAGCAAACTACTGAATTTGGCGGTGAGTTTGTCTCTTTTACGGATATGGGATGCGAGGGAATTGTTGAAGTAACAGGCTTAAGTGAAGAGTCAGCGCGACTTGCTAATCAGCGTGATTATAGCGAACCGGTTCTCTGGCAAGGCTCGCAGGAGCGTAAACAACAATTCATTGCCTGTTTACAGTTGGCCGGAGCGACAGTGCTACAGGGTGGCCGCTTTTTACACGTGACGGGCGAGTGTGACAAAGGTTTGGCTCTGACATGGCTGACAGAAGTGTATCGTCATTATCATCCCGATTCGGAATTTCTAACCCTGGCCGCTGGGGATAGTGGCAATGATATTGCCATGTTGGAAGCTGCTGATAAAGCGCTGTTGATTAAGTCCCCGGTGCATGAATCTCCCGTGGTCAATAACAACTGTTGCTACCACTCTAGGAATTACGGGCCTGAAGGCTGGGTAGAAGGTGTTGAACATCTGACAGGTATCACCGTCCCCACCACTTCAATCTCTAACATTACCAGAAACGATTAAAGGATTTGTTATGGCTGATTTTTATCAAAATGGCATTATCACTACTTTGCACAATCTATCTGATCGTCCTCTGGATGAGCTGGAAGCTGAGTTATGTCTCTTTAGCCAGAAGCGTCCTTTGGCATTAATACTGCCTTCACTGTTCTCTGAGCTGGAAGGGCCAGCACTTGGCCCTATCATTGATGAAATCTGCAAAGTCCCTTATCTGAATGAGATTGTAATTGGCCTGGACCGGGCGGATGAAGAGCAGTTCAGGTTTGCTAAGGAGTTCTTTGGAAAATTACCTCAGCATCATCGCATTCTGTGGAACGATGGACCACGCCTGCGAGCATTGGACGCTGAGCTGCAAGAGTTGGAGCTAGCACCTAAAGAGCCGGGTAAAGGGCGTAATGTCTGGTATTGCATGGGCTATATTTTGGCATCGGGCCGTGCTGAATCCGTTGCGCTTCACGATTGCGATATCACAACCTACACACGGGAGTTACTGGCCCGTCTGATCTATCCTGTTGCCCACCCTCAGTTTAACTATGAGTTTTGCAAAGGTTTCTATGCACGTGTGGCTGAGGGCAAGATTAATGGTCGGGTTTGCCGCCTGCTAGTTACACCACTACTACGTGCGTTGAAAAGAGTTTTTGGTGAGATTGAGTATCTGCAGTTTATGGATAGCTTCCGTTATCCATTGGCGGGAGAGTTCTCCTTCCGCCGGGATGTGCTGAACGATATCCGTATCCCAAGTGACTGGGGCCTGGAGATCGGGGTCTTGTCTGAGATGCACCGTAACTATGCTAATAACCGGCTGTGTCAGGTAGATATTGCTGATCGCTATGATCACAAGCACCAAAATCTCTCTCTGGAAGATGCCAACGCGGGGCTATCAAAGATGTCTATCGATATCACCAAAGCGTTGTTCCGCAAACTGGCTACTCAGGGGCATACATTCAGCCCGGAAACTTTCCGTACATTAAAAGCAACCTACTTCCGCATAGCGTTGGATTTTATCGAAACCTATCACAATGATGCGCTGATGAATGGCCTGAAGCTGGATATCCATAGTGAAGAGGAAGCGGTGGAGATGTTTGCCCGCAACATTATGACGGCAGGTGAGCAGTTCCTGACCCATCCGATGGAGACTCCTTTTATTCCGAGTTGGAACCGGGTAGCGAGTGCCATGCCGGATGTTTTTGAACGATTAATGGAAGCTGTGGAGCTGGATAACAAGGAGTACGGTGCACTGTGATTGAACACCGGGACACGAGCGAAGCGGCGGAACAGCTGCATTTTCAGGTAAAGAGTCATCTGGATCTGGTGTACCTAACCGATAAGGTAAACACTGACCTGCTTGCGTTGGAACTGATCGACCTGATGCGGCTGGAGACTGTTGCTGAACAACCTATCCCACATCAGAACCACTGGGATCAGGCGGATATGATTATGATCACCTATGGCGATTGTCTGCATCATCCATCCGAGTCAGCTCTGACTACTTTATATAACTTTCTGCACGAGCAGTGTGTTGGTTTGATTAATGGCGTACATATTCTGCCATTTTTTCCCTACAGCTCTGATGATGGTTTTGCTGTCAGTGACTTCTACGCTGTTCGTGAGAGCGCGGGTAGTTGGCAGGATATTCGTCAGATCTCCAATGAATTTCGCTTGATGTCCGACCTGGTAATTAACCACTGTTCTGGTGAAGGGGAGTGGTTCCAGAATTTCATCAGAGGCGAAGGAAAGGGGCGTGATTATTTCTTTACTGCCAGTCCAGAAGATGATCTGAGTGAGGTCATAAGGCCACGTACCAGTTCGTTACTGCGTGAGGTCGAAACGTCGCGTGGGAAACAGCATGTGTGGTGCACTTTCAGTCATGACCAGATCGATCTGGACTTCCGTAACCCGGAAGTTCTTAAGGAGTTTGTCCAGATCATCCGTCTGTATCTGGATCAGGGTGTGAATATTTTCCGTCTGGATGCAATCGCTTTCCTCTGGAAAGAGGTGGGAACCAACTGCCTGAATCTGGAACAGACCCACGAAATTGTCCGTCTGCTGCGTACTTTGATCGAATACGCCTGCCATACTGCGATGATCATTACCGAAACCAATATTCCGAGCAGAGAGAATCTTTCCTATTTTGGTAATGCCAATGAGGCGCACTGCGTTTATAACTTCTCTCTGCCCCCGCTACTACTTCATGCACTGATTACTGGGAACAGCTTCTACCTGAAACAGTGGATGATGAGTATGCCTCCAGCCCAGGATGGTACTGCTTACTTCAACTTTATTGCTTCCCATGATGGTATCGGCTTGCGGCCTGTGGAGGGGATTCTTCAAGACGAAGAGGTTGAAATGATTATCGAAACTATGCAGGAATTTGGCGGGCATGTTTCATGGCGGGCATTGGATAGCGGTGTAAATAAACCCTACGAGATCAATATTGCTTTATTTGAGGCCCTGCAGGGTACGGTAAAAGGTAAGGACCAGTGGGGAGAGCAGCGTTTCCTCTGTGCTCATCGTATCATGCTGGCATTGGAGGGGATTCCTGGAATCTATATTCAGAGTCTGCTAGGAAGCAATAATGACCATGAGCGGGTAAACATGACAGGTCATTACCGTTCCATTAATCGCCATCACTGGCAGTATGATGAGCTGGTAGAACAGTTGGAGAATGAGTGTTCGCATCATCACCGGATTTTTGAAGCGATGAAACAACTGATAGCGATCCGCACGCAACAGCCCGCTTTTCATCCGAATGCTACACAGTTTACCTTACACCTTGGCGAACAGATTTTTGGTTTCTGGCGTCAGAGTATCGACCGTCGTCAGAGTATTTTTTGTCTTAACAATATCAGTGATAAACCCGCAGAGTTATTACTGTCTGATCTTAACCTGATCAGTACCGATGAATGGTCGGATCTACTTTCCGAGAATAGATTCTCGGATCATCACGAAACGTTGATCCTGCAGCCCTATCAAAGTATTTGGCTTTCTAACGTGTAGTTAAGGGTTAAGGGTTAAGGGTTAAGGGTTAAGGGTTAAGAGGTAGCTTAAGGTTCTGTCTTAAGAGAGTTTACTGGTTAATTGCTGGTAGAGGGTTATAGGGATCTGATGGCTAGCCAGATGCAGCTGTAGCTGTTCATCATCAAGTAGTTCTTTCTGGCTCAGGAAATACAGTTCGGCACAGCTGTGGGCTACATGGAATACCTGATGCTCTGGTGACATAACATGCAGGTCGGTGTGCTTTTCTGGCTCCAGCAGTGGTTTGACCCAGTCTGGATTAAGCTGCCAATGATTAACTGCAGCTAAGGTGATTCTGTTACCGTAGAGTTCGAGTATGTACGAAAACAGTGGGGCACTGGGGTAAGTTCCCGGAGCTTCAGTTTCCATTAGCTCAATTAGCTTACGGAAAATAACCAGTTTGCCTACATCATGGATCAGTCCATTTAGATAAGCGTGAAAGGGATTAACCCCCATTTTAGGTGCATAGGTTGAGGCAAGTAGTGCTACATCGTGGGAGTGTTTCCAGATATTGGCTCCAAACACTTTGAAATAGAGAGGTTGGATTTTAAATCTGTCGGCCATCAGTGTTGATAGTACTAACTTTTTCACACCATCATTTCCTAATCGCACAACCGCTGCCGACAGGTCCTCAATATCGGCACCACTGCTTTTATAAAGAGCTGAATTAGCCTGCTGTAGAACTTTGCCCAGCAGTGCAGGATCTTCCTCAATTACACGGGTGATTTTATCTGCTGGTGTCTCTATGTCGGTCAGCATATTTAACAGATTCATTGATGCCTGAGCGAGCTTGGGGATATCGTCGGGTTGGAATGACTGCAGCTTCTTTTGAATACTGTTGATTAGCTTTTCATCAAATTGATTGGCTTGATCATTGTGGATATCGGCTTTTTCATCGAGTAGGAATGAAGTTAGTAGAACAGATAACTCTTCAGGAGAGGCAGCAGGCGAGGGAAGGGCTCGTTTAGCTACCTGAACATCAGGCGCTTGAACTTTTTTCTCTGGACTACCAAATAAGCTACGAGTTTTCTTAAATAATGACTTAAACATATCTCAGAGTTTCTGTATCAGTAACACAATCATAGAATTATGGGATGGATTATCTACTTTGCCAAATACACCTTAAGGTAATTTATGAACTATCTAGCTCATCTGTTTCTGGCGCAACCAACGGTTGAATCCCGAGTAGGAAATCTGCTTGGAGATTTTGCTCGTGGAGTGAATACAGAGCTGTTACCTGAACCTATTTTGAAAGGACTGGAAAACCACCGTCTGGTCGACCGCTATACCGATTCCCACCCTGCAGTGAAGCAACTTAAAGCGTTGGTTTCTCCTCAAAGGAGAAGATTTGCAGGCATTATGCTGGATATGGCCTTTGATCATTATCTGATTAAACATTGGGACCGTTTTAGTTCCCAGCCATTTGAGGCCAGTTGCAAGGAGTATTATCTCTCTTTGTATCAGGGGGCTGACTTGATGCCGGAAAGAATGCGCACCATAACAAGTCGAATCATCGAGCAGGATTGGTTTTCTTCCTACGCTTCAATTGAAGGCATTGGGCTTGCGTTGGACCGTATTGCTGGTCGTATTCGTTTTCAAAATGAGTTTGCAGGTTCAATTGACGAGTTATTACTATTACAGGGTCAAATTGAGCAGAGCTTCCTGAAGTTTTTTCCAGAGTTAATTGGCAATGTTGCAATGCAGAAAATAGAGGCTGGCAACCTATCTTCTTAGCAACGCTAAGTGCGTTGATTTTCTTTCCTTAGATTAAGCCTTACCCTCTATGCCGGAGTAATTCAAGTTAATTTACATTATTGAATAATCAGGGTTTTATTCATTATGTAAAATGCTTTATGCACCAAAATGTAACAATTCTCTTGCTATGCTATTGACATAAAGTCTAGTTGTTGGATATTTTTTGTGCGATGCAAAGCTGGTGGCAGCTTCTTAAGAGGGGAGGAAGTATTAGGCCAACGGATATTTAATAGCTTATTAAAGGAAAAGGCAGAATGAAGAACCTATCAGTACGTTACCGGTTAAGCTTGCTTATCGCGGTAGCGGTAATGGCTCTTATGCTGATCGAGATATTTGGGTTGTATGAAAGTCAGCATGAATTGAAAGAAGCCCGCAAAACAGAAATCCAATCCCTTATCGAATCTGCTCATGGGGTGATCGTTCAACAGTATCAACTCTCCCAGAGCGGACAGATCTCAGAAAGTCAGGCACAAGAGAATGTGCTTTCCCTCCTTGAAGGGATGAAATATCGTGGCAATGAATACTTTTTCGTACTGGACCGGAATGCCGTTCTGGTGGGCCATGGTGGTAATTCAAAATTCCGTGGTAAGGATTTGAGTGGGGTTAAAACAGAGGCCGGGGATGCTGTCTTTGTTCGTATGGCTGCGTTGGCAACTCAGCAAGATACATCCGATTTTTTTGCCTACGACTGGCCTAAAGCAGGGGCCGACAGCCCTCAGCCTAAAATTACCTATGCACGCTCTTTCGCGCCTTGGGGCTGGGCGGTTGGAACAGGTGTTTACATAGATGACCTTGACGAGGTTTTCTATACTGAGCTGATCAAATTTACTGTCTTGGCTGTATTGGTCACAGCTCTGCTTCTTGCTATTGCGCTTCCGATTATCAGCAGTATTGTTAAACCGCTTAAGCGTATTGAAAAGGTGATGCACGAGGTTACGAACGCGGATCTTACTCAGCGCGTTAATCTCACCAGTAATGATGAACTGGGGCGCGTAGGGCGCTGTATCGATGAGACTTTGCAAAGCTTTCAGGACTTGGTGAGCCAGTTATCCAATTCTATAAGTCAGGTACATGGTAGTGCTATTCAATTATCCGCCAGTGCTGAGCAGACGCGTTCAGGCACCCAGAAACAGGCGACTGAAACCGAGCTTCTGGCTGTGGCAATGAATGAGATGACTGCGACTGTGCAGGAGATCTCCCGCAGTGCGGCAGCATCTGCGAAAGCTTCTGATGCAGCGGATGATGAAGCTGAAGCGGGTAATAAGAATGTAGATATTACCATCAATAAAATTCAGGCTCTGGAGCAGGAAGTTGATAGATCAGCCGATGTAATTCGAACACTGGAAGCTGATACAGAAGAGATCAGCAAGGTATTGACCGAGATTCAGGGGATTTCAGAACAAACCAACCTGCTGGCATTGAACGCCGCCATTGAAGCGGCTCGTGCGGGTGAATCTGGTCGAGGCTTTGCGGTGGTTGCGGATGAAGTTCGCCAGTTGGCGATGCGTACTCAGAATTCAACCAATGAGATTCGCGATATGAATGAACGTCTACGTTCCGGTGCGAAAGAAGCGGTAGCATCTATGCAGCGCTCAACGGAAGGTGCAGATGCGAGTGTAAACGCTGCTACAACTGCAGGATCGGAACTGAGCCGTATAGTTGATCAGATGTGCCATGTGCGTGATATGGCGGTTCAGGTGGCTGCAGCAACTGAAGAACAGAGTCAGGTGGCAGAAGAGATGAACCAAAATCTGGTTAATATCTCTCATGTTTCTGAAGAAACAGCGCAATCGTCGGAGATGGTTGCGGCCAACAGTGAGCAATTATCGCAACTGGCGACGGAGCTGGAAAAACAGATCAGTCGTTTCCGCATTTAGATGAACAATTAATTACCAAGGGAGCTTTAAGCTCCCTTTTTTGTGCCTCCTACCATGAGGGGTCTAGGCTTGAGCCAGAGTGTCTATAATATTAATCTTAGCTAATGCTTACAGCATACTCTTGGCTTTGATTTGGAGATTTAGATGTTCTTGCAAACAAACAAGAAGTCGTTGAGATTCCCGTACGTTTTTTTAATCCTTAATCTAATGGTGATTATAGGGATCTATTTTGTACTGTCTCAGACCATGGAACGTGCACTCTCGTCTGCCATCATTCAGGCAACCCAAGCAGGTAATAGTGATATCACTCGGATATTTATCAATGAGGTTTATCCCGAACTGCATGCTGATCTGGCATTAACAAGTGTCCCGACGAAGGTGAAATCAAAACTGAGTGAGCCGGAACTTCAGAGGGTTGATGATCGTGTTCGGCGCTTTATGTTCGGTACCAATGTTCTCAAAGCTAAGATATATAACATCAATGGTATAACCCTATACTCAAGTGAAGCCTCCCAGATAGGGGATGATAAAACGGGCAATAAAGGTTTTTCTGATGCGGCTCGCGGTATTCCGGCCAGTCAGGTGACGCACAGAGGGCAGTTTTCTGCACTGGATGGAGAGGTTTTTGATCGTGACCTGGTTGCCAGTTATATCCCAATTCGCGATAGCAGTGATGATATTGTTGGTGTAGCTGAGCTCTATACCGACCGTTCCACTGAAGTCCAGCACTCTAAAGAGCTGATTACTGAGCTTAAAAGCGAACTAATACCAGCGTTAGTTAGCATTTTATTCCTGGTGGCAGTGATCGTATGGCGCTTTACCTCCTATGTGACTCACCTACGCTTGGAATTATTACAAAGGAATGAAAGTGATATCTGATCTTATGAGGCTGTATGTTATTTAAAGGGATTTCCGTAAGAGCGGCGACTTTGCTTTTTGTGTTAGCTGCTATGGTTGGTGCAACCATGGTGTTTATTGCTTACTGGCATACTAAGAACATTGAAAGAGCTGCTCTGGAGCGTGCTGCTGCTTCATATTCCCATGCCATTGGGGCATTTCGCAGTTTCTATTCCGCTGAGGTGTTGAGTAAATTACATGGCAGCGGTGTAACCGCTAGTCATGACTACAAAGGTAAGCCTGCAACGATTCCTATTCCGGCAACCATGACCATCGATCTTGCCAGAAAAATTAATAGCCGTGATGGTCACATCAATGTATCTGTGATCAGTGAACATCCATACCCCTGGCGGCCAAAGCGTGATCTGAGCCATTTCGAAAGGCAGGCGTTTACCTGGTTTAACAGTAGTGCAGAACACACGTATAGCGAGACTTTGGATATTGATGGTGAGGAATTCCTTGGTTTTGCCTCACCGATGCGTATGTCAGAGAGCTGTGTTGCTTGTCACAATAGCCATCCGCAAAGCCCGAAGCGTGATTGGAAAATGGGGGATGTGCGAGGCTTACAGGTTGTGTATATGCCGTTGACTGCGACGGGAATGGGCAATCAGCTTGGGCTATCCTATCTGATCGGTTTTATTATCCTGTCCTTTATGGGAGCTTTCTCCGTTATTCTCTGGCTGACCAATAATAATCAGTTGGCGTTTGCCGAGTTGGATCAGAAAACCAATAAGCTTGAAGGTGCTCTGGATCAGTTGGCTCAGGCGAAAGATGCAGCGGAAGACGCTAACCGTGCCAAGAGTGATTTCCTCGCAAACATGAGTCACGAGATTCGTACACCGATGAATGCAATTATCGGTTTAAGTCATCTGGCTCTGGACTCGGATCAGGATAGTGCTAAGCAACATAGCTATTTCAAGAAGATCAATACTTCGGCTTCAAATCTACTCAACATCATTAATGATATTCTCGATTTTTCAAAAATAGAGGCTGGGCATCTTGAAATTGAGTCGGCTGACTTTGAGTTGGATAAACTACTACAGAGTGTCTACGACGTTAACTATATTCGAGCGGAAGATAAGGGAATCTACTTCCGTATCCATAGGGATTTTTCCATTCCGAACATTCTTAAGGGGGATGTGGTTCGTCTGAATCAGATTCTCACTAATCTGATCAGCAATGCAATTAAGTTCACTGAAAAAGGTGGAGTACAAGTGGATATCAGTCCAGTTGCTATTGCAGATGAGGAGATCAGATTGTGTATCAAGGTAAGTGATACTGGTTTGGGAATTGCCGAGGATAAACTCGAGTCTCTTTTTGAAGCGTTTACTCAGGCTGATGCCAGTACTACACGCCGTTTTGGAGGGACAGGGCTTGGGCTTTCCATTACGCGCCAACTGACTGAGTTGATGCATGGGGATATCGATCTTGAAAGTACTCCCGAGAAAGGAACGATCATCAGTGTTGAATTGCCTTTCCCAATTTCATCTGCAATGGAACAAAAAGAGTACCTACTTAATGACAAGCGTCTACTGGTTATTGGTTCTAGCCCAGAGCTTGTGGCGTTGTTGCATAGTCTGCGTTTGTCATATGAATCCAAAGCTTACGGTATGGATCAACTACATGATGTGGAAACATATCTGAGGAGCAATCTGGTGGATTGCCTGATTCTGGTTGATCAAAGGGATGAGCTGGATCTGATCGATTATGTTGCTCAATTACGTAGGAAAATACCCGAAGTTGTCATGTACCCGACGGTTCTGATCACTACGCCACGTAATGCAAAAGCGATACAGTCTGATCATAACTATGACCTTTTCACGATCACTGATCTCTATACCCCATCTCTGTTGCTGGATACCTTACAGAATGCATTAGCTTCGGAGCAGAATGATTATGAGGTTGATTTCCGCAGCAGTTCTCGCAATCAGATAGAGGATATTCTGGGTGCAAGGGTTCTACTGGCAGAAGACAACCCGATCAATACTGAGGTGGCAAAAGGTATTCTTGAGAAAATGGGTGTTAAAGCGACCTGTGTTGAAAATGGCAAAGAGGTTTTGGAAATTCTCTCCAAGCAGAAGTTTGATCTACTGTTGCTCGATATGCAGATGCCGGTGATGGATGGATATGAGGCGGCGGCAGCGATCAGATCAGATAGTCGCTTTGATGAGCTACCAATTTTAGCTCTCACTGCCCATGCAATGGCTGGAGATGAGCAGCGTAGCCGAGAATTGGGGATGAACGGGCATATCACTAAGCCTATAGACCCCGACGAGCTGTTAAACGCATTGGTTAAATGGATAAAACCCGGGGAGAGGCACAGTGAAAAAGTAGTTTTGGTCGATAGTGGTACGCAGGGTGTCCCAGAGCAACTACCGGGCTTGAACCTTCAAGCGGGTCTGAGTCGGTTATCTAATGATGTTCAACTCTACTGTAACTTGTTGAATAAATTTGAACAGAGCTATGGAGATGCACTGAACAAGGCCTCACTGTTGTTTACCACGGCAGATCTGGCTGGTTTACAGGCATATTCACACGGGCTAAAAGGTGTAGCTGCCAATCTGGGGGCTGATGACCTCTCAGCCGTGGCGGCTGAAATTGAGCAGTTAAAGGCGCTGCCTGAGGACCAAGGTCAGCAGCTATTGCAGGATTTAGAACAGGCCATTGTGACTTTGAAGCAGGGTATCGAATCGTTGTATGAGGTGGTGGGCCTCAGTTCACCCGATGAAGGTGAGCCCCTTACTGTCGATGAGGGTGAACTGTTATCTGATCTTCAGCGGTTATTGGACCTGGTTACCACCGGAGATACGGGATCTCTGAGTATGGCTGAAACTGTCAAATCTAAATCCGCTGGTTCTGCTAATGCGGGTATGATTGAGCAGATTACCAACGCCGTCTCTGATTTTGAGTTTGAAAAGGCTGAGGATCTCCTCCAGCAGCTGCTAAGGTAATCTACTAGCCTTCTCTGACAGCAGTTTGATATAGCTCCAGCTTATTCGCTTTCAAGAGGTTATAGATATCAGTGTCAATCTGACTATCCTTCTCCATTCTGTCCATAATCTCCAGAACTTCATTTACTTGAAGGCGGTCACGGTAAGGGCGTTTTTGGCACAGGGCCTGAAAAATATCGGCAATGGTGAGTATCCGGGTAGGCATGTCGATCTGGTCACCACTCCAGCCGAAGGGGTAACCCGATCCATCTAATTTTTCGTGATGTTCAGAGGCCCACTTGGCAATCGGAGTATTTGGAAAAATCGCTTTTAGAACCCGTTTACTGTCCAGAGGGTGGCTGCGTATCTGAGCAAGTTCATCGTCTGATAGTGCTTCTGGCTTCTCCAGAACCTCATCAGGGGTCCTGAGTTTACCTACATCGTGCAGTAGTCCGGCGATACGCAGTATACGTCTGTGGTAGTTGTCATATCCGGCAAGCCCCGCTATGGAGTAGGCTAAATCCGCTACACGTAAACTGTGGTAGTGAGTGAATGGACTTTTAGCATCGACCACATATGAGATGAGTTCCCCTAGAGATTCGATATCATCGAAACTGAGAGATAGTTTGTAATCACTGGAAGATAATGTTTCGAAGATGGCATCATCAAGAAACTCATCTCTAAGTTCCAGCCAGAAACTGTCTTTTTGGGCCGCCAGTTCAGCGGCTTTGAAGAGATGTTCCGCGAATAAACTACCAATATAGGGCCTAAGCTCTCCAAGTATCTTCTCCCGGTGCAGAAGGACTTCGTGATGGTGGTGGCCAAGATTGAAAGAGGCAAAGATTACATCCAACCGATCTGAGAGAAAGATCAGATTGGCGTATTCCCGGGTTTCCTGGTCCAGCTCTTCAGGAAGGTGTTCCCAACGGGTATGGTGGTAACGGACCGCTTTGGCGTACGACTCGAAGGGGCTGAAACTCTGTAAAAAAATCTCACCGCGAATACAGTGGTCCTCAGCACCATTCCATTCGATTTCGTCTGTCAACTTCTGATGTACTGCTGTAGACGATACACCGCAGTCATGCAGCATTCCCGCAAGTAGAATAAAGTGACGGCGGTGACGGTCCCAGCCAAGAAGGTGTGCAATGCGATGGCAGATAAGACCTACGCGGCGGCCATGGCTTTTATCATCAACCCCAACGTAGTCAAGGGCTTTGGTTACAGTGTGAGCAGCACGGCCTACATCAATATCCATTCCCTGAAAGGCATCTGAGATGTGTTCCAATGGCGTCCTTAGCATTTAGAGAATCCAGTTCGTGTCGTTTAGGTCGAGCAGTAAATAGTTTTTTCTAACTAGTCGATTATAGCTGTTTTTTTGCAACTTCTTCGTTTAGGGCCACTATTGTCTGATACTGGAGGCTTAATCGGATAGCAAGTAAGCTGTTATGTGAATTGTGACGGTAGGTTTGTGGTTTAGTAATCATCGTTTGATCTATGTCTTTTCTAAATCGAGAGCGATTCTGTAGGATTGGTTCAAAGGAATGGATATGCCGCCTTTCGCTTGCACGGGGGCGGGCCGCTTGAGGATGTTGTTGCTTTCAGGAGAGGTGGGGTGCGGCTTACGCGTTGGTTAAAACAGTTCCGATTAGCACTGACTCTGTTATCAGTGTGGTCTCTGTTGCTCATGGCATCCTACCTTTGGAACACCGATACCATTCGTGAACAGATCATTCAGCAAGCCTATGCTGAGGCACGCGCAAATCTGAATAAAGACATCACCTTTCGCCGTTGGGGAACCAGTCATGGTGGCGTATATGTCCCCGTTACCGAAACACAGAAATCGGTTCCCTGGCTGAAGCACGTTCCGGGTAGGGATGTGGTCACCACAGATGGGCGTGAACTGACGCTACTTAACCCAGCCAGCATGTTACGGCAGATGATGGATACCTATGCTGAGGAATACGGTATTCGTGGTCGTATAACCGGCCTTAAGTATCTTAATCCTGGTAATAAACCAGACAAGTGGGAAACGGAGCAGCTAGAAGCCTTCACTCGTGGTGAGCGTAAAGAGATCTGGTCGATTACTGACATAGATAATGCACCCTATCTGCGCTATCTGCGGGCCATGTATATGGAGCCGGGATGTGAAAAGTGCCACGGTATTCTGGGTTATAAAAATGGCGATATGCGAGGGGCTACGGGTCTTAATCTGCCTCTAACTTCCTATTACGAGATGATTCAGATCGCTGAAAAGAACCTATTCCTGACTCACTCAATTATCTGGTCAATTGGTAGTGTTGTCATTTTCCTGTTTGGTTATCTGGTTTATGTGAGTAATGCTGAAAGAGTTCGGTGCGAAGATGAGAAAGAGCAGGCCGCTAAGGTTCTGCGTATGTATGCGAATGCTTTTGAGAATAGTGGTGATGCGATTCTGATTGCTGACAGTGATAACCGCATACTTAATATCAATACTGCATTTGCCCGTTTAACCGGCTATGAGCTTGCCGAGCTCAAAGGGGAGGAAACAAGTAAGCTAAGTAGTGGTAGTACATCGGCTCAAACCTATGAGGCGATGTGGCGAGATTTAGGGGAGAATGGGTTCTGGCATGGAGAGTTATGGAACAGGAAAAAAAATGGAGATACACACCCCACATGGACCTCTATTACCCGTATTCCGGATGAGCAACACCTTGGTTCTTTCTACATAGCCAGTTATACCGATATTACCGATCAGAAAGCCGCACAAGAGAAAATCTCCCATCTGGCACACCATGATCTCCTTACCGGCTTGTTCAACCGGTATAGTCTGGAAGAACGCCTTGAGCAAACTTTACTGAATAGCAAGCGCAGTCAGCGCTCATTGGCCGTACTTTTCATCGATCTGGATCGCTTTAAAAATATCAATGATTCCCTTGGACATCAGGTAGGTGACCAGTTCTTGATACAGGTAGCGGAACGCTTGAAATCCTGTGTCCGTGAAGAGGATATAGTGGCGCGTATCGGAGGGGATGAATTTGTTCTGGTTCTGACCAACCTTCACGAAGGGGTTGAAGCGTCAATAATTGCGGAGAAAGTGCTTGATGAAGTGAGCAAACCTTACCGTCTTGCTAACAAAGTTCTTGAAAGCAGTGCCAGTATCGGCATTTGTTTATTTCCGGATGATGCGTCTACGGTTGAATCTCTGCTTAAAAACGCCGATGTGTCCATGTATCAAGCAAAAGCAAAAGGGCGAGATAACTATCAGTTCTTCTCTCCTGCTATGTCTATAGCGGCTCATGAACGTCTCGAACTTGAACAGGATATGCGTGTGGCGTTGGAGCAGGGGCTGTTTGAACTTTACTACCAACCTCAATTTTACGCCTCAGATCAGAGTTTGTTCAGTGTTGAAGCCCTTATCCGTTGGAATGATTCTGTACGTGGTTTTGTGCCGCCGGATAAGTTTATTCCTATTGCAGAAGAAACTGGTTTTATCCTGCCACTGGGAAACTGGATTCTGGATCAAGCATGTAAACAGCTCGTAGAGATACGTAAACTGAGCCCGCACAAAATTAAAATGGCGGTTAATCTTTCTGCTAAACAACTGCAATCTTTTGAGCTGGTACCGCAGGTTAAAAAGGTTATAGAGAAATACCAGATTGAGCCGGGTGAGTTGGAGTTTGAGATTACTGAGACTGCAGCGATGCAGGATCCGGAATTTGCAGTACAACAACTAAATGCCCTGAATAAGCTGGGAATCCTGCTGGCAATAGATGATTTTGGTACAGGTTACTCCTCCCTTGCATATCTGAAACGTTTGCCAATCCATACTCTTAAACTCGATCGGGCCTTTGTGGGTGATATAGGTTCAGATGTGGGTGACGAAGAGATTTGTATGGCTTCTATCTCGTTGGCACATAACCTTGGCCTGAAAGTTGTGGCTGAAGGTGTAGAGACCATGGATCAACTGAACTTCCTGATCTCCCATGAATGTGACTATCTGCAGGGGTTCCTATTTAACAGACCGTTATGTGTTCCTGACCTTAAGCGGCTTTTGATACAGAAAGCTGAGTCTTTAGCTTCTGCATCGGAGCAGGGCTCTTGTGTTGAAAAATCAGAAGATGATGAAGGCTGTTAGTCAGTATTCGGTGTGTGATTTAAGCAAGGCTGCCTTTGTCCTCCGAAGAAGGTGAAGGATGTGAGAGAAATTATTTTACGGGGTGATCTCGCTCAGGCATTGAGGGTTTCTTAAAGTTCTCTCTTAAAAACTATCACTCTTAAGAGAGGATCCGGAGAGGAGAATCACCCCTCTCCGTTATTTTGTGTCTAAAGCTGGAAACGTCTTACTAACTGACTAAGCTGATGAGCTTCTCTGCCTATCTCTTCTGTAGCTTGTACCACACGGCTTGTATCCTCTTTGGTACGACCAGCTGAATCCGAGATACTTACAATGCGGGCATCGATCTCTGATGCAACGCTGCTTTGTTGCTCAGCTGCAGTAGAAATCATGGTATTCATGGAGGAGATGGTGTTAGCAGATTCGATAATCTGGTCGAGCGAATTTGCAGCCGCTTGTGCCAGTTCATTGCTCTTCTCTGCCAGTAGAGTGCTGGTATTCATAGAATTTACAGCACTTTCCGCTTTGCTTTGCAGGCGGTTGATAATATCCCTGATCTCCTGAGTGGACTGCTGGGTGCGTTGTGCGAGAGTACGTACTTCATCGGCAACAACTGCGAAGCCACGGCCCTGCTCACCAGCCCTCGCTGCTTCGATTGCAGCGTTTAGGGCCAGAAGGTTGGTCTGATCAGCAATATCATTGATAACCGCGGTAACATTACCTACCGAAAGTGTTTCTGTTTCGAGCTCTTTCAGGATTAACGCTGTCTGATCGAGATTCTGCATCATTTGTTGAACTTGATCTTCAGATTGGCCTACAACCACACCGCCGCTCTTCGCTTGCTGGTCGGTTATGTTTGCGGCACCTTCTGCTTCCTGAGCATTCTTAGCAACCTCCTGCACAGTCGAGCTCATCTCGGTCATAGCCGCAGCAACCAACTCAATATCTTCGTACTGTCGGTTAACACCATGATTCGTATCTGATGTTGCATCAATCACATTTTGAATATGCTTTTCGGTGTTAATTGCAACACCTTGAACGGTTTTAAGAAGGTCGCCTACATGATTAAGCATATTGTTATATGAGCTGAACATCTGACCAACTTCGTTATCCGTATGGGCGATATTGAAACGGTGTGAGAAGTTTCCTTCTCCTACTTCTGACATACGGGATAGCAGACGTCTAATGTTATCCATCAGCATGCGCAGGCCGAAGATTCTTCCGAATATAACCAGCACCAGGATCATCAGTACACAAGCAAACGCGAGCATCAACTGGTTGTGCATGGTGGTACTGGCAACGTTGGTCATCATGCCTACAGCTTTGTTCATCTCACGCAAAACTATAGGAGATTGTTTCTTAATCGCTTCTAGGGTCTGTTCGTTATTTAGTTTCAGGTGATCATTGATGACCTGTTTATAGCCTTTCCATAGTTTTTCCACATGGCTCATCTGCTGAAGAATTTCAGGATCAGAGATTGCTTTCATTCCTAACTGTTTGTCGCCGTTGATGATGTCAGTATGCGATTTCTCAAAAAGCTGCATGGTTTTACGCAGAGTTGCTTCGTTCTCTGCCCCTGCTGCAACAAGTAAGGCTTCTTTTGCCATTCTTTGGCTGAGCATACGTTGTTTGCCTGCAACATTGATCGTTTGCGGATTGATTGAAAGGCTGAAATAAAGTGATATGCCTGAGGATGCGGCAAGGATAAAGATAAGTGCATAGGAAAAGGTAAATTGGCTCTGTAACGTTTTTAAGCCGATGAGTCTCAAGATTCTATCGATTAAGTCAGCCATTGATTGGTACACTCCCTTATTAAGACTAGCCCGACCGGTTCGTCAGTATGCGTTACAGCTTATATCAAGAAACGACCTTGTACATTACTCAAGTCAATATTTAGTTAAGTAGGTAAGGAAGAAAACGGCGGCCCTCACAGGAAGGGTAAGCTATTAGGTAATAAAAAACCCGGTAAGAACCGGGCTTTTTTGTTGGGCGTTATGCTTAATCTTCGTAAAGAGTATCGCGAATGCGCTTTAGCTTAACTTCCAGTGTGTGACGATCATCGCTTACCAGATTTAAGTGTCCAACCTTACGGCCCGGACGTAGCGACTTGTTGTACACATGGTGCTGCACATTGCTTTCGCTGATGATCTCTTTAGGGGCTTCAATACCCAGTAGATTAACCATGCCTGCGTGTTGGCTGTTGATGGTATGACCTAAGCCTAAACCGCAGATCGCACGAATATGGTTTTCAAACTGGGATGAGATGCCTGCGCCCTGAGTCCAGTGGCCACTGTTATGCACTCGTGGAGCCAACTCGTTTACCAGCAGTTCATCACCTGCCTGGAACATTTCGATAGCGATCACACCTACATATTCCAGTGCGTTCAGAACTTTGTCGGCAATATCTTTTGCTTTGGCGTGCAGCTCATCAGGCGCTTCTGCTGGAGCAATGGAGCTCCACAGAATACCGTTACGGTGCAGGTTTTCTGTCAGTGGATAAAATACGCATGCGCCAGACGCATCACGGGCTGCAATTAGAGACACTTCGCGATCAAAATCAACGCGGCCTTCAATTACAACTTCAGGCAAAGAGTCGGCTTGTGCTACCAAAGAAGCCAAATCTTCATCTGTTTTTAGAACCCACTGACCGTAGCCGTCGTAACCTTCTTCACAGGTCTTAACAAATACCGGATAACCTAGTGTTTTAACGCTTGCGCTTAGCTCTTCTGCATTGTTCGCAAGATGGAACGGTGCTGTCTTGATGCCCAGAGAGTTCAGGAAAGTTTTTTCACGTCCACGGTGTTGGCAATAGCTGATCGCTTCCGGGGATGGGTAAACAGAGCAGTGTGGCTTTAAGGTGCTGAGTAGTGAAACATCAACATGTTCGCGTTCAACGGTAACCACATCAGGGTTGCCCAGTGCGCTAAATAGGGTTTCGCCTTCCATTTCTGGAGTGCGCTCAACAATTTCACCCAGACCTTTAACGCAATCAGTACCTTCACCGGGTTCAGCCAGAAAAGTAAAACGGTGACCCTGAGGCCAACCAGCCAAAGCCATCATGCGTGCCAACTGGCCGCATCCAACAATAGCAACGTGCATTATTCTACCTCAACAGGAACGCTATCAGTCTGCGCTTTACGCCAATCTTGTAGGCGCTGACTCAGTTCTGCATCTTTAAGTGCCAGCATCTGTGCTGCCATCAGGCCTGCATTATAGGCACCCGCCCCACCGATTGCCTGACAAGCAACCGCAACACCGCGAGGCATCTGTACCATGGATAGCAGGCTGTCCAGGCCTTTAATGTTTTTACTGGCAACAGGTACTGCGATAACAGGCAGGTGAGTCATAGAAGCCGCCATACCTGCAAGGTGAGCTGCGCCGCCAGCACCGGCAATGATTACCTCAATGCCACGAGTGTGTGCTTCGGAAGCAAACTGGAACAGGCGTTCCGGTGTACGGTGTGCAGAAACGACTTTGGTTTCAAACTCTACACCCAGCTCTTCCAATGGCTTGGTCGCCTCTTGCATAGTTGGCCAGTCAGAGCGCGAGCCCATAATGATACTGACGGAGACTTTACTCATTTTTGTTACCTGTTTCCTCTTGGCGTAATGCCAGAAATTCAATCATCAATGCGTTGTGTGATCGCTACAGTGGGAGGAGATAACTCTGCCAGAAACCTCAACGTAAAAGCGTTGGTTTCACCCTGTATCGGATCCAAGGGCGGCATGATAACACCAAAGCAGTTAATAGAGGAGTCGTACCCGGATAGCAATTCGACTAGTTATGCGCCAAAACGGCCTGTTTTGAACGAGAACAGAACCGAAATAGCGCGCAAAGTGTAACAAAAAAAGGGATAGATTTCTTGCCTGATCTGGCCTATCAAGAGGGACGCTATCCGGTCGTCAGGCAGAGTGAGAACAATTCATTCTGACTGGAAATATTTAAGCGGGAATACGCTCGTTTCCGGTAGGTCTGAACGCTTTGTTTCTTTATATCAAGATCAAGTGCGATGCCTTCAGAACTCATGCCCAGCAGAATTCTAGAGCATACTTCTTGTTCCCTTTTTGTCAGTTGAGAATTGATGCTTTCCAGACGTTCCATCAGGGTTGCGATCTGGGTATCACGGGTCATAAAGCTGGAAAGTGCTCCGCTAAGTCGTGCATGCTTGACAGTTAAGGCAGAGAGTACTGTTTTGTGTTCCTCTAACAGAGCTATACCCTGATCAGAAAAGGGCTGCTTTGTCTGAAATAGATTAAGGCAATACAAGCCTTTATCTGCTCTGGTGAGAATTGAGATCCGATCCGCGATTCCCATGCTCTTGTACCACAACCTGCGGTAATCCTGGTCTGTAATATCTTCTGGCTGAAGTCTTCTAAGTAGAACTTCAGCATCGCTATGGAAATGTTCGAGAAACTCTTTATTCGGATCGAGGCGATAATAGATAGATAGGTATAGCTGCTGCATGGTCTTAGTGATCTTGACCTGATCATCACTAGCGGAGAAAAGGTAGGTCACACTATCCTGCTCTTCAAGGTGGACCAGAGAGAGATGACTGATTCCTGTTACCGGTGTCAGGGCTTCTAGCAACTTAGATGGAAAACCTACCCCTCCCAATGCGATGATCAAATCGGCCAGCGAATCAGAAAAGCTGCAGTTTATTTTGGTCATTCGCTTACCTTACTTACCAGAAGACTAATCATATATCTGTCGCCTAGATTCCGGCCTGTGTCCCTATCTGTAGGGACAGACAGTAGTCAGTGTCCCTCTTAGTATCAGTACATAAAGATAACAAATATAAAACCTTACGCAGAGGTATCGACGATGGCGCATTTAAGACCCTTGGAAAATCATGAGGTGGATCAAGAACTTCAGGATATGTTTACTCACTACGAGAATACCCGTGGTTTCTGTCCAAATAGCGTTAAAACTATGGCGAGAAGACCTGAGATTTCCAAGACATTTGGCAAACTGAATCAGGTGATTCTGTATGAGGGAACAGTTCCTGAAGAACTGAAAATGCTGGTGGCTTTGGCTTCCAGTCTAGCTTCAGGTTGCCGTTACTGTCAGTCGCATATGAGTAACTTATCCAGTATTTACAAGGCACCGGATGAGAAGATCGCTGCGATCTGGGAGTTTGAGACCAGTGACCTGTTCACTGAGGCTGAGCGCGCAGCAATTACCGTTGGTATTAAAGGTGGAACATTACCAAATGAAGTCTCATCTGAAGATTTTGATAATCTCAAATTACATTTTAGCGAGAGCGAAATTGTTGAGATCGTTGCTACGGTAGCGTTGTTTGGGTACTTGAATCGCTGGAATGACACAATGGCGACGGAATTGGAAGAGCTACCTGCCCAGGTGACCGAGCGTGCTGTGGGCGCTAAAAACTGGAATGCCGGGAAACATATTTAAGGGAGCTACCGATGTTGGATGTAACTGATAATACAGTGGAAGAGAGTTTGAACTCTGCTGAGCTCCCTGTGTTGATGTATGTGTGGGCGCCGTGGTGTGGCCCATGCAAAATGGTGGGAGCTGCTCTTGAGCGTGTGGCAGCAAAAGCTTCAGGCCGTTTTCAGATCGTAAAAGCGAATATGGAGGAGTTTGAAGTTGGAGCTGAACGTTATGAGGTGAAAACCACTCCAACACTTATCATCTTCCAGAATGGCCAGGAGCTGTGCCGTCGCAGTGGTGCTGTTATGGAAGGTCAGATAACAGCTTGGCTTAATCAAAACCTACCTGCGTCCTGAAACAACTAGTCAGAGGGATATCGTTGATATCTCTCTATCATCCTTACTGCCTCTAAATCTAAAGTAGTAACAGGTGATGGGTATGGCTGATCTACAGCAATGGATTGTGCCAAATCAATTGTTTTTGCTACAAAAACGTAAGAGTATCTAGGAAGAACTGGTTTATTAATTCAATAATCGCTCTGTTTCATTCGGCTTAGACTTGAAAAAGTTATCCGGGGTTTTATAGGGCTAATCAGACCAGTACGTTTACCAAAAATAAAAACAATACAGGGTAATCGGGGATGCCTAACTACCAGACGCGGTGTTGTACAGCCGTTTTTGTATCTGCGTTGATATCTTCACAAGCGTACGCTGCAACAGTTGAAGATGATTTCACGCTGTTATCTTTAAAAGAATTGGTGGAACTGGATGTTTTCACCGCAGCCTCTCTACTTCCAACCCAGACTAAGAAAGCACCTGGTACGGTCTATAGCTTTCAGCGTAAGGATTTTGAACAGTTTGGTGTGCGTAGGCTGGACGACTTGTTGGCATTCGTGCCCGGGTTACAGCTCAATCAGTATCGAAAACGACATCGATCAATCTGGGCTAGAGGCCTGTTGGACCGATTCAACGATAAAATGGTGTTAATGGTTGATGGCGTCCGTGTTCAGCATCTTTACTATGGTCATTTCTCCTTAGGAGATAATCTTCCTCTTGAACTGATTGAAAAAGTCGAAGTTATTCTTGGACCAGCTTCCAGTTTATATGGTGCCAATGCCTTTGGCGGCATCATTTCTGTAACCACTCGTGAATTTTCTAACATAGATACACTGGAACTCACGGCTGAAACCGCTGACAACGCAAGGGGTAAGGGAACTGCTCTTTATAACTCGTCAGACCTACAGATCTTCGCCAGTGCTCTGGATCAGGATGCACCATTCCGGGAAGATCGAAAAAGCTTTATTGGGGGTGAAGTTCTGCAGCCTCTGGATGAAGAGTTTTATAATCTGCATATTAAAGCTCAACCCCTGCCAGGGCTGACCTTCAGTCTAATGTACAACAGATCCGAAACTCCGTTTCTGAGCATTCCATCTACTCAAGATGCTTTTGTTGATGAGGATTTCCTGTCGATCTCTTTGGCGTATGAGCGAGGGGATCTGCAAGAGGGACGTATTGAGGGCAAACTCTACTATCAGGATGATCAGACAAGAGAGTTTGAAATTGAGCAAAACACAAGGTTATTGGGGTATGAGGAGTATCAGGATGCAACGATGGCGGGTGCATCCCTCACCTGGCTTAAGGCATATGGTGAGCACACAGTAGCAGTCGGAGGCAGTTGGCAATATGAGAAAGCTGAACGAACTGACTTGGAACGCTTTTTCCACTTCAGCGATGGTTTTCTGGACCCAACAGAGAAGGGTAATCTTCTGAATGAACCAGGCATCAGTAATAATGACTGGGCTCTGTTTGTGCAAGATGTATGGCAAGTTGATCCTGAATTGAGTATTACGCTTGGTGGACGGTACGATAAGTTTGATTCCTTTGGTGGTTACTTTAACTATAGAGCTGCAGCGGTATATACCCCGGATGATCGCAATACATGGAAAGCGCAATACGGAACCGCTATTCGGACCCCAACTTTCCGTGAATATCTTAAAGTCCTTGAAGGAACAACCTTTGTACCACCCCAGGTGGATGCAGAGGAGATCAGATCTCTCGAACTGGGTTACCAGTACCAGTGGGACCAGGCCAATATCAGCCTGAATCTGTTCCATAATGAGCTGGAAAGCTATATTAGTGAGGTGCCGACACCCGACACAGCAGATGAGTATTTTGCCAATACCGATGGCACAGTCCGCATGCAGGGGGCTGAGGTTCTGCTAAATATGCGCCCTATGGATAAGCTAAACCTACGTTTGGCTCTGGCATATCTGAAGACGGATACTGAAACAGGTGAATTGCCGTACCTGGCGAGTTGGAGCAGCAGTTTTAAGCTGGATTACCAGTATCATTCTGATCATATGATTGGATTTAGTTTAGTCCACAACGACAATCGTGAGGATACGAATAGTAGTCCAGAAGATGATTCTGATGCGTTTGTGATTACTAATTTGTTTGCTTCAGGGCAGTTGAACGGTGGGCTGAGTTATCAGTTTGGTGTAGATAATCTCTTCGATGAGAGAGTGTACGATCCAGATTCTGGTTTCAGCTCTTGGAGATACAACAACGAACGCAGTGAACGGGAAATATGGTTCGGGCTGAAATGGAATAAGAACCTTTTATGATATTTCGCTGTTACCCCTCCTCTCTGTTGTCGGTATTAGGCGGTAGATGTTTTCAACTGGGCAAGCTTTTAATCTTGCTTGGTCTGATCATGTCTCCTTCCGCTTGGGCTGATAATAATGGAGATAAGGTCAATAAGGTCAAAGCTGCATTTATCTACAACATTGCCAAGTTTGTCCGTTGGCCTGACGCCTATCAAAACCAGGATCACCTGCAGATCTGTTTTTACCGTACCGATTTTCTAGGTAAAGGTTTTGACTCAATTGTTGGGCGTGATGTTCATGGTAAATCAGTAGTAAAAACCACCGTTCAGGATTTAACTCAGGTCGATGCCTGCAGTATTTTATTGATCAGTAATTTTGAACTACCTCACTATCTTAATGAATATGCAGACTCTCCCCCAGCTATCGGCTTACTTACAGTGGCAGATCTCACAGCTAGCACGAATCATGGTGAAAACAGATCTGGTGTGCTTTTAAGCTTGATCCGGCGTGGTTCTAGTATTGGGTTTGAAGTTAGTTTGCTGCAGGTAAGGGAACGTCAACTGCAGATGAGTTCGCAGCTGCTTAAATTGGCAAATATTCTGGATAAGGAGAAGCGGTAATTGCTGGCTGACAGTCTCCTTATTCGAAAAAAGCTGACTATTCTGTTGTTTATCAGCAGCTGTAGTGTTTTGTTGGTCGCAACTATTGGTTTTGCCGTAAGTGATTGGATTAACTCGCGTAACGTCTTGGTAAATCACTTACAGTCTCAGGCCAGCGTGGTGGGTAATAACAGTGTTTCTGCATTATTGTTCAATGATAGAGAATCTGCCACAGGGACACTGTCCTCTCTCAGGGAGGAGGTTAATATCGTGGCAGCCTACCTTTATGATGGAGATAAGGCTGAGTTTGCCAGCTTCAAAAGGCTGGACCATCTACCCTCAGCATCATGGCCAACAGACCGTAGTGGGTTAGTGGATGGCTTCCTGTATACGAAACACGAGATCCATTGGGAGAACGAACAACTGGGTTATGTTGTTCTTTATTCTGAGATGGAAAGCTGGCAGCAACAGCAGTTAGAGCGTGTTATGGCGTTGGCTTGGTTGTTTCTGGGCGCTCTTATCGTAGCCATATTTATTGCAAACACCGCACAAAGCGTCATTACGACACCCATTCTCAAGTTGGCGGATACGGTCAGGAATATCACCAGAACCCGTGACTATCAGCTGCGTGCGGATAAAGTTTCACATGATGAAATTGGGACTTTAGCGGATGATTTTAATGAGATGCTGCATCAAATACAGTCGAGAGACAGTGAGTTGCAGCAGGCGCGTGACCACCTTGAGGATAAGGTCCGAGAGCGAACAGATGAGCTGTACGAGTTAACCAAAAAACTGGAGCATCAAGCCTTCCATGATCCTCTGACAGGTCTGGCGAACAGAGCAATGCTGGATGAAAGTCTGCAGGGAGCGATTAACTTTGCTCAGCGGCAGGGTCAGCAGCTGTCATTGTTTTTCCTTGATCTGGACCGTTTTAAAGGTATTAACGATAGTTTAGGGCACGATGTCGGTGACAAACTGCTGATTAATCTGGGCCGGAAGCTGAAACAAAACCTTCGTAGCAGTGATACTCTGGTGCGTTTAGGGGGCGATGAATTTGCCGTATTGTTGCAGGATACTACACCCCGAGAGGCCGCAGATGTTGCGCAGAAACTTATAGAGGCAATAAGTGAACCGGTTGATGTAGATGGCTATAACCTTCAGGTCACCACTAGTATCGGCATCAGTGTTTATCCTGAAGATGGTAACACGGCCTCTGCAATTCTAAAGAATGCTGATACTGCTATGTATAGCTCAAAAGAGGCGGGTCGTAATCAGTTCAGTTTTTACGCCAGGGAAATGAACGAACGCACAGAGCGAAGGATGCGCCTGGAAAATAAACTGCGTACTGCAGTCAGACATAGTCACTTTGAAGTTTATTACCAGCCTAAATGGGACTGCCGATCTTTGAAACCGATCGGGCTTGAAGCTCTGATCCGTTGGAATGATGCTGAAGAGGGGTTTATTTCGCCCGCGGAGTTCATTCCTTTAGCAGAAGATTGTGGCCTGATCGGTATGATCGATCAGTGGGTTATGAAAACTGCGTGCAACGAGTTGTTGGAACTATACGATGGTAAACCGGAACTTCTTCTCTCTGTAAACTACTCCGCTGCGCACTTCCTTCGTAAAGATGTTTCCCAACAGGTTACGGAAATGCTTGCTGAAACCGGGTACCCTGCCGATAAGCTCGAACTGGAGATTACTGAAACTGTTATCGCTTCAGAAATGGAAGGTATTTACGAACAACTTGGTGAAATCCGTGAACTGGGAGTTGAAATATCAATTGATGATTTTGGTGTTGCGTATTCTTCTCTGAGTCGTTTAAAGCAGCTGCCTCTTAATACCTTAAAAATTGACCGCTCCTTTATTCAGGATATTGGGCAGGATGATGATGACGAAGTGATTGTTCGAACTATTATCGATATGGCTCATAACCTTAATCTAAAGGTAGTGGCGGAAGGGGTAGAGACGGAACATCAATACCAGTTTGTTAACCGATACGGCTGTGATGCGGTACAGGGTTTTCTGTTTGGTAAACCTCATCCTCTTACAGAGCTTAGAGATGTTTTATCGAAAGGTGATATTGCTTAGATTCTTGGGCTTTCTTTAGGAAGTTGAGAGAAACTCTGGAAGAACTCTTTGTCGTAATCTGGGCTTCGGCTTGTTTGGTTAACACCTCGAATCCATGAAAACAGTTCATAAAAAGCCCTTAAAGGCCTACTAAAATATTCCCTTTTCCTGCCTCGTATCAACGACCTAACAGGTTCCGTTTCTTTTAGGGAACTATCCCCGATACTTTATGCCCAAGTTGCTCACTCTTTAGGTGGGTAAAATTACATCTAGTGGCAGAGTTGAAAAGGGTCATGCCAACCGCATATAAATAGACATCTCATTCGATTGTACAAGATTAATAAAAACAGGAGCTTAGGATGACAGTAGAGGTCACTGCAGATTCGGCATCAAGTCAGTCATTGCAGAGTAAACTTATTGGTCTGTCAGAGGCTTTGAAACTTAAAGTAGTTGGCCAGGAAGCTTTGGTTGAGCATCTGCTAATTGCATTGCTTACCGATGGTCATGTTCTACTGGAGGGGCCTCCGGGACTAGCGAAAACCCGCACAGTTCATGCCTTAAGCGATCTATTAGAGGGGGTGTTTCATCGTGCCCAGTTTACGCCGGACCTTCTGCCAAGTGATATAACAGGTACCGAGATCTACAACACGCAAAAAGGCGAGTTTACTTTCCGCCAAGGGCCTCTGTTTTGTAACTTGTTATTAGCGGATGAGATCAACCGTGCGCCAGCAAAAGTGCAGTCTGCATTGTTAGAAGCGATGGCTGAACGTCAGGTCACCGTGGCAGGTAAGACCTATCCACTGTCTAAGTTCTTTATGGTGATGGCGACGCAAAACCCACTGGAGCAGGAAGGAACTTATCCCCTGCCCGAAGCACAGCTAGACCGTTTTATGCTGCATATCCGTGTGGATTATCCGGACCATGCCCAGGAGAAAGAGATCCTGCGTTTAGTGCGAGATGAGCACAATTCTGAGCTGGCTGGTGAGGAATCACAAATTAATGTGGCGCTGACCGAACAGGAATTATTCGAAGCACGTTCCGGCATTATGCAGGTCTATATGGCGGATAACCTTGAGGATTATATGATCGCACTCGTGATGGCGACACGTAATCCAGGAGCTTACGGTGATGACCTGAAAGATAGTCTGGTGTTCGGGGCGAGCCCGCGAGCAAGTATCGCTTTGGATCGAACCGTTCGTGCCAAAGCATGGCTGGCAGGTCGAGATTTTGTTACACCTGATGATATTCAGGAAATAGCGCCTAGTGTTTTACGGCATCGTATAGGCCTGAGTTATGTAGCAGAAGCACGGGGTCTGGATAAAGATAAATTGATCGCAGAGCTGATCAACCGCGTGGCGGTACCTTAGGGATCAATCTATGTTCTTAGGGGAAGCAAGCCCAAGGCCTGTACCATCCGCACGACATCTAATCAGTGTGGATGAACTTATCAGCTTAAGATTCTGGCCGCCTGCGCGACAGAATAGCCGTGAGCGTATGGCTATTCGCGAAGGTCATCATCTGAGCCATATCCGTGGCCGCGGTATGGAGTATGATGATGTCCGTGAATATCAGCCGGGTGATGATATCCGTCATCTGGACTGGCGCTTGATGGCGCGCACTGGTGAAGCGCATACCAAACTGTATCGGGAGGAGCGTGAGCGTCCGGTATTCCTGTTGTGTGATTTAAGGCACAGCATGCAGTTTGCTACCCGTGGGCACTTTAAGTCGGTATTAGCTGCTTATGCAAGCGCCATGGCCCTATGGACAACTTTGGCCAATGGCGACCGTGTTGGCGGTATGTTGTTGAGTGAACAACAAGAACAGCTGTTTAAGCCAAGTAATAGCCGCCAGCAGTTGATGCAGATGGTTACGGCACTTTCTCAAGGAGTTCAACCTTCAGAGCAACATCATTCTGAACAACACCATTCAGAACCTTCTCTGGCACAATCTTTAGCTCGCTTGGAGTCGATCCTGAGCAGCGGCAGTATTCTCTATATTTTCAGCGACTTTCATGATGTTGATTCAGAAACTGAATTACACCTGATGCGTTTGGCTCAGCGCTGTGAACTGAAATTAGTATTGATTTCAGATCCGCTGGAGCAACAACTACCCAGCAGTGGGAAGTCTTATCGTTTCAGTGGTTATGGACGTGAGCTGTTGATCTCTGCCAATCAGGCTCAGCAGCTAAAATATCGCGGCCAATTCCAACAGCGTTTGCAGCTGTTGCAGAACCTTCACAACTTGCGAGGTGTGGAGTTTGCGCACTGGAAAACTGACCAACACCCACTGTTCCAGTTTAATCCGCAGGAGAGCAACTGATGGATTTTACGCAGTTACCTCTTCGGCCAATGCAACAACCTGAGATGATAGGCTGGTGGCCCCTAGCCCCAGGTTGGTGGTTGTTAGCACTACTTACTCTCGTGTTACTGACAGTGATTGGTTGGTTGGCTTATAAGTGGTTAAAAGCGTTTAAGCAGGATCCGAAGCGTTGGGCACTACAGGAGCTTAAATCGATCCAGCTGCAGTATCAGGAACATCAGAATAAAAGACTTTTAGCAGAACAGTGTAATGCGCTGTTAAAGCGTTTGGCGTTAACCCTCTATCCGCGTCAAGAGGTGGCCGCTCTTAATGGAAATACCTGGATAGATTTTCTTCTCAAGCAAAGCAACTTGGAGCCTCTGGCGGTTTTGGCTGAAGCGCCTTATAAAGCATCTCCTGATTTCGATGCTGAAGCCTTGCTCGAAGCATGCAAGCGTTGGCTGAGTGATGTAAGAGGGCCTGCACATGTTTGAGTTTGCATGGTGGTGGTTGTGGATATTGTTACCTCTTCCTTGGTTGGTGCGCCATTTTTCTAAACCTTCTGCAGATCAGGGTGGTGCCGCGCTGCAGGTGCCGTTTCTTGAGCAGATGGAGCAAGCGGTAGGGTATCAGCAGGGTGCTTCACTTCAGCAATCCTCCCGTTCGCGACTTATTTTGCTTTATGTGATTTGGGGATTACTGATCGGTTCTGTAGCTAAACCACAATGGTTGGGTGAGCCGATACCGCAACAGCTGAAAGGTCGTGATCTGATGATGGCTGTGGATCTGTCAGAAAGTATGCTGGAGCAGGATTTTGAGGTAAATGGTCGCTGGGTCAGTCGTTTAGCTGCAACACGACTAGTGGCAGGTGATTTTATTCAACGCCGTGAGGGTGACCGGGTGGGTCTGATTCTCTTTGCTGAACAGGCTTATCAACAGGCCCCTCTGACCCATGACCGGGATACGGTCAAAACCCTGTTAGATGAAGCGCAGGTAGGTTTGGCTGGTAAGGCGACGGCGATTGGTGATGCGATAGGTTTGGCTGTTAAGCGCTTTAAGCAGATGGAGAATGAGCAGCGTATCCTGATTCTGATAACCGATGGTCGTAACACTGCGGGTGTATTGAAACCGTTACAGGCGGTAGAGCTGGCTAAAGCCGAAGGGTTAAAAATCTACACCATTGGTGTAGGTGGTGGCAGCCAGGGTGGTTTGCTGGGCTCTTTCCTGACTCAAGGCTCAGATCTGGATGAGAAAACCCTCACCACTATTGCAGAGGAAACCGGCGGTCGTTTCTTCCGCGCTTTTGATCTGGATGAACTAGCAGAGATCTATGCTCTGCTGGATGAACTGGAACCGGTTGAACAGGATTCTGAGTTTTTCCGCCCGATAGATCCTCTATTTCAATGGCCTCTTTACGCGGCTTTTGTATTGGCTTTGGTTCTGGCTGTAAGTATGAGAGGTCGTAACTGATGTTATCTGATCTTCAACTACAACAGCCCCTTTGGTTACTGGTTATGCCGGTAGCTCTCTTACTGACTTTATGGCTGCAAAAGCGCAGTACAGATGCACAGGACTGGTCAGAGGTATGCGACCCTGAACTGCTGCCTCTGTTAAAGCAGCAAGGGGCACAAAATCTGAAACGCAGATGGTTACCTTGGAGCCTGTTTATAGCGGTGCTTTTGCTTGCACTAGCGGCAACACAACCTGTTTGGCAGAAGCAACCCCAGCCGGTGTTTAAGCAAAGTGATGCGTTGGTGATTGCGCTGGATTTGTCTGCTTCTATGAATGCGATGGATCTGAAACCAAGTCGCTTACAGCGGGCAAACTTTAAAATTAAGGACCTGCTCAACAAACTGCCGGATACGGAAATAGCCCTGATTGTCTATGCGGGAGATGCTTTCGCCGTGACGCCGCTTACTGAGGATAGTGACACTATCCTTGCTGCGTTACCCGCGATGACTCCGGATATTATGCCCGTGCAAGGGAGCCGTGCTGATAGGGCTTTGGTTTTAGCTGATCAAATGTTAGCTCAAGCTAATATCCAAGGCGGTAATATCCTACTGGTCAGTGATGAGGTCTCTCCAGCTCAAGTCGCTGCAGATGCAAGTCGGATTCGCTCTCAAGGTCGGCGTATATCTATTCTTGCAGTAGGCACTGCTACAGGTGCGCCCGTACCCACAGACTATGGCCTGTTAAAAGATCAGCAAGGGCAACAGGTGATTGCTAAAACTGATATATCGCTCATGCAGGAGGCCGCGGGTTTAGGTGGAGGTCAGGCGCAGCTCATTCGTGTTGATGACCTGGATATAGATTATCTGATAGCGGGTTTGCAGTCTGGCGAAAATACCGTAGTTGATGTCGAGAAAGAGATTGAACGCTGGGTGGCGGAAGGTCCCTGGTTTGTCCTAATAGCGTTACCATTCCTGTTACCGTTGTTCCGCCGTGGCCTTTTCAATTTATTGTTACCTGGGGTGCTTATTGGGTCGGTAGGTGTGTCTCAACCCGCCCATGCGGATTGGTGGCAAGACCTGTGGAAAACTCGAAATCAGCAAGCAACAGACGTTTATCAACAGGGCGAGAAGGGCGCTGCCGCTGAGTTGTTCACAGACCCTCGTTGGAAACAGCTTTCCTATTATGAAAACGGAGAATATCAACAAGCACTGGAAAGCCTACCAAAGCCTGAAACCGCAAATGATTGGTATAACCATGGCAATACGTTAGCCAAGCTAGGAACGTTGGATAAAGCAGTTGAGGCTTACGATAAGGCATTATCTCAACAGCCTGATTTTGAAGATGCGGTTCATAACCGCAAGTTAGTTGAAGATCTGTTAAAGCAGCAAGAAGAAAAACAGCAACAAAAACAGGATCAACAGCAGCAACAGGGTGGCGATCAGAACCAGAAAGGCCAGTCTGATCAGCAGAAGAAAGAGGAAGAATCTGATCAGGAGTCTAAAGAGAATCAGAGTAATTCATCTGAGCAGTCATCCGATCAGCAGCAGGATCAAAAAGAGCAATCCTCCTCATCAGAGCAGCAACAATCTGAGCAACAGAAAGAGCAGCAAGCACAGCAGATGGCTGAGCAGTTAAAACAGCAACTGGATGAGAAATTACAGAATACAGAAAAGCCGGAACAGATGAGTTCTAGTCCAGAGCAAGAGAAACCTCTGGACGAGGCTGAGCAATCGAATCAGCAAATGTTAAACCGAATTGAAGATGATCCCGCGGGTCTGTGGCGACGCAAATTTATCTATCAGTATCGTCAGCGTTCAGAGCAGCAAGCAGGTGAGGATAAGTTATGGTAAATGGGATTAAGGTATTCACTGCGGCAATCTTTTTGCTCTTGAGTCAGCTGGTGATGGCTGCGATCAGTAGTGAGATTGATCGTAATAGAATAGAGCAGGGGCAGTCGTTCCGTTTGATCCTAAATATCTCTGCGAATGAGGCTAGTCAGGTAGATCTGGAGCCCCTACACAAAGATTTTCAGATTCTGGGCCGTAGCCACCAGTCCAGTACTAATTTTCAAAATGGGTCATTAACGAGCAGCACAAAGCTGGTGCTAACTCTGTTTCCTAAACGGCCGGGTAAGCTCACTGTACCTGCTTTGGAGTTAGAGGGTGAGAAGAGCCAGGAACACACCGTCGAGGTGATAGAGGTGAAGCAGCCCTCTGCTGTTGATGGCGGGGTGGAGTTCCTTTCATCATTGTCTGATAAAACACCCATTGTACAGCAACCAATTGTTTACCAGGCTAGCTTAGTACTGGGGCAAAAGATATATGACGCCGGCATTCAAGAACCTCAGGTAAGAGAGGGAAAAGCGCTGATTGAACCTATCGGTGAGCAGCGCCAGTATCAGCAAGAGTTAAATGGTCGTCCGGTGTTGGTAATTGAGCAGGCGTGGTTGATTACACCGCAGCAAAGCGGAACTTTGAAAATTGATGGTGCGCGTTTGAGTGCCCAAGTGCCTGATAGAAGTCAAAATGCTGATCCCTACCGGCGTTTTAATAGCAGAGCGATGCGTAGAATTTTTGTGCCTGCTGATGACTATGAAATTGAGGTTCAAACTATACCTCAAGCCTTTACAGGTGCTCATTGGCTCACAGCAACAGAGATGCAATTAAGCGATACGTTTGATCAGGAGAGTGGTAGCTGGAAACAGGGAGAGCCGGCTACTCGCACACTAACTTTAGAAGCGATAGGTGTGCAGAAAGAGCAGCTGCCAGAGTTAGTTTTGCCTGAGGTGGCAGGTATTAAACAGTATGCAACTAAACCGCAGATAGAGCAGCGCTTTGTCGATGGTGAGTTGCAGCTTATTATGACTCAAGAGATAACCCTTATCCCGGAAGTGGCTGGCAAAGTGACACTGCCAGCAATTACGTTGGATTGGTGGAATAGTAAAACCAGTAAGCAAGAAATGACTTCCCTAGCTGCTACTGAGATAAATATTGCGCAGGGAGCAGCAATGGCAAATCCCGTTGCGCCTCAAGTAACATCGCCTGTGCCCGCGCCTGCGCCTTTGCATCATAAAACCACTGCCCAGTCAGTAGGAAGCAATCAGCAGACTTTAATAGCGCCTACTGTTTCTCATGCGAACACTTCTTCATCCTGGTTGATGTTAGGTCTGGGTGTCTTCATTGGCGCTTTTGGTGCTTTTCTAATGATGACTCTATGGCAGCGAAAGCGGTTACAGCCACAAGCTGAAAATCCAGAATGCTCAGCCAAACAGCCAGCATATGATCTGAAGAAACTGAAGACACTATGCTTTGAAAATAATGCTCGAGAAGCGCGTGCTCAGCTCCTTTCTTGGGCTCAGCAAAACTATCCGGGTTGCAGACACTTGAATGACTTAGCTGAGAGAGTGAGCGCGGAGTTCAAATATGAAATCGAATTTCTCAATCGTAGCTGCTTCGCAAATGAGACCTGCACATGGGATGGAAAAGGGTTGTGGAAGCAGGTTGAGGTCTTAGAAAAGAATCCTGTTCCCCAAGGATCTAAAGGTAGACAGTTAGCACCGCTCTATATTGGCTAACGGTTTAGTCTGAGGGCAAGTTTCAACGGGAATACTGTCCGCTAACTCCGAAGGTTGAGTTCTAGAACGGCTATTTGTCCTGACTTATGCGAGAATAGCCACTTTTTCAGAAGAACAGTGCGGCTTTACTAAGGAAACAATGGGCAATGAGATCCTCAAACATCACCTATGAGCCTCGGCTAGATCATTTACGCTTTTTGGCTGCAACTCTTGTCTTTTTATTTCACGTTTATCACTTCTTTTACGTAGGGACAAAAAACCTGCAAGAGCCGGAATGGATTGGTCTTATTGCTGAAGGCCATACAGGTGTTAGCTTATTCTTTGTTTTGTCCGGCTTTATTTTTATGAAAATCGCTCTGCAGAGCGAATCCATAGAATACGGCCGATTTATGCGAAATCGTTTCTTACGTATCGCACCTTTGTTCCTAGTCTTCTTTTTTATCGCTATTTCGGTCGGGCGTAACGAGTTCAAAGGGTATTATATTTTTTATACCCTGTTTTCAAACTTGGGAGAGGCACCTACTTCAGGAACTTTTATAACTGGTGCCGCTTGGACAATATCTGTTGAGTTTACTTTTTATCTGATATTTCCATTTTTGGCAGTGTTTATGAAAGAGAGAGGAGCGCTGTACGTTCTTAAACTTCTGCTCCTGATACTGATGATCAAATTGGCAAGTTTCAATGTCAGCGAAAACTCTAACCATATGTTTTACAGTACCTTGGTTGGCAGGATTGACCAATTCATCATAGGGATGTTATTCGCCTATATTTATTCTGAATATCATAAGACGTTAAAGACTAAGGGAATGTTTCTTTTCGTAGCGGCGGCGTGTGTTGTTTATCTCAACAGCTACATTCAAGCCAAGTATGCGAGCTATTTTCTCGATGACCCTAAGCAGGTGTTTTGGATCACCTGGTCGCTTCAAGAAGCAATAGGCTGGGGCATGTTTATACTGGGTTATATGCTAATGCCTTACAAAATTCCAAATCTGCTCGACAAATTTATGTGCCGAATAGGTGAGGTTAGCTACTCTTTCTATCTGTTCCACGGCATGGTTATCTATCTATTCTCAACTTACGTTGGCGTCATCGAGCCGTTTTCATTTGATTTGATCAATATTGCCATTAATACCAGCGTGATTTTTTGTGCTGTTTGGTTTGTCGCGACTCTGAGTTATCAAACTATTGAGCAGCCATTCTTAGCAATGCGTAAGCGTTACACCACACCTTCAACTTCTAGTTGAGAAGTGACAGTCAGCAAAACTGATCAGATACCTTTAAGCTAGCTTTTGCTTAAAGGTATCGTTTAGTTGGAAGTAGATCTCTTCCGCTTTCTTTAAGAGCTCGGAATCTACGGCCATTTCTGTAGGTGCGGAGGAAAGCGATAGTTCAGGATAAGTTGAAGTAACAAGGCTTAGCTTGTTCAGTAGTTGTGGCCAATAAATCTCGGTCTCTTCACAGAGTAATTCATAACTTATTGGCAAGATTGACTCATGCTGGTCAGATATTTCAAGAATATAACTATAAACAGCAATCCACTCTTCTAACCAGTAGTTCAGATCTTCCTTGTCTTCATAACTGAAGGCAACTCCTTCGGGATTCATGCGTTTCTTATCTATGCCAAATTCGTTGTGTGAGAGCCATTTCATATATTTTCTAACGAAAGGATCTTTAGCCTGGGAACTGCATAGAAAGCTATGTTGTCGTTTTAGTGATAAGGCTTGTTGAATGGGAGAACGGAATGGTACGAGAAAAGCAGAACTATTGAAGTGGGATGCCAGAGCTTCCAAGCGTAAAGTATTATTATTGTTTTTTGATAGATAGCGTTCATTTTTGTGGCAGAGCTTAATCAATGCTATATATTCAGCGAAACTCTGTAGAGTAGAAGTCTCCACTCTATCTTTAGTTAGGACCAGCTTTTCTTCATTGTTATCACTGTTGAAGGTGCGCCAGTATACTTCTTCAAGAGCCTCAGGCGAGTCATAATCCTCCAGAATTCCGTCGCCATGATAGCGCTCTTTAAGCTCACCTTTTTCGGTTTTTCCGCGTAATTTCTGCCAGAGGTTTGGTGCTAAAACGAAGGGCATATCGTTATAGGTAAGCGATGAAAACTGACCCGAACTATAAATTTCCCTCATCAATATAGTCGTGCCTGCCCTGGCTAGACCAGAAACAAATACATGCCGTTGATCTTGTTGTTCGGTGATCTGTTTCTTATTGGAAGTAGATTCTATTTCAAACAGCAACTGGCCAATAGCTGGGTGCGATAAAACGAGTTGGTGCAGTAACTTGCTGGCAGAGGAGTAACCTTGTGTTGCGGGCTGCTTACCGAAGTAGGTCAGAGAGGCAAAGGTGATTAGAGCTGATAGAGTAGAAACGGTTATCCCTTCCAAGGTCAGACTCTTTGATACTAGATCAAAATCTGAGCTCTGAAAAAACAGAATCAAAGCCCCAAATGGAACAAAGAGAGTACAAAAGGCAGCAAGGAGTTTAAGGCTAGAGACAAGAATAATGATGGAGTATGAAGGTAGGCAGCGCTCCTTCCAATGGTCGCTGATCTTGCTACAGGTAATGACATGTACAGACTTTTTTATGCCAGTAACGATGTCTTTGAAAAAGCTACTATAAGGTGTCCACTGGAAAAACAAAACACCTAGGGCTGCAGCTATAGCTAAGAGCAGTAGGCTCACTGGTCGGCCTTACAGTCGCCATCATTGCCTGGGTTTTCTTCTTCAGTGTTTGCTTGTTTACGTTTTTTCAGATAACGCTTTAAGGGGTACCAAACAATAGCGAAAATCGCGATAAAAAGTGATGCGATAATCCCAAGGAATACACCAAAAGCACCAGCTCCCATTCCTGGGCCCAGGTAAGCCGATGCAGGTGTAGCTAGAAAAGTCAGCGCGATCAATAAATATAAACGAATCATCAGTTATAGAACTCTAGTTGCAATGTAAACCTTCTAGCCAAGTGAACTCTGATTCTTCTGCTGTAAGGTAACGGCTCCAGTGTAGGGCTCCGATTTTACCCTGTTTTAAGCTATGAACAAAACTCCATAACTTTCCGTCTTTATTTACGCGATGGATAAGACCTGCATTGGTTTCTTCAATGATGATATCACCATTATCTAAAACCCTATGTCGACCTTCGGTAATTGTGTTGATTTGATGTTCTTTTAGGGAAAGGTATTCACTGGTTTTACCGGTTGTTTGGTCGTATTTCCAAATGGTGTTAAACCCAGTGAACGAGTAGCTTGTATCCTTATTACGTATCATGTCGTTGCCGTAGATAGTGAAGATGCCATCACCTAGGTAATCTACGTCATGTTGGTTAAGCCAGGGACCAATTTCTAACCACACTATCTCATCAGTAGAAGGGCGATATACTAAAACCATGGAGAGGTTACGTACACTTAACATCAAGTCGCCCTTTTGGACAAAATTATCTGATTGGAAAATCACCTCAGCATCATTTAAATGGATGCGGTCCCGTTCCATCATGCCGAAACCATGAAGAAGATCTGCATATCCATGGCGTATCAGTAACTCGTAGATAGACCATTCCTGAAGGACTTCGCCGGTTGCAGATACTTTCGCTATTGCATCGTTACGCAGTGGGAAAGGTAATTTAATCTCGCTGGAAACTATTGGAACATAGAATCCACCACTTTCGGATGGCTCAATGGTATGGTGAAAATGCCTATCGGCTGACCACTGTAATTTTCCGCAAGAATCGATTTTTAAAAGGGGGCCTTCACCGCTTGTTATTACAATGCTTCCGTCTTCAAGTAAAAGCGGGTGTTGAGAGCGGAAATTAAACTTCTTACTTTGGTCATTTCTAAAGGAGGTCTGGTTCAACAGTTCATTCACTGGCGGAACCCACTCATGCAGGATCTTTTGTTCCGAAATGTCATACAGATAGACTGAGCTGACTGAATTCTCATCGCTATATGCAGATACCAGCAAGCTACCAGAATCCACTTGAGCATTGTCATAAACTTTAAAACCGCTGAACTCTTCGAAAGACATTAATTGCGGTTGCACGATCTCTTGAATGCTTTGTTCGGAAAAGAGCAGTTTGAAATATGGATCTGTGTGCTTGGCTAAGTCCTGAAGAGTATCACCTACTTTACCGCTATCGTTTCCGCCTGTTGCTTTATGCCATACAGCCCATGTAGAAAAGACCAGAAATGGTAGAAGGATCAAAACAAGCAGTAAGATAACCCATGCTTCAATTTTGATTGTTAGTAGCTTTTCAAAAGTATTCTTTTCCATTAGTAGTCCATTACATGCAATGAGTTACTTTATTAAGTGGTTAGGGTAAGAATTTGGGAAGAATTGTATCGATTTATTGATGAATACGCATTATGTCTTTTAAGGCTGAGCTGAGGTTATTCTGGTGAGCTCAAGGTCTACATAAGAATCAATTATAAACCCGCTTTCTATATCTGCGAGGTGTCTAGCAATCTTGCGGTGTTTACACCTCACACCTTCAAAGTTTGGAATATCGCTTTTGTGGATCAGATATGGCGAGGGAAGAGGTGGTCCGCCTGCATGCTGACACGCCAGTGTGCAGGACGGACAATCTTGCTTAATTATAAGGTAATTAGTTCTAGATTTCTGCTTAGTTGGGAGAGCTCCAGAAGATGGGATCTCATCTCAGTTAGCTTAGTGCTGTTTGGCCCAGAATTGAGCAGCCAATTCAGAGAACCCTGTGGAAATTTCCAGCATCTCGTTACTGGTATTCGAACTTGTTTCCACTGCCTCTAAGTTCTGTTCTGACATATCTCGGATACTGTAAACACTGCGACTGATCTCCTCGGCGACCGAGCTTTGCTGTTCAACTGCGGAGGCGATCTGCGTGTTCATATCATTAATCAGTTCAATCGAAGCATGAATCTCATCCAAGGATACAGCAGTCTGTTCGCTTTGGATGACACAGTCATCAGTACGTTGCTGACCAGATTGCATAACCTCAACCGCTTTGCTCGCACTGGATTGTAATCGTTCGATCATCTGACGAATTTCTTCAGTGGACGTCTGTGTTCTGCTTGCTAAGGAGCGAACCTCGTCAGCGACTACCGAAAAGCCTCGACCAGCATCCCCCGCTCGGGCTGCTTCAATTGCCGCATTTAAAGCCAGAAGATTGGTTTGATCTGCAATCTCTCCAATCACATTAAGTATTGTCGATATGTTGTTACTACTCTCTTTCACTTCAGAGATAACTTCGGCGGCTTGGGCGATCTCATTTTTTAACCTCTGGATAGACTGAACACTCGCATCAACCACCTTTTTGCCTTTTATCACCTCGTCGAAACCGCCTGATGCTGCAGAGGAGCTGTTCTGGGCATTGCCTGCAACTTCCTGAATGCTGGCAGACATCTGATTCACCGCTGCAGCTACCTGGTCTGTTTCTGCAAATTGTTTTCTAACGCCACTTTCAGATTGGCCTACAGCAGCACTTAAACCAGAGGCGCCCGTTGTTAAGGTCCCAGCAGAATCTGAAATCCTGCCAACTAAACCCGCCGTTTCCGACTCCAGCATTTTTATCGTTTGTAGTAACTGGCCAATATCATCATTGCGTCCGGTATAGATATATTTGGCTACAGGGTTGTTGGCGATTTTTTGTGAATGGCTGACTAGCTGTTTATAAGGATTAAAAAATACAAACGTGGTTGCTAGGCTAATGAACATTGCAATCAGATAATAAACAGCAACGGTGATCGGCTCGGGATTAGTCAGAAAAGCCACAACGGAAGCTATTAATGCGGGAATAAGAACAGCAAGTAAAACTTTATTCGGTAGACTCAAACCTGCTTTTACACAGCTAGGGATTTTTCCCTGCATTAATGAGGGGTAGATCTTTTCTGCCCGGTCAACATATTCCTGGGCTGGCTTGCGGCGAACAGACTGATATTCTGCGACAGCACCATTGCGCTCAATCGGGGTTACATAGGCATCAACCCAATAGTGATTCCCGTTCTTACAACGATTTTTAACAATTCCCATCCAGGAATTACCATCCTTTACGGTACTCCAGAGGTCATCAAAAGCTGCTGGGGGCATATCAGGGTGACGGACGATATTGTGGTTTTTACCTAAGAGTTCTTCCTGAGTGAAACCGCTGACCTTAATGAAGTCATCATTAACGTAAGTGACAGCTCCTTTCAGGTTCGTTGTTGAGAGGATGTTTAGAGAGCTACTGTAGTTCTCTTCTACTTGAGTAACCGGCAGATTTTTTTTCATGTTTGCGACTTGGGATTTATTTTTGTTTTTTTCGAATATACACATTTTTAGTGTGGTTGTATCCTTCTTTAGGATTATGTTTGATAAATCGAAAGCATCATATTTCTGGCCTTATTTTTCATTGAATTAAAATCTGCTTGCTCATTTGCCTGTTTGAAATCGCTGGAAGAAGACCTGTGGTACGGGGGATATATTTATGGGGAATGAGTTATAAGGTGGAATGATCTTAATTCCCTTTTGGGAAATTAAGCCCCTCCTTGGCGAGAGGGCTGCGCAAGCAGACTTGCTTGTTCAAAATGCTTCTTTGGGCGCATTTTGTCGAACCACAGTCGTGATTCTCATCCAGCCTCTGGGCACAAAAAAGCCCCGCTTATAGCAAGGCTTTAAAAAAGTGGTGCCCAGACGCGGAGCAATGACCGAAGGTCATTACAACATTACCGGTTAAGCAATGGCCCGAAGGCTAAGCGCAATGCACGAATAATCGAACGTGTTCTTTCCGCCCAGATAAATTTCAGGTAAAGAAAAGTCAAAATAATGATGGGGAGTTATTAAGCAGGAAAGTGGTGCCCAGACGCAGATCAATGCCGTAGGCATTCACACATCGGAGTGCAACGACGATAGCCCGAAGGGTGAGCGAAGCGAATAATCTAACTAGGTTCGATGACGCCTGAGAAATACAAACTTGCTAGGTACTTAACTCAAGAGAGAATCTAGAAGGGAATAAGTGGTACCCAGACGCGGAGCAATGACCGAAAGTCATTACAACATTGCCGGGTAGGCAATGGCCCGAAGGGTAAGCGCAATGCTCGAATAATCGAACGTGTTCGTTCCGCCCAGATAAATTTCAAGCAGAGATATGTTAAAAATAAGAATGGGGAATTACTAAGCAAGGAAGTGGTGCCCAGACGCGGAATCGAACCACGGACACGGGGATTTTCAATCCCCTGCTCTACCGACTGAGCTATCTGGGCATATGAGTACTTCCAGAGACAAAAAAGGCCTGCAATCATCTCTACAAGCCTTGGAAAGTAAGTGGTGCCCAGACGCGGAATCGAACCACGGACACGGGGATTTTCAATCCCCTGCTCTACCGACTGAGCTATCTGGGCAACTCAAGTGGCGCGTATTAAACCGTCTTCATTGAAAACTGTCAACCACTTGTTACAAAAAAACTATTTTGATGGTGGAACGTAGCCTTCAGCCTTTTCGTAATCGCCGCCATCCATGAATTTTTGCATTTCGGATTGCAGGAATTCACGGGTAGATGGGTCCATCATGCTGAGGTGTTTTTCGTTGATGATCATGGTCTGGTGATCAGTCCACTCTTTCCAAGCTTTTTTAGAAATTGTGTCGTAGATCTCCTGGCCTTTAGCACCTGGATATGGAGGACGATCCAGACCTTCCAGTTCCTCTTTGTACTTACGGCATAAAACGGTGCGGCTCATGTGTCTTGCTCCAAACTATCAAGAGTCAGCCAGTTGTTGCAGCAGTTTTTTTACTGGTGCTGCCAGGCCAACGTTTTCTGGTTGCTCTATGTTATACCAGAGCAACGGTTTTCCTTCCATGACAGAGTCTGTAGGGGTATTTACCCTGGCTTTGACTGGGGTTATATCCAGATGGAAGTGGCTGAAGGTGTGGCGCATTGGTTCCAGTGTCTGGATGCTATCTTCATCCAGTTCTAGTCCGGTTTCATTTAGTGTGTCACGTAGATCTGCAACCTGTGGAAAACTCCATAGACCTCCCCATAACCCTGTAGGTGGACGCTGATAGAGCAAGATTTCTTTTGGATTGCCTTGTTGCAGCATCAGCATATAGGTTTGTTTTACCGGGATGGTTTTCTTTGGTTTAGGGGCCGGTAGCTGATCGGTTTTACCTTGCTTCAGCGCTTCACAATTTTTCTGAAGAGGGCAGAGTAGGCAAGAGGGTTTACTTCGGGTGCAGAGCGTAGCCCCTAGATCCATCATCGCCTGGGTATATTCGCCTGTACGGTCACGAGGCGTGTTTTGTTCTGCATACCCCCAGAGCAGTTTCTGGTTCGCAGTGGTTCCTGGCCAACCTTCCAGTGCGTAGAAACGGGCCAGCACTCGCTTTACATTACCATCCAGTATTGGGGCCCACTTTCCTGTGCTGATAGACAATACTGCGCCAGCTGTTGAGCGGCCGATACCGGGTAAGGCCTCCAATTCGTCAACGGTTTCCGGGAACAAGCCGTGAAAATCTGAAGCGACTATTTGAGCTGTCTTGTGCAGATTACGGGCACGGGCGTAGTAGCCCAGACCGGTCCAGAGGTGCAGCACCTCATCCTGCTCGGCTTCTGCCAATGCTTCTACGTTAGGGAAGCGTTCCATAAAACGCTGGTAATAGGGGATCACAGTTGCAACCTGAGTTTGCTGCAACATAATCTCGGATATCCAGGTGTTATAGGCTGTTTTCTTTTCCTGCCAGGGCAGGTCATGACGGCCGTGCTGGTCAAACCATTCCAGCACGGCGTTGGAGAATTGCTCAGGTGTCATTTGCGGTTAGAACAGCCCTTTAAGTTTGTCGCCTAGTTTGCCTTTCAGCTTCTCTTCCACTTTCTTCTTCGCTTTCTCTTTAACCTGTTTCTTCATTGCGTTAGTAATGAAGCTGAAGTCAGGCTTACACAGCTCAGCTGGTGGAGTGTTGAAACTACCTTTACAGTCGATTGGAATCTCTACACCTTCCAGTTTATCCGGGAAGGAGCAGGTTTCTTTGAACAGGTTCTTCTCAACCATAAAGCCTAGACGGTAATCCAGAAGCTGTTTTGGCAGGTTGACAGTGCCTTTGCCGCTCAAGACCATCGCATCCAGTGCTGCTTTTAGGTCTTTATTACTGATAACACCGTTTTTGATATTTGCAGAAGCGCCCATATTGGCAAATGGCGTAGAGCGGTCAACTTCCTTGGTATTGATACCCAAAGAGCTAACATTGTTCATGCCTTGGCAAACCGTCTGAGCCATATCAATGCCATGCACCTCACCATCCTTCATATTCACATTTGCGGTACCGGTTACGCTGTTCACAAAGTCGTGAACCGAGTTGCCGCGTAGTGTCAGATTGGATTTTGAGTTGAATGTACCTGTTAACTGTTCAACCTGTGCAGCGGCCTTCAGCATATCGCCAATCTGAATTCCGCTGATGGTTTTGTTGGATTTTATGAGCGGTGTTTTGTTACGAACATCTACAGTTACGTTGTTACGTACCGAACCGCCATATAGGTCTGCATCGATTTTGCTAGCCTTGATCAGCCCGCCGTGAGCACTTACCTGCAATGCAATGTTGCTTACATCCATATTGGATACGTGCAGAGCTTTAAGACCTAGTTTTGCATCGAGTTCTAGTGCTTTTAGTGCCTCAACCGGGATAACCGGAGCTTTTGAATAACCTTGACCAGTAGTCGATGTGGCTTTCTCGGAAGAACCTTCCGTTGCAGGTGGCATATAACGATCAGCATCTATCTTGTCACCTTGCAGGTTTAGCGTGATCGCTCCGTTGGCCAGGTTAAAGCCTGCAGACCCGTTAAAGGTCGTATCATCAAGTTTAAGAGTGATCGCTTTTGCTGTAACTGTATTTGCAGGGCCTTCCAGAACGGTATTAAAGCTGATCGCTTTAAGTACGGCAGGATCAGTGGTTTTAACTTCTGCCTGACCAACAGCGGTCAGGAGTTTGTTCAATTCAAATGAGGCCACATCCAACTTACCGCTGATCTGCGGAGCTGCAAAATCTTTAACAGTTACGTTGCCGGTTGCATTCAGGTTAGCTACAGAGAATTTAAGATTATTCAGTTGAGCAGACTGGTTAGCCAGATCTGCCTCAATATCTGCTGCAGTTGCCAGCTCAAGAGATTTGCCACCGAATGGTTTGCCGCCAACGGTCAGGTTGCTGTCCAGACCTTTGATCTTGTACAGCTGGTTTTCCAGATCAAGAAAGAATTCAGCAGACAGTTTAGCGTTGGCTTTGATCTGTTCTTCACCTTTAACCGACTGCACTGCGTTAAAGCTAAGCTCGGCTGGGAAGAATGCATTGGTTACCACCTGACCGGAGGTCATGTTGAAGTCGTTCAGAGTGGCTTCAGTCTGAGTTGTCTTATCCTGATAGTTGATAAAACCGTTAGTGATCTGAATGCTGTCGATATCCAGAGCGATTGCGGCGCCGCCTGCTGCTTCACCCGCGTTTGCAGGTTTGCTTTCGGCTGCGGTTTTACCCTGATTGGTGCTTACTTCTGCAGCCCAGTTAGCAGAACCATCTTTCTCTTTAACCAGATTCAGTTTTAAACCATCAACGACAACGCTTTCCATCTCAACGTTGCCAGACATAAGTGCCGGTAGGCGAACAGATATACGAGCCTGATTGAGACTTGCAAGGTCAGCTTTGCCCGGGAATTTAACGTCAATCTTATTAACTTCCAGGCCTAACCAAGGAAAAACAGACCAGCCAATATCACCGTTGATTTTTAACTCAACCCCACCTTGATCCAGTGCTGCGGTTTCAATTTCTGGTTTGTATTCGTTCGGGTCAAAAAAAGCACCGAGAATAGCGCCGCCAGCAACAATGACCACAACAATCAGTGCGGCGAGCCCTGCGACGAGTTTCAGTAAACCTTTCATTAATTCTCTCCTTGGTAAGACTGAAAGATAAGAGGAAGCATAAACGGAATTGATGAAGTTTCAACGCTACAGGCTGAAGGGGGAATGAATATTTTGGCAATCTGTGAAAAAGTCTGGCAATTGTTACAGCTAAGCTAGTAACAGACCCGGTTTTTGCCTTGGTCTTTGGCGCGGTAAAGAGCTAGGTCAGCTTGTTTTAGCATCAGGTCGCGATCAGTGAACTCAAGATCAAGTTCACCTACACCAAAACTGGCGGTTACTCGCAGGGTTTCGGAGCTGGTTATCTGAACTTCGATTTGGGATAGCTTTTCTCTGTACCTCTCTGCAATAACGGCAGCATCTTCCAGCGAGGTTTCTGGAAGAATGATTAAAAACTCTTCTCCACCATACCTACAGAGTACATCATTCGCTCGTGAGTAACGGTTTAGGCACTCAGCAGCGGTTTTTAATATGATGTCACCAGTGTCGTGACCGTAGCCATCATTGATCGCTTTGAAATTATCCAGATCCAGTAGGATAGCGGAGATGGGGCGTTCTTTACGGGCGGCATCTTTGCACAAACGTTTAAGCTGTTTACGACCCTCTCGGCGGTTGTAGATGCCGGTTAGATCATCATAAGAGGCGAGGCGTTTGAGTTTGGCCTCCAGATTTTTCTGCTCGGTGATGTCTATGATTGCCCCGATTAAACCTGCCACTTCTCCTTTCTCATTCACAAATGTGGCTTTTTCAAATTTAACGTAGCGGGTTTCTTGCTTGGAGCGGTGTACAGGAGTTTCGTAAACTTGAACACCGGGATTGTCGATCAGTTCCTTATCTGAAGCATCAAAAATAGAGGCTGGAACTTTGTCGAACAGATCGTAGACCTGTTTACCTATAATCTCTTCGCGTTTTGCGCCGACATACTCTTCATAAGCTTTATTACAACCGAGATAGAATCCCTCCCGATCTTTGTAATAAATGGGAAAAGGCAAGGCATCAATCACCAATAACAGAGCCCGGTGATTGCCTTTAAGGAGTTGCTGAAGGCTTACTTCATCCATCGGCAAAGCTCTACGTGGAAATTAAGATTACTTAAAAGATAGTGCAGAGATGAGGGCTTTGCTTCTATTTGTATGCTGAAAAGTGCATGAATTTGGGGATGGTTGTATAATCGGCGCTCTGTTCAAACTAGCGGGAGATAACCATGGCGGAACGTACAGCCAAGGTAAGCCGAAATACATTGGAGACACAGATTACTGTGTCGGTAAATATTGATGGTACTGGCCAATTTAAGGCAGAAACCGGTGTGCCTTTCTTAGAGCACATGATGGAGCAGATCTCCCGTCACGGTCTGATCGATCTGGATATCCATGCGGTAGGTGACACACACATCGACGATCACCACACAGTGGAAGATATCGGTATTACTCTGGGTCAGGCATTCAAAGAAGCGGTAGGTGATCGTAAAGGCATCATGCGTTACGGCCACGCATATTGCCCATTGGATGAAGCGCTGTCTCGTGTGGTAATCGATTTCTCTGGCCGTCCGGGGTTGGAGATGGATGTGGAATTCACCCGTGCCAGTATTGGCAAGCTGGATACGCAACTGTTCTGGGAATTCTTCCAGGGTTTTGTGAACCACGCGGGCGTGACTTTGCACATCGATAATCTGAAAGGTTTTAACGCGCACCACCAGGCGGAAACAATCTTTAAAGCGTTTGGTCGTGCCCTGCGTTTTGCGTTGGAAATTGATGCGCGCGCAGCGGATGTAATGCCATCCACTAAGGGGTGTTTGTAAGTTATGTCGACTGTTGCAGTAATCGACTATGGCATGGGCAACCTACACTCGGTTGCCAAAGCACT
>NZ_JAAEQH010000280.1 GCF_024231755.1 Neptuniibacter sp.
AGGCAGCTCGTTTTCTGGCCGACTCTGGCCTTAAATCTGTCCAATATTTTCCACATGCTGAGAGATAGGCAGCTCTAATACATACATACATACCAGCCAGCTGCCAGCCTATCTCTGCACGTTTAATAAAACCACAGGCTTTCTATTCTAACAAAACAAGTCAGCTGCCAGCCAACATGGTGCATGTTTATTCTAATAAAACCACAGTGCATTTACTCTAATAAAACGATGGGTGCTTATAAACTGTCAAGGCCCTGTGATGGGCTACTAGCCCAGCAAATGGACAAACTACTTGCATGACAGACATGTCCTGGAGGCTACAGTAACCTCACTTGGGCAAATGCTTACAACTTCAAACTTGCGCCAAAACCTACAGTAATCCACGTGAAGTGCGCCAAAACGAAATTCAAATGCACGCCAAGGGTTTACAGTAATCCTTGTGAAGTGCATGAAAGCAAAATTCAAAAGTAACCCAAATGGTGTCACCCAGCGTCACTGCCCACAGCTATGACCCCCTTCAAAAAAGATACAGGACCCTTCTGACCTCGGGCAGGGCCTTGGTTGCTAGGACAAGACCCCATGCCCTTTGAAACCTAAAGGTGAGGTTGACTGTTCTCTCAGATATACTTCCCCTTGAAAACTAAAAGGTGAACTTGACCATTTGTTTGTTCTAAGTTTTGAGGGGGCCCTTTGAGCCACCGCCACCTTGTCCTCTAGTGGCTCACCTATGTCCAGCCTCTCATTATTATGCTAATGAAGCTGGGCAGCCAAGTGGTGACTCACCCTCGCGCCGGCCCTCTCATTATTATGCTAATGAAGGTCGCCACCCAGCCCTCAAGCCAATCTATATGCTAATGAGGCTGCGCCAAGCCTACCTTCTAACCTACCGTAACCCAATTAACCTGCGCATCAATACCCCATTCACACAGGCAGGAGTCACTACTGCTAAATAGACCGGCAGGCTCTAATTGACTGGCAGGTCATTCCAACTTAAGCTAAATAGACCGGCAGGCTCTAATTGACCGGCAGGTCATTCCAACTTAAGCTAAATAGACCGGCAGGCTCTAATTGACCGGCAGGTCATTCCAACTTA
>NZ_JAAEQH010000281.1 GCF_024231755.1 Neptuniibacter sp.
TACGCGTGTCAGAGCTGCAGTCAGTGTAGTTTTACCGTGGTCAACGTGGCCGATTGTACCAACGTTAACGTGCGGTTTTGAGCGTTCAAATTGTTCTTTAGCCACTTTTCATTACCTCAAGTAATTAGGCGAATAAAAAAAATTAATTCTGATTGATCACTGCATCAGCGACATTTTGTGGCGCCTCTGCGTATTCAAGAAATTCCATCGAGTAAGTCGCACGACCCTGGGTCGCAGAGCGAAGATCGGTTGCATAACCGAACATCTCTCCCAGCGGCACCTGAGCGTTGATAATCTTACCCGAAGAACAGTCTTCCATCCCCTGCACCAGACCACGGCGGCGGTTCAGGTCACCCATCACATCACCCATGTAGTCTTCAGGAGTTACAACTTCAACCTTCATCATTGGCTCAAGCAGACAAGGACTCGCGTCCTGGGCAAACTTCTTCAGAGCCTGAGATGCAGCGATTTTAAACGCCATTTCGTTGGAGTCAACATCATGGAAGGATCCATCGTACAGACGCGCTTTAAGACCGATCAGCGGATAACCTGCGATAACGCCGTTATGCATCTGTTCTTCAATGCCTTTCTGTACAGCTGGAATGTATTCTTTAGGGATAGCACCACCCACGATTTCGTTAATGAACTCCAATCCTTCCTCTTCAGATGGACTGAACTCCACTACTACGTGACCATACTGACCACGACCACCCGACTGACGTGCAAACTTATGGTTTGCATCAACCGACTGACGAATCTTCTCGCGATAGGCTACCTGTGGTTTACCGATATTAGCTTCTACTTTGAATTCTCGTTTCATGCGATCAACAAGAATATCCAGGTGAAGCTCACCCATACCGGAAATAATGGTTTGACCTGTTTCTTTATCAGTTTCTACCTGGAAAGAAGGATCTTCCTGAGCAAGTTTGCCCAGCGCGATACCCATCTTCTCCTGGTCAGCCTGAGACTTAGGCTCAACCGCTACAGAAATTACCGGATCCGGAAACTCCATGCGCTCCAGAATGATCTTATTATCGATGTCACATAGTGTGTCACCGGTAGTCACATCCTTCATACCAATCAGAGCCGCGATGTCGCCTGCGCGAACCTCTTTGATCTCTTCACGGTTATTGGAGTGCATTTGCACCATACGGCCGACGCGTTCTTTTTTACCTTTGACAGAGTTATAAACACCATCACCGGATTTCAAAACACCGGAGTAAACGCGAACAAATGTCAATGTACCCACAAATGGGTCTGTAGCAATCTTGAATGCCAAAGCAGCAAACGGGGCATCGTCATCAGCATGACGCTGAGCAGCAGTTTCATCTTTATCGTCCAGTGTACCTTCGATCGCTTTTACTTCGATCGGAGATGGCATGAACTCGATCACTGCATCCAACACAGCCTGAACACCTTTGTTCTTAAATGCAGAACCTGCCTGCATCAGAACAATATCGTTATCCAGTGTGCGGGCACGCAAACCCTGCTTGATCTCTTCTTCTGATAGCTCACCTTCTTCAAGGTATTTGTCCATCAGTTCTTCAGATGCTTCAGCAGCTGCCTCTACAAGCTCCTCACGAAGCTCATCGGCTTTATCCTGAAGGTTAGCCGGAATATCTTCCAGCTCATAGGTCATACCCTGATCCGCTTCATTCCACATAATGGCTTTCATGCGAATCAGATCAACCACACCAACAAAATCTTCTTCTGCACCAATCGGAAAATTGATTGGTACAGCGTTAGCGCCCAGGCGATCTTTTAGCTGATCAACAACCATGAAGAAATCCGCACCAAGGCGATCCATCTTATTGACGAATACCATGCGCGGAACTTCATACTTGTTTGCCTGTCGCCAAACAGTTTCTGTCTGAGGCTGGACACCGGAAGAGGCACAAAGCACAACAACAGCACCATCAAGCACACGCAGTGAACGCTCAACCTCAATCGTGAAGTCAACGTGCCCCGGAGTATCGATGATATTGATTCGATGATCTTCGAACTGCTGGTTCATGCCTTTCCAGAAACAGGTTGTTGCAGCAGACGTGATAGTGATACCACGCTCCTGCTCCTGCTCCATCCAGTCCATGGTCGCAGCGCCGTCGTGAACTTCACCGATCTTATGAGAAAGACCGGTGTAGAACAGAACGCGCTCAGTTGTAGTCGTTTTACCGGCATCTACATGCGCACAGATACCGATATTACGATAGCGTGCGATAGGAGTTTTACGAGCCACGACTTAATCCTCAGTATCTTAGAAGCGGTAGTGAGCGAATGCTTTGTTCGCTTCAGCCATGCGATGCACGTCTTCACGCTTCTTAACAGCCGCACCGCGGCCTTCAGCAGCATCAGCCAGCTCGCCAGCCAAACGCAGCGCCATGGATTTCTCACCACGACCACGTGCAGCATCAACAGTCCAACGCATAGCCAGAGCCATACGACGAGCAGGACGTACTTCTACAGGCACCTGGTAAGTAGCACCACCAACACGGCGAGATTTAACCTCTACCGCTGGCTGTACTGCTTCTAGTGCTTTTTCAAACAGTTCCAGTGGGTCATTACCCGTGCGCTCCTGGATCTTGTCCAGTGCACCGTACACGATTTTCTCAGCAACAGATTTCTTGCCGTGAACCATTACGTGGTTGATAAATTTAGCCAGAACTGTGTTACCGAATTTAGGATCCGGTAGTATTTCGCGCTTTGCAGCGACGCGTCTTCTAGGCATTGATAAGCCCTCAATTCATTAAAAGGTCTTCAGGTATTCCAAGCA
>NZ_JAAEQH010000282.1 GCF_024231755.1 Neptuniibacter sp.
CTGGTACGTATAGGTGTACTAGTGGACGCAAGGCACAAACAATTACACCTATCCTGACAGCCCGTTTAGTGTTACCCTCGCCTAAATCGCGGGCAAGATCTTTTGCAACCTTCCATCCCGTGCAAACCCCTGCTCTACCCGTGGAGGGCGTAGCCTCGATGGGCACTGATGTCGTGGAGTGAAAAGCCATCAGAAGTCGATTTGCTTATGTATGAGAATCGAATGGAATAGCATCTATCCACTCGACTTTGTTAGTGGATAGGTGCTGCTGTAGAAATAGTCAAGAAAGGATTCTGATGAAACCAAAAAGGTTGTCGCGAACTGTTATTTATGAAAACCCGTGGGTCAATCTATATGTTGACAAGGTACAATTTCCCGGTGGTCGGATCATTGAGAAACATCATATCTTGGAGTTTGAAAAGGAAGCTGTGGCCGTTATAGTTGAGAACGCCCAAGGCCAGGTTCTACTAGTCCACGCGTATCGCTATGCCACGAACAGTATTGAATGGGAAGTGCCTGCGGGAATAGTAGAGCCAGACGAACCGATCATCGAGGCTGCCAAACGAGAGGCTAGGGAGGAGTCAGGGTATGAAACTGAGGATCACGAGTTGATTTATACCTTTTACCCAATAAATGGTATTTCAATCAAAGAAAATGGCCTATAACAACACGCATTGGCTGCTAGATCTTCAATCACGATTCGCCGTTTGGTTACAGATGGGACCGAGGTATCACCGATGCGGGTCGTAGCAAGATCAATCGGATCTTGGCGAGCGATCCAGGCTGCGCCACGATGTTGTAGTTCAAG
>NZ_JAAEQH010000283.1 GCF_024231755.1 Neptuniibacter sp.
GGAAGTGGATGGCCCCGGAGCCGCCCAGATCCTGGTGTCGCACGTGGACAATCAGTTGCCGCTGTAATGAAGGATCCTGAAGTGCTTATATTTTCCATATGTTGTGTTTTGAGTTTACGGTGTTTGTACCATATTGTACCATGTTGATTTGAGAGTCTCCCTCTTGAGGAATTTGGATAAGCACCGCTAGTGAGTGCCAAACTAACCACAAGTCTGCACGCTGACATTCACTAGGTATGTGATAAAGCGCCTCTGTTTTCCAGACATCGAGACTCTCCAAAATATCCGTATGCACAACTTAGCTGGTTAGGAATTCGCCGACTTCTTACAAGTCTAGCTATGAACTTTAGAAATATGCTCACATCAAGATAGCCGATTTGTATATAAGCTAGCTGGTGATCCATACTGATGTTCCTGCTTGTACATCAATAGCACCGTTGCCGTCGCTCAGGCATCTGTTCCAGCCTGTAATATCCGCTGAATCGTTGCCGTTGCATCGGCATTCGAATCCATACCATATGGACCGCTAATTGTTTCCACTCGAGAACTCGTTCGTGTGATCATAGTGTTCCGTTCTGTTGGTCACCGTCCGTTCGCATAGGCTAGCCCTGTTGGACATAAATAAAAGGTCGCAAGGAAAGATGAGCAGCTGCATCTACATAGAAACTGACATAGAAGTCGAGAGCGCCTGATCAACGCTAGGGGATGAGCAGACTACCCGCCGATGAAGAGGTCTGAGTAGGTTCATAGGACATACATGTTAAGGGCTAAAGCAGTTGGTGAAAGCCCGGGTATCACCCCTGTGGTTTGAGTTACCGTGAAACATCGGTGCACAGACCTGCCAGGTGGCCTATTACTCGATTAGGCTGGAACCC
>NZ_JAAEQH010000284.1 GCF_024231755.1 Neptuniibacter sp.
ACCACTGGCCGTTATTGTAGGCACATATCTGCTTGCAGTTACGTTGAGGGAAACGGTTTCCTGGGCAAAGGTGCTGATGTTGGCACTGCCAATTGGAGCTGTAGCCGGAGTGGGTATGGAAGTACTGCTCGATGGCTATCTGGGTGAGGTGATAAACCACACCGAACGTTTTCTGAAACAGTCGGCTGGGCAGGGCGCTCAAGAAGTGGCCCTGGACAAAGAGTTGCTAAGGCAGCTCATGTTAGGTGGATTGGCTTCGGTGCATACAGCGATGATGCTGGTCAGTTTGATGCTGGCCCGTTCCTGGCAAGCTGGGTTGTATAACCCAGGTGGTTTTCAGCAGGAGTTTCATCAATTGAAACTACCGCCGCTGTACACAGGGATTTTACTGGCAATATCGCTGATTTGTTTCCAGTTAGATCTGGATGCAATGCGCTGGTTCCCACTGTTGTTGCTACCCTGGATCTGTGCGGGTATCGCACTGGTACATGGCAGTTTTGCAAAACGTGATTTAGGCAAGCCCTGGTTGATCGGTTTCTACCTTTCAATCCTATTTATGGGGCATATTGTGATTACGCTGCTGGTATTCCTTGCTGTTATCGACAGTTTTGTTGATTTCAGATCCAGAATTCCAGCCACGAACTAGGACTGCAAAATAATTTGCAGAACATAAGAGGTTTACGAGATGGAAGTTATTCTGCTCGAGAAAATTGGTAAGCTGGGTAACCTCGGTGACAAAGTTTCCGTAAAAAGCGGTTTCGGTCGCAACTACCTGGTACCGCAGGGCAAAGCTGTTCCTGCAACTGAAGCAAACGTTGCTAAATTTGAAGAGCGTCGTGCTGAACTGGAAGCTGCTGCTGCAGAAAAACTGTCTGCTGCAACTGCGCGTGCTGAAGCACTGAACGAGAAAGAAGTTACTATCACTGCTAAGTGTGGTGAAGAAGGTAAGCTGTTCGGTTCTATCGGTACTCGTGACATCGCTGACGCTGTTACTGCTGCTGGCGCAGAAGTATGCAAGAGCGAAGTTCGTCTGCCAGAGGGCGCTCTGCGTTCTGTTGGTGAGTTCGACATCGCTATTCAGCTGCACCCAGAAGTAACTGCTGTAGTTAAGCTGGCTGTTGTAGGCGAGTAATATCGTCTTCAGCTAGACCGAGCTCTACTGTACTATAAAGCACCGCGTGGAATTTCTACGCGGTGCTTTTTTGTTTTTAGGCTGTTGTAAAGTTTATGGAAGCAACTCAATTTACAGATGCTGATCTGGAAAAGATCAAAGTTCCACCACACTCAATGGAGGCTGAGCAGTCGATCCTGGGTGGATTGATGCTGGATAACCATGCCTGGGATACCGTATCCGAGGTAGTGATGGATGATAACTTCTATCGACAGGAACATCGTCAGATATTCCGCACCATGCGTAAGCTGTTGAATGATGGCAAGCCGATTGATGTGGTAACACTGTCTGAAGAGCTGGATCGTACCAGTGAGCTGGAAAGTGCGGGTGGCCTGGATTACCTGATTGAGTTGGCTAAAAATACGCCGAGTGCTTCTAATATTCGAGCGTACTCCGAAATTGTAAGGGATCGTTCACTGCTAAGGCAGATGATCACTGCAGCGAATGAGATCGCTGATGGTGCTTTCAATCCTGAAGGGCGTAGCTCAGATGAGATTCTGAACTCAGCCGAACAGAAAATTTTCCAGATTGCTGAAAATCGCCCCAATCAAGGTGGCCCTCAGGGTGTTAATGAACTACTGAAAAAAGCAGTGGATCGTATCGATACCTTGTTTAACAGCGATGGGGATATGACAGGTATCACCACCGGTTTTGATGATCTTGATAAGAAAACAGCTGGTTTACAGCCTTCTGACTTGATCATTGTTGCTGCCCGTCCATCCATGGGTAAAACCACCTTTGCCATGAACCTGGTGGAAAACGCCTTGATGGGAGGTGATAAGCCGATTCTGGTATGCAGTCTTGAGATGCCTGCCGAACAGCTGATGACACGTATGTTGTCCTCTCTGGGACGTATTGATCAGACTCGTGTGCGTACCGGTAGTCTGGAAGAAGAGGATTGGCCGAAGCTGACTACAGCGGTCAATATGATGCGTGATAAACCGTTGTTTATCGACGATCAGGCTGGTATCAGTCCTAACGAGTTGAGAACGCGCGCGCGCAGGATTGTTCGTGAGCATGGTCCGCTGGGTATGATTATGATCGACTATCTGCAGCTAATGCAGATGAAAACGCCGGGTATTGAGAGTCGAACCCAGGAGATTTCGGAAATCTCCAGAACCCTTAAGGCAATTGCAAAAGAGATGGAGTGCCCGGTTGTTGCCCTATCTCAGCTGAACCGTACTCTGGAGCAGCGCCCTAATAAACGCCCAGTAAACTCTGACTTGCGTGAATCCGGTGCGATCGAGCAGGATGCCGACGTGATTATGTTTATCTACCGTGATGAGGTTTATAACGAGGATTCAGAGCATAAAGGTGTGGCTGAGATTATTATCGGTAAACAGCGTAACGGTCCAATTGGAACCAGCCGCCTGGCCTTTATCGGTAAATACACCAAGTTTGAAAATTTGGCACCTGATGTTTATGCGCAGTATGCCGGGATGGATGATTGATCTTAAATGGTCGAATATTCCCATGCATACTCGTTTCCCATAAGCATTCTTGGGGGAGCAGTTACCAGGTCATCTCATAATGCTTTCTCTGCGCACATAAAGCCTGAACTGACATAATTTATTTCCTGTATGCGCCAGTGTGAGCGTTGTTCATGAATATCATGGACATAGTGAATGAAAATAGAGAAAATTATGGCGGTTTTAAGTCCCTAACTGTAGGGTAATATAAGAAAAAAAGCGTTGTTACATCCATTCTTGAAGATGGTTTGATGGGATAATAAACCTATGAAATTGCTTGCGGTATTGTTATTGCCCCTATTGGGTAGTCTTGTGCCACTGTATGCTAGTCGCTTCAGTCGAAATATATGTACATCATTAACCGCCATAGCTCCTGCTGTTGCTTTAGGTATTGTCCTCTCTTTAAGCCCTCAGCTCCTTGATGGTGAAGTGTTTGCTCACGCAGTGCCCTGGGTTCCTGCGGCTGGGTTGGAGTTATCAGTAAGGCTAGATGGATTAGCTTTTCTCTTCCTGTTGCTCATCTTAGGTATCGGCCTTCTCATTATCCTTTACGCTCGTTATTACCTATCGGAAAAAGATTCGATGGGGCGCTTCTTCTCTTACCTAATGCTGTTTATGACTGCCATGGTGGGCATAGTCGCATCTGGTAATTTGATTCAGATGTGGTTTTTCTGGGAACTTACCAGTATCAGCTCTTTCCTGTTGATTAGTTTTTGGTCACATCGTACTGATGCGCGTAAAGGTGCTCGTATGGCCTTAACGGTCACTGGTGCCGGAGGTTTAGCGCTTCTGGCAGGTGTTATCCTAATTGGCAAAGTTGTGGGCAGTTATGACCTGCAGGAAGTATTAGACAGCGGTAATCTGCTCAGGGATTCTGCCGAGTACCCATATATTCTAACTTTAGTGCTCTTGGGTGCTTTTACTAAGTCTGCTCAGTTCCCATTCCACTTCTGGTTGCCAAATGCGATGGCAGCACCAACCCCTGTTAGTGCTTACTTGCATTCAGCGACGATGGTAAAAGCCGGTATTTTCCTAATGGCACGTTTCTACCCTGTCTTATCAGGAACCGATATGTGGTTTTTGATCGTCAGTATCACGGGGCTTTGTACCTTGTTGGTGGGGGCTTACATTGCGCTGTTTAAGCATGACTTAAAAGGGCTGCTTGCGTATTCAACCATCAGTCATCTTGGCTTGATAACCCTGTTGTTGGGTCTAGATACACAGATGGCCGCTGTTGCTGCGATCTTCCATATTATCAACCATGCGACATTCAAAGCTTCTTTGTTCATGGCGGCGGGTATTATTGATCATGAGACAGGCTCTCGTGACATGCGTCAGTTAAACGGCCTCTGGAAATATATGCCTTATACGGCAACGCTGGCAATCATTGCCGCGTTATCGATGGCCGGCGTGCCACTACTGAATGGCTTCTTATCTAAAGAGATGTTCTTTATGGAGACTTTAGATCAGGCCACACTTGGTTCGCTTTCTTGGGCTATTCCTGTTTTGGCTACGATTGGTGCGGCATTCTCAGTTGCTTATTCGTTGCGCTTTATTCACGATGTGTTTTTCAACGGTGAACCGAATAATTTACCGAAAACCCCTCATGAGCCACCTCGCTACATGAAGCTACCGGTTGAAGTGCTTGTAGTTATCTGTGTGGCGGTTGGTATTGCGCCGTTTATTTTTGTTACTGACATACTGAATGCAGCTTCATTTGCTACTTTGCAAAAGGATCTGCCCGAATTCAGTCTTTCAATATGGCATGGGTTTAACATCCCTCTGCTGATGAGTGCTTTGGCGATGCTAGGCGGTTTTGTTATTTACTATAACCGTAAGAAATTGTTCCAGTTTCAGGGGCAGTTTCCAGAACCAGATTCTAAGCTGGTCTTTGAGAGCTGGGTGCAGAAAGCCTTCAATTTCACCCAAGAAGTTCATCAATGGATATCCAATGGCTCGTTACAGCGCTATTTATCCATTTTTCTCTTCATGGTTATTATCGTCTCCATCGGCCCTCTGATGCAATTGCAGGAAACTGCGGGCTTCCGACCTCAAATCCCACTTGATTATGCATCGGGCACTCTGGCGGTGTTACTGATGCTATCAGCCTTAGCAACGATCGTCTGGCACAGGCAACGATTGATTTCTCTTCTAATGTTGTCTGTTGTGGGACTGATCGTATCGGTTGCTTTCACACGCTTTTCAGCGCCGGATCTTGCGCTGACTCAGCTCGCGGTTGAGGTAGTCACAGTTATCCTGCTAATGCTCGCGCTGTTCTTCTTGCCTAAGAAAACACCTAAAGAATCTTCCCCTAGGCGTTTGGTGAGGGATATAGGCTTATCTGCGATTGTCGGGGGGATTGTAGCGACTGTTAACTATGCCCTCATGACGCGTCCGCTTTATTCAATCTCAGACTTCTTTGTCGCAAATAGTAAAACCGGCGGCGGTGGTACCAACGTGGTTAACGTTATCTTGGTTGATTTCCGCGGCTTTGATACTTTCGGCGAAATTACTGTATTGGGGATTGCCGCTTTAGGTATTTACAAACTGATTGTACGTATGCGTCTTTCGATGCCGTCCAGAGATGAGTTTGGCCGCCCCTGGAGCCTTGATTCGCACCCAATGGTGTTGTCGACTATCTCGCAAATGCTATTGCCACTAGCGATTTTGGTTTCGGTATATATTTTCCTTCGCGGGCATAACGAACCTGGTGGTGGGTTTATAGCGGGTCTTATAACCGCCGTAGCAATTATTCAGCAGTATATTGCGAATGGTGTTGAATGGATGAAGGAACATATTCGTCTGAAATACCAAGCTTTGATCGGTTCTGGTTTGGTAATTGCGTTCCTGACCGGAGCCGGAAGCTTTATGTTTGATCGCCCATTCTTAACATCATGGTTCGATTATTTTAAATGGCCATGGGTCGGTAAGTTTGAGTTGGCCAGTGCCATGCTCTTTGATCTGGGGGTTTATCTGACTGTTGTGGGTGCAACTATGATGATTTTGGCGAACCTGGGTAAGCTGACAACACCTGAGCGTGTCGATATTAGTGAGTTGGAGAAGCTGTAATGGAATTAATGTATGCGCTCTGCGTGGGTGTGTTAACGACCTGCGGTTTGTTTCTAACTCTAAGGGGGCGTACCTTCCCCGTTGTGATGGGGCTTACAATGCTCTCTTATGCGGTGAACCTGTTCCTATTCTCTACTGGTCGGTTGGTTGTTAATGGTGCTGCCATACTGGGAACGACTGAGCAGTACGCGGACCCATTACCTCAGGCTCTGGTACTCACAGCGATTGTAATTGGCTTCGCTATGACGGCTTATGCCGTGATTTTGGCAATGAGAGCACGTGCCGATTTGGGTAATGATCATGTTGATGGTCGTGATAAGGCATTGGATATGCAGGATAAGGAGAATCTGAAGTGATGCAACACCTGCCTATTTTACCTGTTCTAATCCCAATGTTGAGCGCGGCGCTTATGTTGTTGCCGCCATTTTCTACAACTCTAAATCGGCAGAAAGTGATTTCATTTGTCGGTTTGGCGTTGACTCTACTGGTAGCAGTTCTGCTTATTTTGCAAGCAAATGCTGGGGAAATAAGTATTTATCAATTGGGTAATTGGCAAGCACCATTCGGAATCGTATTGATTGCTGATCGTCTATCGAGCCTGATGATTGTGCTGACTTTGGTGCTTGCTTTTGGTGCTCTCCTGTACGGTACTGCTGGCGATGAAAGGGAGGGTATGTTCTTTTATCCGCTGTTTATGTTTCAGTTGATGGGGATTAACGGTGCTTTCCTAACAGGTGATTTATTCAACCTGTTCGTTTTCTTTGAAGTATTGTTGCTTGCCTCATATTCGCTGGTGGTTCATGGCGGTGGTAAACAAAAGACCCTGGCAAGTGTGCATTATGTGACCCTTAACCTTGTCGGTTCTGCGCTATTCCTTTTTGCACTGGGTATTTTGTATGGCGTACTCGGTACGCTTAACATAGCCGATATGGCGGTTAAAATACGTCTGCTTACGGGGGCTGATAAATTGCTCGCGGAAGTGGGTGGGATGATGTTGTTGCTTGTCTTTGGCTTGAAATCAGCCATGTTTCCACTTCATTTCTGGTTAGCAAAAACCTATTCAAATGTCAGCGCACCAGTAGCTGCCTTGTTTGCCATCATGACCAAAGTTGGGATCTACAGTATCTTAAGGGTCTTTACGGTTATGTTTGGCGACAATGCGGGCGAACTGGCAAACCTTGCAGAGCCATGGTTGTGGCCTATAGCGATACTTACCTTAGCCATGGGTGCTGTGAGTGCAATGGCGAGTAAAACTTTGCGCATACTGGTCTCTAACTTAGTGATTGTGTCGGTCGGCACACTTTTATGTGCCCTGGCCATCAATACGCCTGAATCAGCATCAGCTGCGCTTTATTATCTTATTCACTCTACGCTGATTACTGGGGCCATGTACCTGCTGGCTGATGCGATTTCTGAACAGCGAGGTAAAATTTCGGATCGGTTCGCGCGTTCGCGCCGGATGTGTCAGTCGTTGCCCTTGGGAATTGCCTTTGCCATCGCGGCGGTCACTATGATTGGCTTGCCTCCTTTCTCAGGGTTTCTTGGCAAAGTTATGATTTTACAAACGGCTGTTGAACCTTATGAGATTGCCTGGACTTGGTCTGCTATTTTGCTCTCCAGTCTCATTGGGGTTGTTGCGATGTCTCGTGGAGGCTCCACGCTGTTTTGGCGAGTGAATGGTGAACCTACTTCCTGTGAATTGTTGCCAAAAGTGAAACTTGTTGCCGTGTTCTTCTTGCTGATTCTGTCTCCTCTTTTAGTGATCTTTGGTGGTTATGTTACTGAGTACACAATGGATACAGCACAGCAAATATACCAGCAGGCTGAAAACCCTCAGATGCTATTGCCAACACCTGTTGGGAACGGAGGTTAAGACGATGCGCTTTCTTTTTCCAATGCCATTTCAAAGCCTGGTTTTATTTGTTGTATGGCTGCTTTTAAGTGAATCCATTGCACCGGGGCATATTGTATTGGCGGCCGTTTTGGCTATAGGTATCCCGCAGTTGCTTCGAGGGGTTCAAGTCAATAGCATGGCGATGCAAAAATCTTTCAAAGCAGTTCTTTATGCAATAAAGGTTTTCGGCGACATTGTATTTGCAAACTTTGAGGTTGCCGTTCAGGTGTTGGGTCCTTCAAAGCATTTGAAACCAGGCTTTTTTGCTATCCCCCTCGACTTAAAAGGGGAGTTCCCAATCACGATTCTTGCAAGCACAATTTGCCTAACACCGGGTACGGTAAGTGCAGAAGTCTCCAGTGATCAAAAGTGGCTGTATGTGCATGCTCTCCACCTTGTTGATGAGGCTGCAGCAATAGAGGGAATAAAAACTCGCTATGAAAAACCGTTGAAGGAGATTTTCGGATGTTAATGATATCTCTCATAACTGCTACGACCATGGTGGTTATTGCTATGTGTCTGAACCTATTTACGCTTTTCAAAGGTCCTGATCAGCCTGATCGTATCCTTGCCTTGGATACAATGTATATAAATAGCATCGCTTTGATCTTACTTTTTGGACTCATTATGGGCACATCGCTCTATTTTGAAGCCGCTTTGCTGATTGCTATGTTGGGTTTCGTGAGTACAGCAGCATTGTGTAAATACGTACTGCGCGGCGATATCATTGAGTAGGGATTAAATATGAATGTTTATGTTGAGCTAATTGGGTCTGCACTACTGATCATGGGCGGACTATTTGTTTTGTTAGGCTCGATCGGGTTATTGAAATTACCTGACTTTTATATGCGCTTGCATACACCTACCAAAGCGACAACGCTTGGGATGGGAGCGCTGTTAATAGCTTCGATGGTCATTACTTCTGTCCGAAATGGTGGGCTGAGTGCACATGAACTGTTGATTACGATCTTTCTCTTTATAACCGCACCCGTCAGTGCAATGATGTTGGCGAAGACTGCGTTACATCTACAGGTTAAGATTTCAGAAAGCAGCCGCAACTCTAATCTAGCTGATGCGGCAAAAAATCAAGGGCACCCAGGTCAGGGTGAAAAGGCCGAAGGTTAGTATTAGTATCGATAGAGGCCTTTCTGGGTTAAGTGTTTTTTACAACTTTTTCGGTAAAGGCTTCAGGAATACTAGTGACTTTTCGTTGCTCATAATCGAAAAAAACGATCCCCGTTTTGGCATGGGCAACTTCTACGGCTGTTTTCTTATTACTGATTAAGTAATAAATATCGCATCCATATTTATTGAAATCGTCCAGTGCGATATCGATCTATAGCTGATCGCCATGAAAGCCTTCAGCTTTATAGACGATAGCTGAGTCAGTCATAATTAGTCCCAGACCCTCGATGTGTAGATTTTAGTAAGTGGGAGTGGTTGAGGTTATTATCGGTAAGCAGCGTAACGGTTTAATCGTAACCGGTCACATTGCCTTAATAGTATAAACACTAAGATTAAGAGCCTGGTGTCGGCTGTTATGTCCAATAGACTTGGTGGATGATTTAGGCGTTGTTGCTAAGCCTTTTTTGACGCTAAGCGATACCCTCTGTTTAGAGAGGTATCACTTAGGTATGGTCTGGTTAGAGTCTGTGTTTTAGTGAATTACACTAGTAAAGGTGCAGTCCATGCATCGCCAAATACAAGATATGCTTCACCTGCTGATGAATCAGCATAAGGTGCGCCGATTAAGATGTCATCGATACCATCACCGTCTACATCACCGGCGCTGCTGACTGAGAGGCCTGACTGATCATTCACATCAATACCGTTAAGGGTGAAACCGTTTTGGCCGCTTAAATCGCTGAGGTCAATGATGCCATTGGTAGAGGCACCAATACCGGGGTGGCCATATATCAGATAGGTTTCACCGGCTGCTAAATTGCCATTAGGCGCAGCGGTTGTAGCACCGATCAGGATATCATCGTAACCATCATTATTGATATCGCCTGCACTGCTAACCGAAACTGCAGATCGGTCAAATATATCAATACCAGGCAATACAAAACCATTTGTACCATCCAGGCTGGATAGATCGAAGCTTTCACTCCAGGTGTCATTATGCCCAAACACCACGTAGCTTTCGCCAATCAATAAGCCTGCACTATCCGCCCCGATCAAAATATCGTCGAATCCATCACCATTAATATCGCCCGCGCTGCTCACCGAGCGCCCAGCACTATCGCCAGTATTGACACCATTAATTACAAAACCTTTGGGTCCTGTTAGACCTGCGGAACCATCCAGGTCGGAAAGATCAATACTGCCAGATGCCCCGATAGTGTTGCTACCAAATACCAGATAAGTCTCACCTGCTCCGCTTTTGTTATCGGGATCTGCTCCATTGGCCCCAATCAGAATGTCGTCGATGCCGTCACCGTTAATATCCCCGGCGCTGCTCACCGATGTGCCAGAATAATCATTTTGATCTATTCCATTTAAGACAAAACCATTGGTGCCATCTAGGCTTGATAGGTCCAGACTCGCATCCCAGACATGGCTACTGACTCGACCAAAAATTACATAACTTTCGCCCGCGGATGAGTTTCCGTCTGGGTCAGCTTGTTCAGCCCCGATAAGAATGTCGTCGATGCCGTCACCGTTAATATCCCCGGCGCTGCTCACCGATGTGCCAGAATAATCTGGGGCATCAATTCCATTAATAACAAAGCCTTTGGGCCCAGTTAGGCTCGCAGAGCCATCTAGGTCGGACAGTTCCAGGCTGCCAGAAGCTGCAATATTACTGCCGCCAAACACTAGGTAGGTTTCACCAGCATTAAGCCCTGCGTTTTTGGCGCCGATAAGAATATCGTCATAACCATCATTATTAATATCTCCGGCACTACTCACGGATTCCCCTGCTTGATCGGCAGAGTCAATGCCCTTTAAGACAAAACCGTTGCTGCCATCTAAACTGGAGAGGTCCAGACTGGAAATGTCGCCGAGATCCTCATCGCCATATACCAAGTAGGTTTCACCCGTGAGGTTGGCGTTGTGAGCGCCGATCAGAATATCGTCAAATCCGTCACCATTGATATCTCCGGCACTGCTTACTGAATAACCTGCGTCATCTATGCCGTTAAATACCAAGCCGTTTGAGCCATCAAGCGTGCTTAACTCAAGGGTAGCGGGGCCAAAACCTGTACCCAGGCCGACGAGGCTGAGATCGTCTATGATGACAGCATCAGAGCTTGGGGCTTGTACAATAAATGTATCAATAGCACCCCAGTCTAATCTTTCGTTTGATACGGTATCAGCACTGGTAATGAGGGTTTCACTGTAGATAATTTCATTATCAATCAAACCGAATAACTGGACGGAAACATTATTGTTAGATGAAGTGTTAAGCGCGAATGCTTCAACGATAATAGGTTGGTCAGAGTGGCCGCTAACGCTTAGGCTTGATTCAGGCCCAATTACACCGTACTGGCTCGTATTTGTTAAAAAGCCTGCTGGTTGAATGATATCTAGATCCCCTACCACAAAATCTGGGAAAAAGTTTAGATAATCGCCTTCTTCCATACTCAGTATGAACAAATCTTCGTCGGTCAGAAAACCTTGACCTCCTACTTCCCAATTAAATCCAAAGTAAGGGATATCATTATCAATAGCGGTACCAAGAAGAGGAACAGGTGCGATGATAGGAAAGAGGTTCAGTTCTTCAAAGTCTATAACTTGCTCCGTGCCGTTAAGATAAACCGTTGCGGTATCTTCGCCTCCATTGCCATCGCTAATGGTATAAGTGAAGGAATCGAGTTGCCCGGGAGCTGCGCCATCTAAATCATATAACAGCCCGTTAGAACCTGTATCCAGGCTCACTAAAGCGCCTAAATCTGTTTCTATCGGGGTATTTGAGTCAAGGGAAATATCATGACCATTGATGGCAATGATAGTCAGATCATTGTCATCAAAGTCGCTATCGTTGTCTAGTACATCAATAGAGGTAGGTACAAGATTTTGGTAGATTTCTTGGTAATCGAATACTGCATTGGGTGCAGTATTGCCGTCATCGATAACGGTTACAGTTGCCCGTGATGACAGTCCATCGTAGCTATAGTTGAAGAAGAAGTTTTCAGCCCCTTCAGGATCATCGTCACTATTAACATTAATAGAAACCTGAAGTTCTGAGATGCCCATTTCGAAAAAGGCAAAACCACCAAAGCTACTGAAATCATTGGCGTTTGCGCTGCCTTCCTCTGTAGCGAAATTTACCAGGGTTTCGGTATATAAGCCGCCAGTGCGTTCTAAGACAAGAGTGGCGACACCGTCTGCTTCTTGTACTTGAATATCTTCAACAGTGATGCGTGCATGTTCGTTGATGTGCTCTACAAACTCTTCAAGGTTATCCAGTGCTTCAGTCAGGCTTGTCGGATCATCCATTATAGTGCCAAGCCAGTTAGCTGCATGTTGCGCTGCAAAGCTACCCACATATTCTGTGGTTTGCCCGTCTGCTTCAAGATCAGCTAAGTATTGGGTGAAGGTTTCTGCCGCAGCTAGCCTATTAGCAACAACTTGGGCATCTGTGTTTTGCGCGCCGTTTAACAGTTCTAATGCGATTGACTGAGGTGTGACATCAGGATTGTTTTCCAGTTGGAATACCCAGGCGTCAATAATTTCCTGAGATTCAGGGTCGCGACCAAAGAGTTGGTTGTAGAGTAAGGAGATAGTTTCAGCAGGAGATAGTCCACCAAAGCGCGCTTGGGCTTCAGGTGAATTGGCGAATGCATCGATAATTTCTGAAGGGTCTCCGCCTGCTTGTTCCAGCACTGCACACCAAGCCTCTAATCCACCGGGGTCGGCAGGCCGTCCGTAATATGCGATATACAGTTTTTGGACGGTTTCATAATATGCGCTGGAACTCATAATCTTCCCTTTATCCCTTGAATTGCTGCGATATGCTTAAAGCAAATTTTACCAATAGTATCCAGTAGGCTTTCAATCTGGAATCAATACAGCTTTCTTTGCTGCTAAAGTATAAGAGCGTATGCCTGTGCAGAAACTAATCAGTTTTTTAAGTTAGATGTCGGCTGTTTTTCCTAGGGTTTTGAATAGTATTAAGTGGGCATCTTGGAAGGGTTCTATGATTTAGTTAATGCTTACGTATCAGGCTTCTTTCATCACTTTATTCATAAAGGCTTTAGGTACACTCTGAACCCTGCGAGCCTCATAGTCGAAGAATACGACCCCTGTTTTGGCGTGTGCGACTTCAACTGCTGTGTTCTTGTTGGATATCAGGTAGAAAAAATCGCAGCCGTATTTATTGAAGTCACCTACAGTGATATCGATCTGTAGCTGATCGCCATGAAAGCCTTCAGCTTTATAGACGATAGCTGAGTCAGTCATGATTAGCCCCAGGCCCTCGATGTTTAGTTCTGAGTAGTGGTAATGACTGAGAAAACGTACGCGTGCTTCGTGAATCAGAGAGAGCATCGCATCGTTACTCAGATGTCCGCCATAGTTGATGTCACTGATTCTTACAGGTAGTTCTGTTGAGAAAATATAGTTGTCCGGCATATCGATCTTAATGCGGGCCATGGTGTTTCCTTATCGCTTAACTATTTCTGTATTCTGCTACTGATTCAACCATACCGGAGGTAAGTTGCTCAAGATCTTCGTCGGTCATCACGTACGGTGGCATCACATAAACCAATTTTCCGAATGGACGTATCCAGAGACCGCGTTTGATAAACAGTTTCTGGATTTCGGTGGTGTTAACCGCTTCTTTCATCTCAATAACGCCGATAGCACCCAGACAGCGAACATCAGCTACATTAACAAGCTCTTTGGCTGCAGCTAAGCCTTGCTTTAGCCCTTGTTCGATGCGCTTAACGTTTTCCTGCCAATTGTTTTGCTGAAGTAATTCCAGACTCTTATTCGCAACTGCACAAGCGAGAGGGTTGCCCATAAAGGTTGGGCCGTGCATAAAACAGCCTGCCCCGCCCTGAGAGATGGTTTCACCAATGTGAGTCGTTGTGAGAGTTGCTGCCAGGGTCATATAACCGCCGGTAAGTGCTTTTCCTAGGCAGAGAATGTCAGGTTGTATTTCCGCGTGTTCACAGGCAAATAGTTTTCCAATGCGACCAAAGCCAGTAGCGATCTCATCCGCTATTAACAAAACGTTATATGTATCACAGAGCTGGCGTGCATGTTTCAGATATTCCGGAGAGTAGAAGCGCATACCTCCAGCGCCCTGCACGATCGGTTCGAGAATCAGTGCGGCGATGTTGGGGTGGTTTTCCTTAAGTAATTTATGCAGGCCTTCAATGTCCTGTTCGGCCCATTGATCGTCAAAACCTATTTGTGGTGCAGGTGCGAAAAAGTGTTCTGGTAATACCCCAGTGAAGATTTCGTGCATACCGGTTACAGGGTCACAGACTGACATCGCGCCAAACGTATCGCCGTGGTAGCCGTTACGAATGGTCAGCAGTTTGTGTTTTTCCGGTTTTCCTTGGGCGTGCCAGTATTGGATTGCCATTTTAATGGCTACTTCTGCAGCAACTGATCCTGAATCAGCAAGAAAGACCTTATCCAGCCCCTCTGGAGTCATATCAACTAGCTTTCGACAAAGTTCAATTGCTGGTTCGTGAGTGAGTCCGCCGAACATGACATGAGACATCTTATCAATCTGAGCATGCGCTGCTGCATTTAGTTCAGGATGACTGTAACCGTGAATCACTGACCACCAGGATGCCATGCCATCTATCAACTCTCGTCCATCAGCCAGCTTCAGGCGAACGCCACTAGCAGATTCCACCGGGTACATAGGGGGTGGATTGATCATAGATGAGTAAGGGTGCCAGATATGTTGCTGGTCAAAAGCGATCTGCTCAGAAGAGATCATGTTGGCCGTTTCCTTTGTCATAAGGTGTAAGTTCGGAGGTCATTTTCAGTGAACTGTTAGCTAAAAGGAAGATCTTTGACCAAAGTTTTAGGGAACCAATTGATAGTAATGTGCTCTATTAACCAGAGATTGAGCGCGGGAATAAAAAAGAAAACTTTTTTTGAAACTTTATTCTCAACCCTCAGTCACAAAACGCAAGAGCAGTGACAGGCTCTCGAAAAAATCAATCGTAAGCAAGATTACAAAAATGAATAACTGGGGTGAATCAAAAATGGCTAAGAATTCTTCTGTAAAACCTATGGTAGCTGCTGTTGGTGCGGCGTTCATTGCTGGCATGGCTACTGCACCTGTTGCGACTGCTGCAGAGAATCCTTTTGCTACGTCTGAACTTTCTTCAGGTTATAGCCAGCAGGTTGCTATGAATGAAGGTAAGTGCGGCGAAGGCAAGTGCGGTGGTAAAGCTGAGAAGTCTGAAGGCAAATGCGGTGAAGGCAAATGCGGCGGCGATAAAGCTGGTAAGTCTGAAGGCAAGTGCGGTGAAGGCAAATGTGGCGGCGATAAAGCTGGCAAGTCTGAAGGTAAGTGTGGCGAAGGTAAGTGTGGTGGTTCTAAGGCATCTTCCGAAGGTAAGTGTGGCGAAGGTAAATGCGGTGGTTCCAAAGCGTCTTCTTCAGAAGGCAAGTGCGGTGAAGGCAAATGCGGTGGTTCTAAATAATCACTGCTATATTTCATAGCAATTTCTGGCCCTGCAATGCGGGGCCTTTTTCTCTTCAAAGCGAGTTTAATAATGGTTGATAAACAGTATCCGGTTTCAGGGGCAGGCTTTGGTTACAGGCGCTGCATGAGCGAAACACTTAAAGATGCTGATGCTACTGCATTCGATTTTCTGGAGATCGCTCCGGAAAACTGGATCGGATTAGGTGGACGCTTCGGTAAAGCATTCCGCCGATATACCGAACAGTTTCCGTTTATCGCCCATGGTCTATCTTTGTCCATTGGTGGACCAACACCACTGGATATGGAATTTCTTAATAAACTCAAAGCTTTCTTGGCTGAGCATAATATCCGTGCCTATTCAGAACATCTGAGTTATTGCTCAGATGATGGACATCTTTATGATTTGATGCCAATTCCTTTTACGGAAGAAGCAGTTAAATATGTAGCGGATCGAATTCGTCAGGTACAGGATGTTCTGGAACAGAAAATAGCGATGGAAAATGTCTCTTATTACGCTGCTCCGGGTTCAGAGATGAGTGAGCAGGAGTTTCTGTTGGCAGTTCTAGAAGAGGCCGATTGTGAATTGCTGTTGGATGTGAATAACATCTATGTAAACAGCATCAACCATAAATACGATGCTGAGGCTTTTCTTAAGGCGATGCCAGCAGAGCGTATTATGTACCTGCATATTGCGGGTCACTATAACGAAGCGGAAGACCTTATCGTGGATACCCATGGTGCGGATGTTGTTGATCCGGTGTGGAATCTCCTCCAGAAAACCTACGATCATTTTGGTGTCGTACCAACCCTATTAGAGCGAGACTTTAATATTCCTCCAATACCTGAGTTACTGCAGGAAGTGGAACAGGTCCGTTTTTATCAGAATCAATGGAAAATGAGCCATGCAAAAACAGTTGCCTGAACGACCTCATTTTCAACAGTTGCAGTATCAGTTTGCTGCACATATCCGAAATCCTGATAAATATGAAAAACCAGCGGATATAGAAGATCGCCGGATGGGTATTTATCGGGATCTGTTCTTCAACAATGTTGAAGGTTTTCTATCTGGGAATTTCCCGGTTTTTAAGCAGCTCTGTGCGGATGATTACTGGCAGAGAGTAGCTCGAAACTTTTTTGATAACCACCACTGTCATACCCCTTACTTTCTGGAAATTGGTCAGGAGTTTATGGCGTATGTGGCTAATGAGCGGGAGCCAGAGGATGAAGATCCAGTCTTCATGCAAGAGCTACTGCATTACGAGTGGGTGGAATTAGCTTTAGATGCCTCCGAGGTAGAGCTGCCCCTGGATGATGTGGATGCGAATGGTGATCTGCTCGCAGGGCATCCGGTACAGTCGCCACTGGCTTGGTTGCTGTCCTATCAATTCCCTGTGCATTGTATTCGTCCGGAATATCAACCGGACAAACCTTCAGAACAACCGACATTTCTGATTGCATACCGGAATCGGGAAGATGAGGTGAACTTTATGGAGGTGAACTCTGTAACAGGTCGCCTTTTATATCTGTTATCTGAGGATGAAAACCTGAGAGGGGAGCAGGCTTTGCGGCAGATTGCAGAAGAGATGAAACATCCCGAGCCGCAACAGGTAGTCAATGGTGGTTTAGATACTTTGGAACATTTGCGGGCCAAAGGAATCATACTAGGAACAAAACAATAATTATCACTGTGCATAGCTGTACAGGTTTTAAAGGGTGAAATCATGGCGAATGCAGTAATTAATTTCGCAAATCGTTTGCAGAATGTGCTTAATTGCACCCGTTGCGCAGATGGTCTTGCTCCTCTGTTACTACGCTTATATCTGGCGCCTGTATTCCTACAGGCGGGGTGGAATAAGCTTTCCAGTTTCGAAGATACAGTAGCTTGGTTTGGTAATCCGGATTGGGGGTTGGGTTTGCCAATGCCTGAAGTGATGGCTGCCCTGGCAGCAGGAACTGAGTTTATCGGCGGTATTCTGTTAATTGTCGGTTTTGCTGTACGTTGGATCAGTATCCCGCTGATGATCACCATGCTGGTGGCTGCTTTTGCTGTACATTGGGAAAACGGTTGGTTGGCTATCTCCGATGGAGGCAGTTGGTTGGCAAATGACAGGGTGATGGAAGCTCAGGAGCGTTTAGCTGCGGCGAAAGGCCTTCTTCAGGAGCATGGGCACTATGACTGGTTGACTGGTAGAGGCTCTATTGTAATTCTGAACAATGGTATTGAGTTTGCGATCACTTACTTTGTGATGCTATTCAGTTTGTTCTTTACTGGCGCAGGTAAGTTTGTCAGCTTGGACTATTGGGTTGCGAAGAAATTCAGAGATTGATTCACTGCTGAATAAAACGAACAATAAAAAGGCCGCATTAGCGGCCTTTTTATTGAAATCTAAGGAAAAACTTAGTGTTGGCGGGGTGTGGTCAGGATGCAGAACATCGCATCAGCATACCAGTGGGATGCACTGAAAAGATCGTTGATGCTTTCGGATTCAAAAACACGCTCAACGTAACCTTCAAATAGGGCATTGCTCTCTTCAAAAAAGTTTTCGACCTGACTTATATCGTAATTCATGACCACCTCTGCTTTAAATCTCCTTAGATCTTCCTGAATTAAAATTCCATAATGGCTGAGTATTCTACTCAGGCTTTAGACTTTAGTCAAAATATTTGATTAAAAGTTGATCAGAGCGTGTTTTCTAATAACTTTTTCTTTTCTTCTGTTGAGAGGTCATCAAGCTTCTTGTCTGTAAGTTCGTTAAGTAGATCATCTAATAAAGGAGAGCATTCGCCGCCTGAGTCTACAGCGTTATTAATCAGGTCCATTATCGACATATTACTTTGACTTTTCAGCGCTTGCTGGTCGTCCATGCATTGCAGGTAGTTTTGCAGATAAATATAACTGGTATTGCTTTGTTCACTGATTAGATTGGGTAACTCTGTTATCCACTGTTGGAGCAGCTCCATCTCATCATTTGCAGATGCAACAGGGCTTAATAGCAAACCGGTCAGTAATAGAATTGTTAGTCTTTTCATAAATGAATATGCGTTACCGAATTATGGGAAGGTTAACACGATTAATCTGAAGCCAGGATGAACCGGCTGGATCATGGGCACAGGTTTAAACCTGCGTCCCAACCTGCAACTCTATATTATCCACAATAATTTCTGCATCGGTGATTCGAAAGCGAATATTAGCGTTGTGAAGTGTTACACCGTAGCTGTGATCTGGGTTATTTTTCTTATAAGCCGGTCGCGGATCGCATTTTAGTAATTCGGTAATCTGCTGCTGAACTGGTTGTTGGATATCTTTCTCTATTGTCTTACACGCTTCCAGCGCAGTAGATGAGAACTTTACAGATTGAGGTAGCAGCTGAATATTAGGAGCAAAAGAGCACTCTGCTTCAGGAATAATATCCGAATAAGGTAGGTAGGGTTTGATATCAATAATAGGTGTGCCATCAAGTAGATCAGCGCCACTGATGACTAACTCAATAGCTGAGCCTTGTTGTTCAATGGCGATTAGCTTCACCGGCGACATGCCAATTGGGTTAGGGCGAAACGGGGAGCGAGTGGAAAAAACGCCCATCCGTTTGTTACCACCAAGACGAGGCGGTCGGACTGTTGGCTTCCAACCTTTATCTACACATTCACTGAAGATAAACAGCAGCCATATGTGGGTACACTGTTCCAAGCCTCGAGCCATTTCAGGGTTTGCGTATTCGCCCAGTAATTGAACTCGGGATATCAGGCTTTCCGCAAGCCCAGGTTGACGGGGAATACCAAACTTTTCTTTGTATGGGCTTTTTATCTTTGCAACCGTTTCAAGGGAAAAGGAGGTGCTCATATCAGATTCATCTCAATCAGCGCGTCATAAACTAGCTTGCTGCCAGTTAGAACCAGAAAAAAGTAACAAGCACGGTAGAACCATAGGTCGCTGATCTTATGGTGGAGTATGGTGCCAATATACACCCCGACTGGGGCTAGAGGTGCAAGAACCAGGGCTGCCAGTAAGGTTTCCTGTGTAAATTGACCTAACCAGGTATACGGGATCAATTTCATGTAATTGATCGCGGCGAAGAAGACAATGGTTGTGGCCGCGTAAGTGGACTTGTGTAGTTTTAGTGGGAGCAGATAAATGTTGAGTGGCGGGCCGCCTGCATGAACGCCAAAGCTAGTAAAGCCAGCAATGGTTCCCCAGAAGTAACCTCTGATTGTACTTGGTTGACGGGCTTCTGCTTGTCGTTTCAAGACACTGTAGGCTACAAAGGTGAGGGCAATGGTCCCGATCATTAGTTTGATCTGTGCATCGTTGAGGTATTTAAAGCTGAAGGCCCCAAGAATGATTCCGATGCCAGCGGCGGGAATAAGCAGTAGCAGGTTTTGCTTATCTACGTGGCCTTTAAACCGCAATAAACCAACCAGATCCATTAAGCACAGAATAGGTAGCATGATAGCTGCGGCGACAATAGGAGGTGCAGACAGGGCTATCATCGGCACGGCGATAAAACCTAATCCCCCTCCAAAACCACCTTTTGAAATGCCAACAATCAGAACTGCTGGAATTGCGGCTAAATAGAAAATTGGATCAGTCAGCATCAAGAGCGTCTCTTCTGTTCAATGGCGATTCCCTGTGTTGCATTGGGGTGAGGCTACTCCAATAGCGTGCCGCTTTTTCTACCTGCTCTGCCAGGCGGTGAATATGGCTCAGTGCATCCAGAAGTTCGATGCTCTCTTTAGGTTTAATCTGTCCGGCGATACTGCTTTCCATCACCTGTGATTTTAGGTGCTGGTAATTTTTCTCAAGGCTTTTTATCTGTTTGCGGCTTTCTAGCCCCGACTGATAAGCGTCTTCGTAAATCTCACAGCTATCAATCAAATCAATCGTTTTGTGCTGGTAATCATGGATCAGCTTTTTCAGGGACTGATCAGAAAGTTGTTCAAAGTGATCATAGTATTTCGGCATCAGAGCAGATAAGCGAGCTATCTCACTGTAATAGCGGGTAATGCGCATGGCTGAAGGCAAAATAGTACTGACCTCTTCGGTCAGGTTTTCCTGAGCAATCTTCTGATTGTATTTTCCAATCTTACCGTTCAGATTGTGGATACTGTTCATCAGAGCTGTAAGCTTTGGTGTTTCTGAGATGTCTGCACTAACAGCAGTTCTCGCCATATCTGAAGTTAGTTGGCTCACTCTGCAGAGTTCGTTACTCATTGCTTCAACAGCTATGCTGGGGGTGCTGAGTACAGTATTGTCGAGAAAACGTGGCTGTCCTACATCCTCCTCCTGGGAGCGGAATCGTTTGCGTAGGAATAGCTCTAAGCGATCCGTCAGGGGCCACATAAAGGCAACACCCATCAAATTAAACAGAGTATGGAACGCGGCAAGCAGAGTAACGTAATCCAGATTCTCTATCTCTCCGTTGATGACGCTAGAGAAAATCACCAGCAGCAGAATACCTACCGCACCGGTTATCAGGTTGAAAATAACGTGGGCTGCTGCGATTCGTTTCGCGTTAGAAGTGGCTCCGATAACTGACAGCATCGCTGTAGACGTGGTGCCTAGGTTTGCGCCTATTACTAGTGCTCCAGCTGCGGCTAGATTGATTGATCCTGCAGCCGCCAATGAGAGGGTGATAGCCATAGCTGCCGATGAGGATTGCATCAGAAAAGTCAGAACAAAACCTGCAATCACGAACAGGATGAGCCCCAAAGGTGATTGATCGATCTGATCCAAAGGCAGTTGGTCATCCAAACCATCGAATGCGTTTTTGAGGAAATCGAGGCCAATAAAGAATAGGCCAAAGCCAGCCAGAGCCATACCTATGTGGCTTATCTTACGATCGTTGCCCGCTAATTTAATTAGCATGCCGATACCTACAAGGGGTAGGGCAAAGGCACTGATCTTGATCTTGAATCCTATAAGTGCAACCAGCCAGCCGGTCATAGTTGTACCGATATTACAGCCGTAGATGACGTTAATGGATTGCTTCAGCCGGAGCAGGCCAGCATTAACGAAGCCTATTGTTGCGACTGTCACTGCACTGGATGATTGCACTAGAGCGGTTATAAAAATACCGGAGAATAAGCCACGGCTGGGAGATTGTGTTGCGGCTTCCAGCGTTGTTTTCAGGCCCTGACCTGCAGCTTGTTTCATGCCGCTGGTCATCAGATGCATGCCGAGTAGAAACAGGCCGATACCGCCTGCCAGATCACCAATTAAACCAAATGTCATCGATCAATTAATCTATTGCTGAAGATAGAATCTAATTGTTGATGTTCAGTTCGTTTTTAGCAATGTAAAACTGCTATTTTTCATCGTTCAGTGCGGGCAATTACCAAGACTTCGATGGTTAATGCCCCTGCTGCCATTAGTGCCTGGCTGGCTGATTCCAGCGTTGCACCTGTCGTCATGACATCATCAATTAGCAATACATGCCTTTGTGACAGTTTCACGCAGTGGAAAGCGCCTTGTTGATTCCTGAGCCTCTGTTTGCGTTCAAGCTGCATCTGCTTTGGAGTATTGCGGACTTTCTTCAGGCTGTTTTTATCAATAGGGATGCCTAACGCTTTACTCAGCTGACTAGCCAGAAGTTCTGATTGATTAAAGCCTCTCTTAAATAGACTAACTCTGTGCATCGGAATGGGAATAATGCAGTCGAACTGGTTTAAATGAGCGAGTTTCTCCTCGCATAGTCTGCTTAAGTGACCAATATATTGTGCTTTACCGTTGTACTTTATACTGGATATAAGTTGGTCTATTGGAAAGCGGTATTCAAAAAGAGCGGTGACTTTACGAAATGTTGGGGCTTTTTTCAGACAGTTGGCACAGATCAGTTCTGAGTTGCTAGCGGGGAGAGGAAGGGCGCAGATTTGGCAATGTTCCTGTAGCCAGGGTAGATCATCGAAGCAGGACTGGCAGAAACCAGAGCTTAGTGAACTAGAGGTTCGACATAAAATGCATTGATTGATTATTGATCTGTAGTTAACTATTGGTTTTTTCATAAGTTGACAGTTCCTTCTGTCAGGATAAAATTGCACTCTTAAACTTTGTGAGCAAAAGATACCGAGAAGCTTCCTGCTTCGATGTGGTTATTTTCCGGGAGAATGAGCAAGATGCAACAGTTGGGTGCAATTCGTCACGACTGGACAGAAGCTGAGGTTAAAGCGCTGTTTGAGCTGCCTTTTAATGACCTGATGTTTAAAGCGCATACAGTACATCGCGAGAACTTTGATCCGAATGAGGTTCAGGTAAGCACGCTGCTATCGATCAAAACTGGTGCATGCCCGGAAGACTGTAAGTACTGCCCACAGAGTGGACACTACAATACCGGTCTTGAAAAAGAGCGTTTGATGCAGGTTGAAAAGGTTATCGAGAAGGCGAAAAAAGCTAAAGAAACCGGTTCGACCCGATTCTGTATGGGGGCTGCGTGGAAGCACCCGGCTGATAAAGATATGCCTTATGTGGTTGAGATGGTTAAGCAGGTCAAGGCGCTGGGTCTTGAGACTTGTATGACTCTGGGAATGCTGGATGAGAACAAAGCTGGTCAGTTAGCTGAAGCAGGGTTGGATTATTACAACCATAATCTGGATACCTCACCGGAGTTTTACGACAAAATTATCACTACACGCACCTATCAGGACCGTCTGGATACTCTGCAAAATGTACGAGATTCCGGTATGAAAATCTGTAGTGGCGGCATTCTTGGTATGGGTGAAACTGCTACAGATCGTTATGGCCTGCTAATGCAGCTGGCCAATATGCCAGTTCAACCAGAAAGTGTGCCGATCAACATGCTGGTGAAAGTGGAAGGTACCCCTCTGGAAAATGTTGATGATCTGGATCATTTGGACTTTATCCGTACCATCGCAGTAGCTCGAATCATGATGCCGGCTTCCCATGTTCGTCTTTCTGCAGGTCGTGAAAAGATGAGTGATGAGATGCAGGCGATGACCTTCTTCTCTGGTGCAAACTCTATCTTCTATGGAGAGTGTCTGCTGACAACACCAAACCCTGAAACTCATCGTGATGTTCAACTGTTCCGTAAACTAGGTATTAATATGGAGCAGCGCATCTCTGAGTCTGATGAAACTCAGGAAGCGGCACTGATGAATAGCCTGCAGAAACAGCAGGACAGTGATCACTTCTACGAAGCATGATGTTGGATCAGAGGTGATGCCTCTGGTCATTTTGAGTCGTCTTTATGTCTTTTAATGAATTAGCTGCTGAGTTGGAACAGCGTCAGCAGCAGTTTCTTTATCGCAAACGCCGTACCCTGGAAACACCGCAGCAGCCTTTGGTTCAGGTGGATGGTCGGGAGTATCTGGCATTTTGCTCCAATGATTATCTGGGGTTAGCTAATCACCCTGAGGTGATTGAAAGTTTCCAGGCCGCAGCGAATCAGTATGGTGTTGGCGGTGGAGCCTCACACCTGGTGAGTGGACATAGTCAGGCGCACCATGAACTGGAATTGGCTCTGGCTGAGTTTACCGGTCGTCCCCGTGCGCTACTGTTCTCTACTGGTTACATGGCTAATCTAGGTGCAGTTAATGGTCTGCTGGATAAGCAGGATGCGGTTTTCCAGGATCGTTTGAACCATGCTTCATTGCTAGACGCGGGTTTATTAAGCGGTGCTCGTTTTCAGCGTTACCTGCATAATGATGCAGAGAGTCTGGATAAGCGTTTGGGAAAAACTGAAGCTAGGCGCAAGCTGGTAGTGACGGATGGTGTATTCAGCATGGATGGTGATGTGGCAGACCTGCCTGCACTTGCCAAAACCTGTCAGGCTCATGAAGCATGGTTAATGGTTGATGATGCTCATGGGTTTGGTTGTCTGGGGCAGAGTGGTGGCGGTTGTGCTGAATTGTATGAGATGGGGCATGAGAAACTGCAGGTACTGGTGGGTACTTTGGGCAAGGGCTTTGGCACAGCGGGTGCTTTTGTTGCGGGCTCAGAGGAGTTGATTGAAACCCTGATTCAGCATGCACGTACTTATATCTATACCACCAGTATGCCGCCGGCCGTTGCCGCGGCTACACTTACGAGCTTAAAGCTTCTTCAGCAGGAAGCCTGGCGCAGAGATAAACTGGAAGCGCTGATTGAGCAGTTCCGAACAGGCTGTGAGCAGATTGGTTTGCAGTTGATGGATTCGCCTACGCCGATTCAACCGATTTTGGTGGGTGAGTCCGATAAAGCTTTGGAAATAAGTCAGGGCCTGGAAGACGACGGTATCTTTATTAGTGCTATTCGCCCACCAACGGTTCCTCAGGGTGGTGCTCGCCTGCGTGTAACCTTGAGTGCTGCCCATGATGAGAAACAGGTAGTTCATCTTCTTGAAGTGCTTGAAAAGGTTTCCAAAAAGGCAGGCTTAATATGAGCATGAATCTGTATACAGAGTACCGGGAGAATTCAGGTAAGCCTGAGCTGGTTCTACTGCATGGTTGGGGTATGAGCAGCCAGGTTTGGGGTGAATTTGCTGAGCAGTTGGCTCAATATTTCAGTCTGACGCTTATTGATCTTCCTGGGCTTGGGCGTTCTCAAGAGTTCCCGGAGCCTTATACAACAGATGCCGTTGTTGAAATTTTATCTGCTCATGCTCCTGATAAAGCGTTTTGGTTGGGTTGGTCCATGGGAGGGCAGATCGCAACCGCTTTTGCTGCACGTTACCCTCAGCGGGTTTTGAAACTAGTAATGCTGGCCTCTAATCCCTGTTTTGTGCAGAGAGAGGATTGGCAACCCGCTATGGATGAGGAAACTCATAGCCAGTTTGAAAACTCTCTGTCCGCTAATGTTAAGAAAACTCTTAACCGTTTCATCATGCTACAGACTCAGGGTGCAGAGCAGGGGCGAGAGATTCTAAAAACGCTGAAAACGCTGCTTTCTGGATTAGAACACAGTGCTCCAGAGCTAAGCTTGTCCCCGCTTAGGGAAGATGTCCGATTGCTGCTCGCCGCTTTACCAATGCCAGTTCTGCAGTTGTTTGGAGAGAAGGATTTACTGGTACCCGTTTCCGCGGCTGAGGCATGCACTCAACTCACAGGGCGAGAGTCTATTGTTTATGCGGGAGCAGGGCACCTGCCGTTTATTTCTCATCAGGAGCAGGTTCTGGATGATGTGCTGCAGTTTTTGCAGGAGCGAGTGGCATAGTGGTTGAAGCACTGATCAATAAACAGCGTGTCGCAAACTCGTTTAGTCGGGCTGCTGGGACATACGATAGTGTTGCTGAGCTGCAGCGTGATATTGGTACTCAATTACTCACTTTACTACCGCAAAGCAGCCCGCAGTCCATGCTGGATCTTGGTTGTGGTACGGGCTTTTTTACCCCAGCGTTAAAGCAAAACTTTTCAGATGCTACCCTTTTTAATCTGGATCTTGCCTTCGGGATGTTGCAGTTTGCGCGTGAAAATCGCCCTGCAGAGAAAACTCATTGGTTGTGTGCCGATGCAGAAGCTTTGCCTTTGGCTACAAAGAGTATCGATCTGGTTTTCTCCAGCCTCGCGATTCAGTGGTGTGAAAATCTGCCCCATCTGTTTAGTGAAATTGAGCGCATATTAAAACCTGGAGGTCGATTTATATTCTCGACATTGGGGCCTCAAACTCTGTGTGAATTGCGAATTGCCTGGAAAGAAGCTGATTCCTATGTGCACGTTAATGAATTTATGCCGGATTCGGATATTCGTAACGCTATATCGGATGGATTGATGCTGACTCACCTGGAAGAGGAGTTGCGAATATTAAAATACGCGCAGCTTAAAGGTTTGACCGATGAGCTAAAACGTTTGGGCGCGCACAATATGAATGCGGGCCAACAGGTAGGCTTAACCGGAAGAGAGCGTTTGCGACGCTTTAAATCTGCATATGAGCATCAACGGTTGGATGATGGTACTTTGCCAGCAACCTATCAGGTTTATTATGCAGTAGTTGAAAAACCATTGGGGAATTAAACAGAGAATGGCAAAACATAGTTTTTTTGTGGCGGGTACAGATACCGATGCGGGTAAGACGGTAGTTTCTGCAGGCTTGTTAGAAGCAGCAAACGAGAAAGGTATGAGCTCCATGGGGCTGAAACCTATTGCAGCGGGTTGCGAAAAAACAGATGAAGGCCTACGTAATTCTGATGCGTTGCTTCTGCAGGCGGCTGCCAGCATTAAATTACCTTATGATCAGGTAAACCCGATAGCCTTTGAGCCTCCCATTGCTCCCCATATCGCTGCAATTGAAGAAAAGCGTATGTTGAGCGCGGATCGTATCTCCGCTTTATGTAAAGGTGCATTGATGCAACCGGCTGATTTTGCCATTGTGGAGGGGGCTGGTGGTTGGCGTGTGCCTCTGAGTCATCGCGAGACGATGGCTAATATCCCTAAAAATCTCAATATTCCTGTGATCTTGGTTGTGGGAATGAAACTGGGCTGTATCAATCATGCTTTGCTCACAGCTGAGAGTATTGCTCGTGATGGCTTACGCGTAGCTGGTTGGGTTGCTAATCGTATCGATCCGGATATGGAGCGTTATGATGAGAACGCTGCGACCATTGAAACGATGCTGAGAGCCCCTCTTATTGCTGAAGTCCCTTTTCTTGAGGAACCATCCGCCAAAAATGTTGCCCAATATATTGATCTGGATAGATTGCTAGCAGAGTAATATAGAACAAAAAATGACCATTTTCGGTTGATGTTCTATAATTACTGTTGCGAAAGCTGTATCTGAATTAATATTGAGGTGTCAGCATGAATGTAACTAATGCATTACAGACTGGACTGGTGGGTATTAATCGTGGCTTAGACAATGCGCCAAGAGCTGCGGGAGATGTAACTGGATCTGGTAAACCTGACGAGCCTGAACAGGCAACAGGTCGGGTGCAGAATGAAGCTGTAGTTGAATCTGCAGCAGGTAGCACTGTAGAAGCAGCAGCTACAAAAGTTGTGAGTCAGGCCGTGGAACCCGGTGAGCTTGGCGCAATTATCAACGTGCGAGTTTAATCGCAGGGATTCTGGGACGAATCGGTGAAGCAGGTGTTTGCTTTACAGCTAGTTAAAATGAGAGGGAGGGTTTGAAATGCAGATTTTCAACGCCGCAAACTCTCAAGCGTTAAATTCTAACGCTGTTCCCAGTGAGCTTCGTTCCCGTGAAGCTCAGCAGTTGCTTTCGTCCGTAGAAAATGTATCTCCTGAAGAGGAGTTACAGTCCAGCCGTGCAACAATTAATCGTGATCGTGTCACTCTTTCTGCTGAAGCTGCAGAGCTCTCCCGTCTTGCGTCGGCAAGTTCTGCGCAATTAGAGCGTGATGATGGAGAGCTTGTTGGTCTTGAATCTTCTACTGCCTCATCAGCTTCCACTACTGTAGCTGCTGCACCGTCTTCACCTGGAGCGCAGGATGCTAAGTCTGTTGAGAAAAAGATAGAGCAGCAGGAATTAGAACAGACACGTGAGCTGTCCAAACGCGATCCCGAGGTCCGTGCCCATGAGCAGGCTCATGCAGCGATTGGCGGTCAGTACACTTCCGCGCCTAGTTATACCTATGAGCGTGGTCCGGATGGTCGTTTATATGCGGTAGCAGGTAAGGTGAAAATAGATACTTCGCCAGTGCCTAATGATCCTGAAGCTACTCTAGAAAAAGCTGAGATAATCCAGCGTGCAGCACTGGGTGTAGCTGAACCATCAGCGGCCGATCGTGCTGCTGCAGCTGATGCGCGGGCGATGGCGGCAGAAGCCAGAGCAGAGATGCTGCAACAAGAAGAAGATATGAGGACTGAAGAAGCTCAAGCTGCTGCAGAAGAATCTGAATCTGAGGAAGATGATGATTCGCCTACTGCAGGTGAGCGTCTACAGGAGTTCCGAGATCAGCAGCAGGCGCGTTCTGATGGCGCTGCTGAGGCCTTGAATGATTTCAATGATCGAATGAAAGATATCAACAAAGAGCTGGCTGAGATTAACAAAAAGTTAGTTGATGCCGGAGTGTTCCAGAAGTTATTCCCTGAAGGCTCCCTTCTAAGCCAGAAGGTTTAAGCCTTTCCTTTCTTTTTACGGTTTTCAGCTTTACCCTAAATAATTCAATATCAGCTGCGTAAATTCAGCAGGTTTCTCCGCGTGAGGCCAATGCCCTGCATTCTGAATGATTTTGTAATCCGCTTTAGGAAACATGGATAAAACTGCATCACGGTATTTAGGTAATAAGTAATCGGAATTGGCGCCTTTAATAAACAGCACCGGGCTCTGGTATGCATCGCCTTCAGGAGCAGCGCTGATATTCTGATATTGCTCATGCAGCGTTTCCAGATTCATACGCCAGGCAAATTTTTTGTCTTCTGTGCGGTAAAGGTTTTTCAGCAAAAAAGCCCGGACACCTAGTTCATCTATATATTCGGCAAGCTGTTTATCTGCATCGCCACGGGATTTAAGTGAATCCAGATCCACAGCAAACAAACCTTTGAATACATCGTCATGGTGAGGTGTATATTCCACAGGAGCTATATCAACGATGATTAGTTTGTTGATCAATTCCGGGCGGGATAGCGCTAACTGCATTGCCGCTTTTCCGCCCATGGAGTGACCTATGATATGTGCCTTTTCCAGATTCAGATGCTGCATTAATGCAGCTATATCTTGGGCCATCAAATCATAGCTAATGTCCTCGGAGTGAGGAGATTTACCGTGATTGCGCATATCTGCAGCGATAACCCGGAAGTTTTCCGATAAGGTCTTTATCTGCGCGCCCCAGTTTTCAAGGGTGCCAAACAGCCCGTGCAAAATGATTAGAGGTTCGCCTTCACCATGAATCTGGTAGTTCAGTAGCATCTTATTTTATACCCAAAATAAAAAGGCGGCAGTGAGAACCAGTGCCGCCTTGGAGAAGCTTAAGTTTATTTCTGTAACTACAGAATTTCCAGCAGCTCTACGTCAAATACCAGTGCAGAGTATGGAGGGATACCGCCTGGAGAACCCTGAGCACCGTATGCTAGGTTGTAAGGGATAAATAGTTTCCACTTAGCGCCTTTGTTCATCAGCTGCAGAGCTTCAGTCCAACCGGCAATCACGCCACCTACAGGGAATTCCGCTGGCTGGCCACGATCATAAGAGCTGTCGAAAACACTGCCGTCAATGAATGTGCCGTGGTAGTGAGTGCGTACTTTAGATTCGCGAGTCGGCTTTTCGCTGCCTTCTTCGCCGGCTTCGATGATTTCGTACTGCAGACCAGATTCAAGAACAACAACACCGTCACGTTTAGCATTTTCTGCCAGGAACTCTTCGCCAACAGCAGAAGCCTGTTTTGCTTCTTCTTCCTGCTTAGCGCGCAGACGTTCATTAATTACGTTGAAAGCTTCCTGAATATCCTTAACTTCAACGCGCATCTCTTCGCCGTTGAAAGAATCTGCTATACCTGCGGAGATAGCGTTCAGGTCCATGCCATCAAAAGGCTGTTGAGCCAGCTGATCACCCATCTGGCGACCGATGCCATAACTTGCTTTCTGTTCCAGTGTTTCCAGTTGTACTTCAGACATTGATTAGGTCTCGCTTTGTCATAAAAAAACGAACTCAATAGAGAGCTCGTTGCGAATTCTTTACTTGTTCAAAAACAATATGGGGTCGACCCGGGTATTATTCAAGCTCACGCTCCAATGAAGATGTGGGCCGGTTACACGGCCTGTCTTTCCGATAGCACCCAACTGATCGCCGGTAGTAACTTTGTCGCCGATTTTTACGTCGATTCTGCTCATATGGCAGTACATGGTCGTCAGGCCAAAACCATGATCAACAATGACTGTATTACCGTTAAAAAAGTAATTACCCGTATCTACTACAGTACCAGCAGCTGGTGCTGTAATCGGAGCGTCCTGTGGTGCCGCTATATCCAGACCACTATGTGGGTTACGAGGTTGTTTATTAAAAAAACGCTTTAGGCCAAACGGGCTGCTGAAAGGGCCTTTTGCGGGTAGTTCAAATCGAGTTGCAGGTATAGATGGTTCGCTCCAACTTTTGTACGCGGCGACCATTTTGGCTTTCTCTCTGCGCCAGCGCTTAACATCTTCAGGGTCAGGTTCAACATGGCGTTTGTTTTTAATGGTTAGGTACTGGGCTTTGTATTCTTTGTCATCCACCTGAAAATAAAAGGAGGTGGCGTCTGCGCGAAGATGCTGTTTCTGGTCAGCTTTTGCGCTTAGTGGGATGCCTGCTACCGCTATCCATTTGCTCTGGTCTGCAAAGGCGGTTTCTGCACTGGGCAATACCATCACTCTATTGCCTTTGTACCAAGCTGAAGGGGCAATATTACTGTTTAGGCCTTGCAGCGGGATTATGGCAATACCGCCGGGGACGCGGTTTTCTTTTGGTAGCTCAAGGGCTTGTGCGACAGTAGATGCTAGTATCAGAGCACCTGTCAGGAACCATCGTTGTCTTAATGATTTTAAACTTAGCATCCTATCTATTCCTTAATAATCTCTTCGACGGAACAACGTAATCGTCCCTGATGTAGTTGGGTCTCAATTGTGTTTCCAGTTTGTTGGGATGAGGCATTCATAATCACCTTGCCATCAGAATCCTTAACAATGGCGTAACCTCGTTCCAGTGTGGCTAAAGGGCTGACAGTGTTAAGCTGAGCCATCAGTGCTTTTAACTTAAATTGTTTTTGTTGCAACAGAGTTTGCTTAGCTTGTTTTAATCTCAGCTTCAGCGATTGAAGATGCTCCTCTTTTCGTAGGAGCAGTTGGGCCGGGGATTGGGCTTGAAGTCTATTGCTTAACTGATGTTGAAGGTGTTGCTGTTGCTCCAGTTTTCTGCGAATGGAACTGTTCAATCTTAATTCAAGGTTGTCTAGACGTTGGGCTTGTTCTTTTAAATTTTGCCCTGGGTGCCTCAGTCGGCTTTTCAGTAATGATAACTTGTTTGCAGCCTGTAATAGGGAGCCGCGAAGTTGAGAATTCAGTCGTTGGTTGAGTTGATTTAGTCTGAGTCTGAGTTGATGTTGGTCTGGGCTGACCAGCTCCGCTGCCGCAGAAGGTGTTGCCGCACGAACATCAGCAACGAAATCACTGATCACAACATCAACTTCGTGACCTACTGCGCTGATAACAGGTAGTTCGCAATCAAAAATGGTTCGGGCGACCTGTTCGTTGTTAAATGCCCATAAATCCTCTAGTGAGCCACCTCCGCGACCTACAATCAGCAAATCACACTCTTGATGAGCTTCTGCCAGAATGATGGCTTTACAGATCTGTTGAGGAGCATCTTCACCCTGAACTGCTGTCGGATACAGTGTGACGGGTAGTCCTGGGAAGCGGCGTTTCAGAACTGTAAGAATGTCATGTACAGCAGCCCCTGTGGGTGAGGTAACAACGCCTATATGTCTTGGGTGCTCAGGAATAGGTTTTTTAAGTTGTGTCTCAAATAAACCTTCCTGCTGTAGCTTGAGTTTGAGTTCTTCAAATTCCGCTTGTAGTGAGCCGCTTCCTGCGGGTTCTAAAAATTCGCAGATTAGTTGGTATTCACCACGTCCTTCGTACAAGCTGACTTTAGCCCTGACTACAACTTTATCGCCATTTTTTGGTAGAGGCTTTATCAGTTGATTGCGGTTTTTGAACATTGCGCAGCGGACCTGCGCTTTGTCATCTTTGAGTGTGAAATACCAATGCCCGGAACTAGGTCGAACGAAATTGGAAACTTCACCTTCCACATGGATCATCAGGAAAGATCGTTCCAACAGGGTGCGGGCCTGACGATTAAGTTCTGCTACGCTGATTGCGTGCTTTGTAGGGCTGCTATTAGCTGAGGAGGTTTGGTTAAACATGGGCCTCATCTTAAACGATCTTTTTCGACAAATTCGAGCCTAAATTACTTTTTTCTCCAAGCGGTTTAATTTATTCGTCATTGATAACTTTTAGATTGAGACTAAAGGCTGATTTCTGTATAATTTCGCGTTTAAATTTTCTCACTACATAGGCTGGCAAAGAATGTTGCGAATTGCTGAGGAAGCACTCACTTTTGACGATGTGTTGCTGGTTCCGGGCTACTCTGAAGTACTGCCTAAGGACGTTTCACTTAAAACTCGTCTGACTAAAGGAATCGAACTTAATATTCCTCTGGTTTCTGCTGCGATGGATACTGTAACCGAATCGGGTCTGGCGATCGCTATGGCTCAGGAAGGTGGTATCGGTATCATCCACAAAAACCTGACTATTGAGCAGCAGGCTGCTGAAGTACGCCGCGTGAAGAAATATGAAGCGGGCGTTGTCAGTGACCCTGTAACCTGCCGTTCCGATATGACTGTTGGAGAGCTGCGCCAACTAGCGGCAGACGCTGGTTTCTCAGGTTTTCCGGTTGTTGATAATGGCGATCTGGTGGGTATCGTTACGGATCGTGATTTCCGTTTCGAGCGTAAACTGGAAGCAACTGTTGCGTCCATCATGACTCCTAAAGATCGTCTAGTGACGGTTAAAGAAGGTGTAGATCCTGATGATGTGCGTAACCTTCTGCGTAAGCACCGTATTGAAAAGATTCTGGTAATTGATGATGCCTTCAAATTGCAGGGCATGATGACTGTTAAGGATATGAACAAAGCCCAGTCCCACCCGAATGCAGCGAAAGATGCTAAAGGCCGCCTGATTGTTGGTGCTGCAGTAGGTACGGGTCCGGAAACACCAGATCGAGTTACTGCGCTGGTAGAAGCGGGTGTTGATGTAGTTATCGTTGATACTGCGCATGGCCACTCTAAAGGTGTTATTGATCGTGTTGCTTGGGTTAAAAAGACATTCCCTCAGGTTCAGGTAATCGGTGGCAACATCGCTACAGCTGAAGCAGCTCATGCGCTGGCAGATGCGGGTGCTGATGGTGTTAAAGTTGGTATTGGCCCAGGTTCTATCTGTACTACACGTATCGTTGCTGGTGTTGGTGTTCCTCAGATCAGTGCTGTAGCTAATGTTGCAACAGCGATGGCTGAGCGTGGCGTTCCTGTCGTTGCTGATGGTGGTGTACGATTCTCTGGTGACCTGGCTAAAGCTGTTGTGGCAGGTGCATCTGCGATCATGGTTGGCTCTATGCTGGCAGGTACTGATGAAGCACCAGGTGAAGTTGAACTGTTCCAAGGCCGTGCATTTAAGTCATACCGTGGTATGGGTTCCCTGGGTGCGATGGGTCAGTCTTCTGGTTCATCTGACCGTTACTTCCAGGATGCTTCTAAAGGGGTTGAGAAGCTAGTGCCGGAAGGTATTGAAGGTCGTGTGCCTTGTAAAGGCCCAATGGGTGGTGTTGTTCACCAGCTAGTTGGTGGTCTACGTGCCGCAATGGGATATACCGGTAGTGCGGATATCCAGAACATGCGTACAGTACCTCAGTTTGTTCGTATCACTAACGCAGGTATGAGCGAGAGTCATGTTCACGATGTGAGCATCACTAAAGAAGCGCCCAACTACCGCGTAAGCTAAGTTATTGAACTCTTAAAAGAGGGGTGGAATTGATTCCGCCCCCTTTTTTTTTTGCGGAAAGCAAATTCTGTAAAACATAGAGACAGAAAAGTTATGACCAAAGATATTCACGCTCAACGAATTCTGATTCTGGATTTTGGTTCACAGTACACTCAGCTGATTGCGCGTCGTGTACGTGAGATTGGTGTTTACTGTGAGATTCACGCTTGGGATATGTCTGAACAGGATATCCGTGAATTTGCGCCTAAGGGGATTATCCTGGCAGGCGGTCCTGAATCGGTAACTGAAGGTGACTCTCCTCGAGCACCTGAGGTTGTAT
>NZ_JAAEQH010000285.1 GCF_024231755.1 Neptuniibacter sp.
GTTGAACAGCGTCCAAAAATGGAAGGTCGTCAACTGGTCATGGTCTTAGCTCCGAAGAAGAAAAAGTAACTCGTTACTTTCCTTAACCCGTGACTGACTTGAAAAAGTCGGCTGCGGGTTTTGTCGTTTGTTTCGGGTGAAAAAAAATTAACGAATGCGTGGAGATTTTAGTAATGCCTAAAATGAAATCTAATAGTGGTGCGGCTAAGCGTTTTAAAAAAACCGCTAACGGCTTTAAGCACAAGCAGTCTTTCACTAGTCACATTCTGACTAAGAAATCTACTAAGCGTAAGCGTCAGCTTCGCCCTATGCTGCAGGTTCACGCTGCAGACAAGGCGTTGGTTCGTCGCATGCTGCCTTATATTTAATCGATTTTTTAGTAACAGAATTTAGAGGAAGAAAGACATGGCTCGCGTAAAACGTGGTGTTATTGCACGTCGTCGTCACAAAAAAGTCCTGAAAAAAGCAAAAGGTTACTACGGTGCTCGTAGCCGAGTATTCCGCGTTGCTAAACAGGCGGTTATCAAAGCTGGTCAGTATGCATACCGTGACCGTCGTCAGCGTAAGCGTCAGTTCCGCGCTCTGTGGATTGCACGTATCAACGCTGGTGCACGTCTGAATGGTCTGTCCTACAGCCGTTTCATTGCTGGTCTGAAAAAGGCTAACATCGAAATCGACCGTAAGGTTCTGGCTGATCTGGCTGTTCACGAAGCTGGCGCATTTGCTGCAATCGTTGAGAAAGCTAAAGCTTCTCTGGCGTAAGCTGGCACCCAGTGTCGTGTAAGCGACTTATTGAAATAGGGGAAGGGTGCAAGCTCTTCCCCTATTTTTTCGGTTTTTTTGTTCAGATTTTAGACAGATAAGACTGAGCTCTGCGCAAAAAGACCGATTTTAAAGATCGTATAAAAGAATTTAGATAGTAACTCCAATTGGAGCCGGATTAATGGAAAATATTCAAAGCCTGTTGGCAGCAGGTAGTGAAGCTGTCGCAAAGGCAACAACAACTCAGGAACTGGACGATGTACGTGTTCAGTACTTGGGCAAAAAAGGCGAACTGACTGCTCTTCTGAAAGGTTTAGGTAAGCTTTCTGCTGAGGAACGTCCTCAGGCAGGTGCCAAAATCAATGAAGCAAAACAGGCGCTGCAAGAAAAGATTAATGAGCGCAAAACTGCGTTGGAATCTGCAGCCCTTGAAGCGAAGCTAGCTGAAGAGACCATTGATGTAACTCTGCCAGGACGTGGCCAAGAGTTAGGTGGTCTGCATCCGGTAACTAAAACTATGGAGCGCATCGAAGAGTTCTTTGCTTCCATAGGTTACACAGTAGAAGAAGGTCCAGAGATCGAAGATGATTATCACAACTTCGAAGCGCTGAATATTCCATCGCACCATCCGGCTCGTGCGATGCATGATACATTCTACTTTAATGCTAATACTCTACTGCGTACTCATACCTCTGGTGTGCAGGTACGTACTATGGAATCTCAGCAACCGCCACTGCGTATCATCTGCCCTGGCCGTGTGTATCGTTGTGATTACGACCAGACGCATTCACCAATGTTCCATCAGGTAGAAGGTTTGATTGTTGATAAAAATATCAGCTTTGCTGATCTGAAAGGTACGCTAGAACAGTTCCTACGTGCCTTCTTTGAAGAGGATGTGCGTGTTCGTTTCCGCCCATCTTACTTCCCGTTTACTGAGCCTTCTATTGAAGTGGATATCGACCGTGGCGACGGTAAATGGTTGGAAGTACTTGGCTGCGGCATGGTACATCCAAAAGTATTTGAATACTCCGGCATCGATCCGGAAGAGTACACCGGCTTTGCTTTCGGTATGGGTGTCGAGCGTCTGGCGATGCTGCGTTACGGCGTAAATGACCTGCGTCTGTTCTTTGAAAACGACCTGCGTTTCCTGAATCAGTTCAACTGATCAAGACAAACGTTATAGCGGTTATTAACAGGATTTTCGGGAAAGCAAAATGAAATTCAGTGAAAAGTGGTTACGTGAACTGGTAAACCCTGCAATCGATACTCAGGGTATTGTTGACCAGATCACTATGGCAGGTCTGGAAGTAGACGAAGTTGAAGCAGCAGCAAAAGATTTCACAGGTGTCGTTGTTGGTGAGATTCTAAGTGCTGAGCAGCACCCAAATGCGGATAAGCTGCAGGTATGTAAAGTTACTGATGGTAACGAAGAGTTTCAGGTAGTGTGCGGTGCGCCGAACGCCCGTACAGGCCTAAAAACTGCATTTGCGACAGTTGGTGCGGTTCTGCCTACCCCAGATGGAAAAGAGTTTAAGATCAAGAAAGCTAAGCTGCGTCAGGTTGAGTCCTTCGGCATGCTGTGTGCGGAAGACGAGCTGGGTATTTCTGATGATCACGATGGCATCATGGAACTACCGGCAGATGCTCCAGTGGGCACTTGTATCCGTGAATATCTGAATCTTGATGACAAGATCATTGATGTTGATCTGACACCTAACCGTGGTGACTGCCTGAGTATTGCGGGTCTGGCGCGTGAGGTGGGTGTACTGAACAAAGCGCCGGTTACTTTTGTTGAAGATAAAGAAACGGCTGCTGTGATCGACGATACCTTTGCGGTTGAGTTGAAAGATGCGGCAGACTGCCCACGTTATGTAGGCAGAGTGATTCGTGGTATCGATCCGGCTGCAGAAACACCACTGTGGATGAAACAGAAGCTGGAGCGTTCTGGTGTACGTAGCATCGATCCGGTTGTTGATGTTACTAACTATGTTCTGCTTGAACTGGGTCAGCCAATGCACGCTTTTGACCTGGATAAACTGGCTGGCGGTATTGTTGTTCGTCGCGCAGAGCAGGGTGAGAAACTAATACTTCTTGATGGCCAGGAAGTTGAGTTGAATGCTGACACACTGGCAATTACTGATGCCAATGGCCCTGTTGCTATGGCCGGCATTATGGGTGGTGAACCTACCAGTGTTACTGCTGAAACGAAGAATATCTTCCTTGAAAGTGCTTTCTTTAACCCGATCTCTATTGCTGGCCGTGCGCGTTCTTATGGCTTGCACACAGATTCCTCGCACCGCTTTGAGCGTGGTGTGGACTGGCAGTTGCAGACTCGTGCGATCAACCGTGCGACTGAACTGTTGCTGGATATCGTAGGTGGCGAAGCGGGTCCTGTAACTGAAACAGCGAACCAGGATGAACTGCCTTCAGATCGCCAGGTGTTCCTGCGTCATGCGAAAGTGAACGCAATGCTGGCATTTGATATGCCTGCAGAAGAGATTGAAGAGATTCTGACTCGTCTGGGCTTGGGTGTAGAACGCACTTCAACTGAAGGCGAGTGGCATGTTTCTGTACCTTCCTACCGTTTCGATATCGCTATCGAAGTGGATCTGATTGAAGAACTGGCGCGTGTCTACGGCTACAACAACCTACCGGTTCGTACGCCAACGGCTTCTATGCCGATTAAGGAGAAGGATGAAACTCAGGTTTCTATCCAGCAGGTTCGACGGGCTCTGATTGCTCTGGGTTATCAGGAAGCGATCACCTACAGCTTTATCGAAGCTGGTCTGCAGAAACAGTTTGATGATCAGTATGAAGGAATTGCACTGGCAAACCCAATCTCTGCTGAGATGGCTATTATGCGTACGACTATCTGGCCGGGTCTGGTTAAAGCGCTGCAATACAACCAGAATCGTCAGCAGGGCCGTGTACGTATGTTTGAAAGCGGTCAACGCTTCCTACCAACAGGCGGCGATGAGATTGTTCAAGAGAATGTTGTAGCAGGCTTAATTGCTGGCTCACGTGATCCTGAAGGGTGGAATGCAGGTAAAGATCAGGTTGATTTCTTTGATATCAAGGGTGATCTGGAAAGCCTACTGGCGCTTGGTGGTGCTCAGGACGAATTTAGCTTTGTTGCTGATCGCCATGTTGCTCTTCACCCAGGTCAAACTGCTCGTATCGAGAAGAATGGCGAGAAGGTGGGTTATGTAGGAGCTTTGCACCCTAATCTGGTTAAAGAGCTTGGCTTGAATGGTGCGGTTTATCTGTTCGAGGTTAATCAGGCTGCTTTGTGCCAGGGTAAACTGTCTCGTTACACTGAAATTTCCAAGTTCCCAGAGTCTCGTCGTGATCTGGCATTGATCGTTGATGAGCAGGTTGCCTTCGATGCGATTCGTCAGGTTGCTGAAAAACAGGCTGGGGAATTTGTTAAAAATGTAACCCTTTTTGATGTCTATCAGGGCCAAGGTATTGAAAAAGGTAGAAAAAGTCTTGCCGTGGGCTTGACGTGGCAGCATCCTTCGCGCACTCTTAATGATGAAGAAATAAACAACGCAATTGATGCGGTTGTTTCTGCACTGGCCAGTGAGTTTAGTGCCTCATTGCGAGAGTAAGCAGCGAAAGGTGATTTACATGAGCTCGTTAACAAAAGCTGAGATGGCGGAACGCCTTAACGAAGAGCTGGGTTTGAACAAACGTGAAGCCAAAGAGATGGTGGAATCGTTCTTTGATGAGATCCGGGCATGTCTGGCTGATAACGAGCAGGTGAAACTGTCCGGCTTTGGTAACTTTGATCTTCGCGATAAGCGACAAAGACCGGGCCGGAATCCTAAAACCGGGGAAGAGGTTCCAATTTCGGCACGCCGTGTTGTAACCTTCCGCCCTGGACAGAAACTGAAGGACCGCGTCGAAACTTATGCTGGAGATGGAGCAGAGTAACGACCCAAACCCTATTCCGGGTAAGCGTTATTTCACAATCGGTGAAGTCGCTAAACTATGTGACCTGAAAACGCACGTACTGCGTTATTGGGAGAAAGAGTTTAAGCAGATTTCACCTGTCAAACGTAACAATCGCCGTTATTACCAGAGACAAGATGTACTTCTGATCAGGCAGATCAAAAGCCTGCTTCATGATCAAGGTTACACTTTGAGTGGTGCAAAGCAGTATCTTTCTGGTGAAAATAACGGTGATGATCAGAGTCAGTATAAACAACTACTCAGACAAACCATTACAGAGCTTGAGGATATTCTGGAAACTTTGAAGCGCGTGTAGTGCTAATTTTCGGAAAAATAAAACAAGCGTTTTACTTACATAGTCTTTATTACTTTACACTTTGGCACTGTTTTAGCCTCCGCCGGTTGGTTATCTATTATCTCTTGTCTAGCATCGTACGTTCGCTGAAATGAGAAATGGATTATGGCTATAGTACGAGTGGGTATCGGGCATGATATAAACGCCCAGACTGCAATCAAACAAGCGCTGGAAAGCACACCTAAACCAGAACTGGTTATCTGCTTTATCAACTTTGCCCAGAACATTGAACAGGCCTACCAGGCTATCCGGGAAGAAGTAAGCAAGGATATTCCTATCATAGGTGGTAGCTCTTGCGGAGAGTTCTCCAGTCTTGAGGACTCACCAACAGGGGATGCGGTTGTGGTGATGACTCTACAAAGTGCATATTTGAGTGTTGGTGTGGGAGTGGGTCAAGAACTGCATAGTCAGCCGGAACAAGCTGCTCAAGATGCAATACGCAATGCCTTCTCTAATCTACAGTCAAATCCAGCGGTAATGTCACTGATGGCTATAGCTTTAGACCGTAAAGGAGCGAAGGATGTTTCACGGATAAAGCCCTATATCAATCTGGTTCTTCCTGATGGCGCCTCAGGCCAGGAAGAAGCCTTCCTACGAAGTATCATACTGGAATCAGGTACCTCGACTCAGATCATAGGAGGTTCTACTGCCAATGACTTTTCTGTTCCTGATACCTATCAGATCTGCAATGGTGTTCATACCGGTTCTGCCGTCGTAGCAAGTCTGTGCAGTGGTTTAAAGATGGGTGTGGCAATGGGGCATCCATACCAGCCCGCGAGCAAGGGTGCTGTAGTAACCAAAGCATCTGGTCGCCGGGTTTATGAACTCAACGGTAAACCAGCGGCTGAAGTTTTAAAGAAAATTCTAGATAGTGAAGTACTAACGCCAGAGTTATTTGTTCAGAATCCTTTTGGAATTAAATCGTCAGATGTTTTTGCAGAGTACACGATCAAAAGTGCTCAAGAAGTACATGATGATGGCAGTGTCAGTTTTTATGCTGAGATTCCCAAAGGTGCCTTCCTGCGTGAGATGAAAACAGACCAAGCAATGGCTCGCTCACGATTTAAAGAAACTTTAGAGAAAGCGGTTTTTGACGCGGGAAGCCCCAAAGAGATAGCTGCTGTAATAATTTTTAACTGCATTCTGCGCCACCAACTCAAATGCCGCTTACAGGTGGATGATATGAGCTTAGTCAAAGAGGTATGTGGTGACGTGCCAGTAATAGGTTTCAATACTTTTGGCGAACAGGGAGCCACTCAAGGAGGATCTATAGGGCACTATAACCAGACTGCCACAGTGCTGGTTGTCGGAGCAGAAGTTATTACACAATAGACCTATAAGCTTCACAGCATCAAAGACTTAGGCTAAGATAGCCAACCTCTGAGAGAAGCTCTTTCAGGAACGTCGGTGTGTAGCGCAGCCTGGTAGCGCATCGTCATGGGGTGGCGAGGGTCGGAGGTTCGAATCCTCTCACA
>NZ_JAAEQH010000286.1 GCF_024231755.1 Neptuniibacter sp.
ATGCGTTCTGGGATCAGGCCAAAGCTAAAGGGCTATAGCGCTACTTGTACGACTATTAATTCACTGAAATCACTGTATTTTTATTCCTTTAATGGGGTAGCATCGAGATAAACCACATCTTGTGTTCTACGTCAGGAGGGATAGATGACCGATCTGCACGAAGCGTTACGTGATGATGTTCGAATGTTGGGTAAAAGTCTGGGGGAGACCATTGAATCTCACCTCGGCTCCGAATTTCTAGAGAAGATAGAAAACGTCCGCAAGCTAGCAAAAGAGGGACGTAATGAAGAACAGCCGGAGCATGAAGAACTACTTCAGGCTTTGCAGGATCTCGGTGAAGATGATGTTTTGCCGTTGGCCCGTGCATTCACTCAGTTCCTCAATCTGGCCAATATCGCAGAGGAACACCACCGGGTGCGTCGTCACCTTGAAGTGACCGATGTTTGCACGCCTGATTCCCTTTGTACTCTGTTTGCTCAGCTTCGCCAGAAAGGCTTTTCCCCGCAACAGATATCCGAAGCGCTGAGCAAGACCCATATCGATCTGGTGCTCACAGCACACCCTACCGAAGTAAACCGCCGTACTCTTATCCAAAAATACGATGATATTGCCGATTGTCTGCGCCGCCTTGATCGCGGTGAGAGCGAAGCGCAACACCGTCTGGATGAGCTAATCCGCCAGATCTGGCATACCGATGAGATCCGTAAGCAACGCCCTACACCAGTGGACGAAGCCAAATGGGGCTTTGCCGTAATAGAAAATTCCCTGTGGACGGCTGTACCTAAGTTTTTACGCCGTATTGATGCTCAGTTGAACGAAACGCTGGGAGAAAACCTGCCTCTGGATTGTTCGCCGATCCGCTTTGCATCCTGGATGGGTGGTGACCGTGATGGTAACCCGAATGTGACCGCAAAAGTCACTGAGGAAGTTTTACTGCTTTCCCGCTGGATGGCAGCCGATCTCTATCTGAATGATGTGGATGAACTACGCGCTGAGCTTTCAATGTATAAGGCGAGTAAAGAGCTGAGAGAGCGGGTGGGGGATTGTGCAGAACCCTATCGTCAGCTACTTAGCGAAGTTCGAAATCGTCTTAAAGCGACTAAAAACTGGGTACATGCCCAGTTACGTGGAGATATTCCATCAGATGAGCCGGTTTATGTGCGTGACGATGAGTTACTCGAACCGCTGATGCTTTGTCATCGCTCCCTACGTGAGTGTGGTATGGAAGTGATCGCGGAGAGTGCACTGGAAGATATTATTCGTCGTATCGCTTGTTTCGGCCTGACATTGGTGAAGTTGGATATACGTCAAAGTTCAGATCGACATGCTCAGGTGTTTGAAGAGCTTTCCCAGTTTTATGGCTTAGGTTCCTACAATGGTTGGAGTGAAGAAGGTCGTCAGAGCTTCCTTCTAAAGGAACTGCAAAGTCGCCGTCCACTGCTACCAAATGGCTGGGAGCCTTCGGCGGAAGTGCAGGAAGTTATCGATACTTGTCGTGTTGTAGCTAATGCGGAGCAGAGTGCCTTGGGTTCCTATGTGATCTCTATGGCAAGTCAGCCTTCCGATGTATTAGCGGTGATACTGCTCCTGCGTGAGATGGGGATCGACCACAATATGCGGGTAGTACCGCTGTTTGAGACCTTGAACGATCTGGATAACGCCCGTGATTGTATTGATGCACTGCTATCAGTGGATTGGTACAAGGCCTATACGCAGGGTCACCAGGAAGTGATGATCGGTTATTCCGATTCTTCCAAAGATGCAGGCCAGTTAGCTGCAGCCTGGGGCCAGTTTAGAGCTCAGGAAGGGCTGACCAAGCTCTGCAAAGAACATGATGTTCACCTGACACTGTTCCATGGTCGTGGGGGTACTGTAGGCCGTGGTGGCGGTCCAAGCCATACTGCTATTTTGGCGCAGCCACCTGGATCTGTAGATCATAGCCTGCGCCTGACTGAGCAGGGCGAAATGATCCGCTTTAAATACGGCATGCCTGATCTGGCTGTACGTAACCTTGAACTCTGTACCGGGGCTGTATTGGAAGCGACCCTAAGTCCTGCTCCTGGACCTGAGGAATCGTGGCGTAGCCAGATGGATAGCATGACTGCGCGTAGCCTTACTGAATATCGCGCCATCGTGCGTGAAGACCCCATGTTTGTACCGTACTTCCGTGCTGCGACTCCGGAACAGGAGCTGGCTAAACTGCCGTTGGGCTCACGTCCGGCTAAACGTCGTCAGGATGGCGGTGTGGAAAGCCTGCGTGCTATTCCGTGGATCTTTGCCTGGACTCAGATCCGCTTAATGCTACCTGCATGGTTGGGTAGCGACCGGGCGCTGGGAGAGGCTTTGCAAAATAGCAGCGCTCCGCTGGTTAAGCAGATGTATCAGCAGTGGCCGTTCTTCCGTTCCACGATCGATATGTTGGAGATGGTATTAGCGAAAAGTGATACCAATCTGTCAGCCTATTACGATGAGCGTCTGGTATCACAGGAGTTAGGCATTCTGGGCGCCAGTCTGCGTGGCCGTCTATCTGATATGTTTGATCTGATCAATGAGATCAAAGATCAGGAAGGATTGCTGGCAGCTAATCCCGTGATTCGCCAGTCGATCGATGTGCGTAACCCCTATATCGACCCGTTACACTTCCTGCAGGCAGAGCTTTTGCATCGTGACCGTAACCAGCCGGACCAACGTCTGGAGCAGGCGTTGATGGTGACAATGGCCGGTATTTCCGCAGGTATGCGTAATACAGGTTAGTCAAAAAGCTATAAGCTACACACCCAGGTTAGCCTAAATGGTGCTTGAACTGGGTGTGTGATTTAGCGTAGTCTCGATTGTCCTTAAAATAGCTAGGCCGGACTTAAGTGGTGTATTGGTAGTGCTAATGTCGAATTGTTCGGCTTGGGTAGCATGGTATCGTCCGGCATTACTATTTTTGTAACAGAATTTTGCTTTTCTGATACTGCTGTCAGACCAGCCTGATCAGAAAAGCCATGTTTTTTAATTTTATAAACTTTTAATTAGGAGTCTCCTGTATGCGTATTATCCTTCTGGGCGCACCAGGCGCAGGTAAAGGTACTCAGGCACAGTACATTTGTGAAAAGTACGGCATCCCACAGATCTCTACTGGTGATATGCTGCGTGCTGCAGTTAAAGCGGGTACCCCACTGGGCGTGAAAGCTAAAGAAGTTATGGATGCGGGCCAGCTGGTTTCCGACGAAATTATCATCGGTCTGGTTAAAGAGCGTATTGCTGAAGCTGATTGTGCAAATGGTTTCCTGTTTGACGGCTTCCCACGTACTATCCCTCAGGCTGATGCTCTGAAAGATGCTGGTGTTAAAATTGATGCGGTAGCTGAGATTGATGTTGCTGACGAAGAGATCGTTAAGCGTATGGCTGGCCGTCGTGTCCACCCAGGTTCTGGCCGTACTTACCACGTTGTATTCAATCCACCTAAGGTTGAAGGTAAAGACGACGTAACAGGTGAAGATCTTGTTCAGCGTGCTGACGATGCAGAAGAGACTGTACGTGACCGTCTGAAAGTTTACCATGACCAGACTGCTCCACTGATCACTTACTACAAAGGCTGGGCTGAAGAAGATGCAGCAGCTGCTCCAGCGTACGTTTACGTACCAGGCGTTGGCTCTGTAGAAGATATCCGCGACGCTGTATTCGCAGGTCTGGATAAAGCATAAGCTTTAACTGATCTGAAACTTTTGAAAAACCGTACCCAATGGGTACGGTTTTTTTGTGCCTCTAAACTGTGCATTTACCCTCAGTTCCGCGATAATGGGCAGCTTAGCAGAAGGAATATATTTGAATGACTGAAACGGGCAAAACAGCAGTAGTACTGGTTAATTTGGGTACCCCGGATAAAGCGGAAGCAGGAGCAGTTAGACGTTACTTAAAAGAGTTTCTTTCCGACAGACGCGTTGTGGAAGGAAAAGGCCTAAGACGTCTATTATGGTTGTCTGTGCTTAATGGCATCATTCTTAATGTTAGACCTTCTAAAGTTGCTAAAGCCTATGCCAGCATCTGGGAAGATGATTCCCCAATGCGCAAGATTCTGGATAAGCAAGTGGCGGAACTGCACCTGATGTTGCAACAGGACTATGGTGAGAATGCGCCTGATGTGTTCTCTGCCATGACCTATGGCAAACCAGGCTTAACTGCTCGTTTGCAGAAGTTATCCGACAGCGGCTATGAAAAGATACTGCTCATGCCTCTGTACCCGCAGTATTCAGCGACTACTACAGCCCCTGTTTACGATCAGGTGGCTAAGTTCCAGCTTAAACAGCGTAAGGTATTAGATATTCGTATTCTGAACTCCTATTACGCCCATCCCGAATATATCTCTGTATTGGCTGACCAGATTGGTCAGTATCGTACTGACAAAGGTAGCGCAGATAAGCTGATTCTTTCCTATCACGGTATTCCGAAAGAGTACTATGACAAGGGTGACCCGTATCCAGAGCAATGTCACAAGACATCAGAGTTACTAGCAGAAAAACTGGGGTTGGCAGATACAGAGTGGATGACAACTTTCCAATCCCGCTTTGGCCCTGCGGAGTGGATGCAGCCTTATACAGATAAGACGTTAGAATCTTTACCTGATAAAGGGGTGAAGAGTCTGCAGATCGCCTGTCCTGCCTTCTCCGCTGATTGTCTGGAAACTTTGGAAGAGATCGCCATTGAGAACAGAGATGTATTTATGGAAGCGGGTGGTGAATCCTATAACTACATTCCTGCGTTAAATGCGGAACCGGGTTTTATTGGTCTATTGGCAACACTGGTCCAGGAACAAGCCGGCGACTGGATAGGAGTTCGCTGAGATGAAATACGAGCACCTGTTTGGTATACACGCGGTTAATACAGCATTAAAACGAGATGCTGAACGTATCCAGCGCATTCTGGTGATGAAAGGGCGGCATGATGCCAAGATGCAGCGCCTTATAGAAGCGGCTTTGCAGCAAAAAATCCAGGTAGAGCAGGTAGCTAAACGGGATCTGGAAGAGCTGGTGGGCGGCTCTGTTCATCAGGGTGTCGTAGCTCTATGTAAACCGATTCAAACCCATAACGAAAAGTTTCTTGATCAACTGCTGGATAATTTGGACGAGAACCCATTCCTGCTCGTGCTGGATGGTGTAACAGATCCACATAACTTGGGAGCTTGCCTACGTACCGCAGATGCCGCAGGCGTACAGGCGGTTATTGCGCCTAAGGATAAATCGGCACCTCTGAATGCAACTGCAGCAAAAGTGGCTTGTGGAGCGGCTGAGGCTGTTCCTTATGTGTTAGTAACCAATCTGGCTCGCACTTTGAAAAGCCTGCAGGAGCGAGGAATCTGGATTACTGGCACAGCGGGTGAAACAGATCTGGATATCTACCAAGCAAATCTAACCGGTCCTATGGCTTTGGTAATGGGAGCCGAAGGGCAGGGCATGCGTCGTCTGACCCGCGAAAACTGTGACCAACTAGTGAAGATCCCGATGGCAGGAGAAGTGAGTAGCCTGAATGTGTCGGTTGCAACGGGGATATGTCTGTTTGAGGCAGTAAGGCAGCGTTCTAGTTAGTCAGGGGGAATAGCAGTTATTTCTTAAAGGTCCAGATCAGATCTGGACCTTTGAGGTAGAAAAATCAATGGCTTTCCGCAGCCAACTTAGCATAATGCTCAATATGCTGATCGAAATTTTCTTCTAACATCTCAGAGTATTGGTTTAAAAACCATTTGATCGCTTCCTCTTTCTCAGCAGCTATGTCCTTTGAGTTATAAGCTGTTTCGTGAGCTGTGAAGCGGGCTGATGCATAACGTAAAGCGGAGCCAACATTTTGTAGGTCTGCATTTTTTTCTGTGACCATCTCGTTCGCTAGATTGATAAAATCGTCAGCCATTTTGTAGAGTTGTACTGCTGCTTCTTTATTCGTCATGCCTATAACGCCTATGTAGCTTGAATTTTTGGGGGAGTATAACAAGCAGATACTTTTTTCTCTTCCATATCTCGGTTCTGCTTGTCGGAACAACTCATCAGTTAAACATTGAATTCGTCGTCAATCTATATGATTTACAGGTTCTTTTAAGTAAGATGCGTATTCTTCTGTATCTCTGATCTGTATTGGTTGGGACATACATCCGACACTTCCCATATATTACGCTGGATCTTCCATGTTTCCTGATATTGCCATTGACCCACAACTGGAAAAAAACCTTCAAACACTGGGTTTTACCGAACCTACCGAGGTACAACAGAAGGCAGTGTCACTTCTGCTGGAAGGTCAGGACCTGCTGATCAGTGCACCTACAGGCAGTGGTAAGACAGCGGCGTATCTTATTCCTATTGTTCAGGGGTTAATTGGGCAGAAGTCTCCTGCGCGTCAATCAAGAGCATTGGTGTTGGTTCCTGTTCGAGAGCTAGTGGAGCAGGTACAGCGCCAGTTTGTAAGCCTAACCGAAGGTCTTGATCTTGAAGTGGCCTCCATTGTCGGTGGTGAGGATTTTAAGGCTCAGGAGAAGAAACTGGCAAAGGCTGATCTGGTGGTTGCTACTCCCGGTCGCTTAATTCCTCATCTGGAAAATAACTCCCTTGAACTGGATAGTCTGGATTATCTAGTGCTGGATGAAGCCGACCGTATGCTTGAAGCGGGCTTTAAAGAGAGCATGGACCAGATAGTTTCTGGCGCACCAGAGATCCGCCAGACTTTGCTGGTGTCCGCGACTCTTCCTACCTCTATCCGATCGCTTGCAGCCAGCGTATTACAGGAAGCTGAGTGGATTAAAATTGGGCAGAAACGTGAAGCTGCCGAGGGTATTCAGCAGTTTATCTTGCTTTCCGATGATCCTGCTCACAAAGATAAACAGCTCTGTTGGTTATTGCAGAATGAGAACTATAAGAAAGCTATTGTTTTCAGTAACAGTAAAACCCAGGCAAAACGTCTGGATGGTTTCCTGCGTTATCACAAGTTTAAAGCGGCACTGTTGCATGGTGATGTGCAACAGAAAGGCCGCTTTGCCACCATCGAAGGTTTCCGTAAAGGCACAACCGATGTGTTGGTAACAACCGATCTGGCTTCACGAGGCTTGGATGTGGAAGGTGTTGATCTGGTGATCAACGTAGAGATGCCTCGTAAGGGCGATGTTTACTTACATCGTATTGGCCGAACAGGGCGTGCCGGTGCTACCGGTCAGGCGATCTCTTTGATCGATCCACCTGAATGGAATCTGATGTCCTCCATCGAGCGTTACCTTAAAACTCGTTTCCAGCGTAAGTTTATTAAGGAATTAGCCGGACATTACAAAGGTCCTAAAAAGGTTAAAGCTTCTGGTAAAGCAGCGAGTAGTAAGAAAAAGAAGAAGGCTTCTGGCGCTAAGAAAAAAACTGCTCGTAAGGCTAAGTAACAGAAGGGAAGCGCATCCTGCTATGCTCCTCGCATCGTAGTTAGCTTCTTCCCAGCTTCAAACTTCTTCAGGTTTGGTGCGCTCAAACTTCATGTGGGCCAGGCAGTGCAGGTTGTGAGCATCGTCGATTGTGATCTCTTCAAAGTGTACTTTGGCTCCGGGTAATAGCTGTGCCATCCGCGCTGTATCCAGTGAAATCATCGAGCCGATTTTAGGATAACCACCGATGGTCTGGCGGTCGTTCAGCAGTACAATAGGTTGCCCATCCGCAGGGATCTGAATCGCTCCATGGCAGATGCCTTCAGACAGGATACCATCTATTGAGGCTTTGACTTGCGGACCAGAAAGGCGGTAACCCATACGATCAGCGCGGTCAGTGACTGAATATTCACTGCTGAAGAACATGCGTTTCTCGAAACCACTAAAACTATCCTGCTGGTAACCGGTGATAACGCGCAGACTGATATTATCGTTGTATTGAGGGCGATGTTGTTCCGGTAGACGATAAACCTGAGCAGATTTAATCTCAGCGCAATACAGGTAATCTCCCTGCTGAAGTTTACCTCCATCCAGACCGCCGATGCCTTCACGAGTGACAGTAGCACTGCTGGAAAAACTTGGTTCGATCTGGAAGCCTCCAACCACTCCCAGATAGGCACGTGCCCCCTGAGTGGCGAATCCCAGCTCTATGCGATCACCCTGTTGGATGCGGTGAGCGTGCCAGCGATCCCGTTCGATGCCGTTTATCTTAAGTGGCATCTCAGCTCCGGTTAGTACCATATAGGTATCAACTTCCGCTTCAAGCACTAGGCCGCCTATGCTGATCTCTAGTGTGGTGCTGTTTAAATTATTACCTAACAGACGGTTGGCCCATTTAAAGGCTTGAGCATCCAGGGGGCCGCCAGTGGTTAAACCGATGCGATGATGGCCATAACGGCCAGCATCCTGAATCAACGTGAGTAGTCCAGGCTGGAGAACTTTAAAACCGCTCTTATTTTCAGTCACAACCCACCTCCACAAGTTCACCACCAAGTTCCAGATATCGCTCACGGCTGATCGGTTGAAAGCGGATACGATCACCTACTTTAACCGGCATGTTTGGTACTTTATCCGGGGTAAACATGGGTGTTGGGCAAAGTGCGATCAGGTTCCATCCACCCGGTGAAACGGCTGGATAAACAGCGGTTTGCCGATCAGCGATAGCTACAGCCCCTTTGGGAACTTTTAGTCTGGGTGTGGAGAGGCGGGGAGTTGCGATACGTGGATCAACTTCACCCAGATAGGCAAACCCCGGAGCAAAGCCAATAGCGTATACGCGATACTCCATTTCACTATGGATCTGGATTACTTCCTCTACGCTGAGGTGAGCACGCTGGGCCAGTGCCTCCAGATCAGGTCCAGATTTGGTACTGTAGTATGCGGGCAGAGTGACCAGTGTACCTTCAGTTTCTTCTGTATTCTCCAGCTGGCAGAGTAGTTTGCGTATCTGGCTGAAGATCTCCAGATGGTCACAGACCAGCATGTCGTAGATAACTAGGAGGGAGGCGTAAGAGGGCACCATGTCGATAAGCTTATCAGCAAGCTCTGTTTCTAGAACTGTGACCGCCTGCTGAACTTTGGCTGATGTGAGTGGGTCTGCCTTATCTCCGAAATAGATGATCAGGGCGTTCTCACCCGCGATTTCTATACGCATTACTGGATCAACTGGCGAATCTGTTGGATTGCATTAACCCCATCCATATTGTCGCCATGCACACATAGGGTATCTGCACGTAGTTGCAATGTGTTGCCATTAACTGTTGTGATAGTGCCTTGTTCTTGTAGTTGTTTAACCTGAGCCAGCATCTTCTCTTTGCAGTGAACCGCGCCATCTAACGTACGGGACAGCAGTTTTCCATCGTCAGCGTAGCAGCGATCAGCAAAGATCTCATGCCACAGAGTTATGCCAGCATCTTTGGCTTCCTGCTCATGAAGATCCGCTTGTGGTGTGCTCTGTAACATAAGAATCAGAGGCCGGTGGTAGTCTGCGATAGCCTCCATGATGGTTTTGCGTAAACCAACATCAGCCATCATATCGTTGTACATTGCACCGTGGGGTTTTACGTATTCAAGGGTTAAACCTGAAGAAGCTGCCATGCCATCCATTGCTGCGATCTGGTAAAGCAGCATCGCTTTCAACTCAGCGGTGCTGGTCTTGATGCTACGACGGCCGAAGCCTACCAGATCTGGGTAACCTGGGTGTGCGCCAACTGTTACGTTGTTTTGTTTTGCCAGTTCCAGAGTTCTCTGTATTATCAGTGGATCACCCGCATGAAAGCCACAAGCGATATTAGCCTGATCAATATGCGGCATGACCGCTTCATCCAGCCCCATTTTCCAAGAGCCGAAGCTTTCTCCTAGGTCGCAATTCAGCTGTAACGGCATAAGGAAATCCCAAGTTAAAGAGTGACTGTACCAGTAAATCCCGGCTTTTTTACAGAGTTAATTTTAACCTGAAAAGATATCAGTTTTTCGGTCTGACAACAGGAATATCTGCACAGAATCTTTACGGATGTTTTTGGATTATTGGGGGAGAGTAGGGGCAGATTAGAATCTGCCCCGGAATAGATTAGTTTGTCACTTCAACCACGTGTGTGGCGATCATCGATTCTTCGTTAGTTGGAATAACACGGACAGTGACATTTGAATCTGCGCTGCTGATCACCTGTTCTGCTTGCTGGTTAGCTTGTTCACTAAACTGAATACCTAACCATTCGCAGCGTTTAAGTATACGCTGACGCACATCTGCATCGTTCTCACCCACGCCACCAGTAAACACCAACTGTTCTAAACCTTGCAGGGCTGCAGAGAGACGCCCTATTTCAAGTGCAGCACGGTAGCAGAACATATCAATGGCTTCTTCCGCTTCAGGTTGGTCGGCTTGATGTAGTTCCAGCATATCGGAACTGATACCGGAAACACCCAGCCAGCCGCTCTGTTTGTAGATTAGCGCTTCAAGTGCATCTGTATCCATATCGTAGTGGCGTTGTAGATAAAGTAGTACACCCGGATCTATATTACCGCAGCGACTGCCCATCGGCAGGCCATCTACAGCGGTAAACCCCATGGATGAGGCGATGGACTGTCCCTCTTTAATAGCACACATGCTGGCGCCGGCGCCCAGATGGCAGACTACGGTGTTCAGTTTTCCAGCCGATTCGTTCTTAAGAAGCTGGCGCTGAATAAATTCATAGGAGAGGCCGTGGAACCCGTAGCGGTGAACACCTTCTACAGTGAGCTTTCTAGGTAGGGCATAGTTTTGTTCCACTTTGGGTTGCTGAGCATGGAACATAGTATCGAAACAGGCAACCTGAGGAAGAGTGGGTGCCAGATTGCGACAGGCCTGAATCAGCTTTAGGTTATAGGGCTGATGTAGCGGAGCCAGAGGAATAAATTCCTGCAACTGCTGCATGTTCTCATCACAGATCAACACCGGTTCGCTGAATGTGGCTCCACCATGAACGACACGGTGTCCTATAGCAGAGAGCTGATTTTCCGGGAGGTGTTTTTCCAGCCATGCCAAAATAGTCTGCAGACAGGCCTGATGGCGTTCAGTAGCCGCAACCGAACTATAGTCTGGCTCACTCTCTTCCAGTTTTTTGCCTTCAGTATCGGTAACTTTAAAACGTGCCTCGCCCAGAATATTGCCCATCTTAAAGTTGAATAACAGCTCTAAGTTTTCACCCTGAAGGTGGAAAAGGGCACATTTCAGGCTGGAGGAACCACCGTTTACTGTCAGTATTGTCTGCATCGTTATTACTTATAAAATTCTTACTTGTGATGAACCATATGGGATGCCAGGGCGCAGGAGGCCAAACGGCCTAATGTTTTTTCTGCGCGGCTTGTCAGAATGATCGGTACTTTGGCACCCAGTGCGATACCCGCAGACTTTGCATTCGCAAGGTAGATCAGCTGTTTAGCAATCATATTGGCAGCTTCCAGGTCTGGAGCTAGCAGGATATCTGCATCACCAGATACTTCTGAAACAATATGCTTGTCTATAGCCGCTTGCTGAGAGATCGCATTATCAAATGCCAGAGGACCATCCAGAAGGCCGCCGGTGATCTGCTCGCGGTCTGCCATCTTGCATAGTGCAGCAGCGTCCAGTGTGCTTTGGATATAGGGTTTAACTTTTTCTACCGCAGATAGGATGGCAACCTTAGGTGTTTCAACCCCTAATGCTTTGCAAAAGTCGATTGCGTTCTGAGTGATATCTTTTTTACAGAACAGATCGGGAACAATGTTGATTGCAGCATCAGTTATAACCAATGGTTTGTGATAATTAGGCACATCAAACACAAACACATGGCTGAGGCGACGTTCGGTACGAATACCTTTGGTTTTATGTACTACCGCTCGCAGTAACTCTGATGTACCCAGGTGGCCCTTCATTAGCGCTTCAGCTTCACCTCGCTTGATCACTTCGCAAGCTAATTCTGCTGCGGCATGACTATGCTCAGTGTTGATGATTTCGTAGTTGCTGATATCCAGGCTTTGCTCGTCTGCAACTGTGCGGATTTTCTTTTCAGGACCGATTAATACTGGAACAATCAGATCATGCTCTGCGGCCTCAACTGCTCCGATCAGGCTGTTTCCATCTACCGGATGTACTACGGCGGTACGGATAGCGCGTGCTTTTTCAGCCTGTTCAATAAAAAACTCCAACTGATCGTGGAGTGGTGGCTTCTCTGCAATGACCATGGAAACCTCTGGGTCCTTTTCAAAAAGTAACATTTGGATTCCTCTTTATTGTTTTGTTCAATTAAGAGTATCCCGCTTATATTGCTTGATTATGACGCAGTGCAGCATTATGTGGTAGTGATATATATCACTACCTACTTATTAAATTGAAACACGGAGTTTTTCTTATGGCTAAGTGAATGTGGTTTCTCATGAGTTTTTTGCAGTCAATTCAAACAGGGTTTTGAATAATTAATGGGAGTTTTTAGGCGGGAAATGTTATAAATGTAAGCTTAAGTTAAGGGTGGGTGTGTTTCTGGGTAGGGAGAAACGATATGCAGCAGACCATTTTTGTGGTGGATGGAAGTTCGACGATACGCACGCTGTATAAAGCAGTTTTAGAGAGTGTGGGTTACCGGGTTAAACTCCACCAGACAGGCGAAAGTTGTGTAAAAGCCCTTAATTACGAGTTACCAAACCTGATTTTGATGGGGGCTGAACTACCTGATACCGATTGCGTAGCATTGGCGACCAAAATAAAATCTCAACCCGAATCTATTCTGATTCCTATCATTGTTATCTCCTCCATGCGTTCCATGGAACTGAAACGCACATGCTTTCAGGCAGGGGTTACCGATTTTATTCTGAAAAACTGTACCCAGAACTTTTTGGTTGAACGAGTTAAGAATGTTCTGCAGCGCAAAGACACAATGCAGTTTAATCAGCACTTGGTGGGGCAACGCTTTAACGTACTGATTGCCGAAGATAGTGTGGCGCTGCTGTCTCTATATGGGCAGATGTTTGAGCAGATGGGGTGTAAGCCCATATTGTGTCGTGATGGCCGCGAAGCTTGGGAAGAACTTCAGAAACGCACCGATATCGATCTGGTTTTGACAGATATTGAAATGCCAAATATGGATGGTGTTGAGCTTAACCATCTTATTCGTTCCCGTTCTGACCTAGACCAGGTCCCTGTCATCGTAGTCACCCGGATTGATCAACAGGAGTTGCTGTGTGAGCTGCTGACCGCTGGGGCTAGTGATTATATTTCCAAACCATTCAGTCACGAAGAGCTGCAGGCGCGTGTTGGTTCTCACCTGCGTACCCGCCATTTGTATAAAGAGCAGCAGAGACTGAACCGTGAACTGAAAGAATTAAATAGTTATTTAGAGGACCGGGTTCGGGAACGTACTCAGGAACTCTATGATGCTAATGTTGAGACGATTACCAAGCTTGCCCTAGTCTGTGATTACAAAGATAACGATACCGGCAATCACATTAAACGCGTCAAGGCCTATTGCGAGGAGCTAGGGAGTGCCATCGGCTTGTCAGACGAAGTAGTGCGACGTCTAGGCTACTCCAGCATGATGCATGATGTAGGCAAAATCACTACTCCAGACAGTATTCTGAATAAGCCAGGTCCTCTGAATGAAGAGGAGTGGGACAAAATGCGTGAACATGTAGAGGCTGGTGCGCGTGTTTTGGGCGAAAAAACATTCTTTAATATGGCGCGCGATATTGCTCTTCACCATCATGAGAAGGTCGATGGTAGCGGTTACCCTAAGGGATTATGCGGGGATGAGATTCCACTTGCTGCACGTATTGTTGCGGTAGTTGATGTGTTTGATGCCTTAGTATCTAAACGTAGTTATAAGGAAGCCTGGAAACAGGAGGATGCGGTTGTAGAGCTACGTAAGATTTCAGGAAGTCATCTGGATAAACGTCTGGTGGATATCTTCATAAGTATGCTAGAAGGTGGTCAGCTAGATTACATCCGCAAGCAATATCCAGAGGATTCAGATTCCACAGAACTGACAATGTAATGGTTTCTTAGCTAGGTTTTAACAGGATAAGTATTTTGTAGTAGGAGGGGTAAGCCCTCCTTTTTTGAGCGCTTTTATTGATGTTTGTGGTTTAGTGTAAACCCATATTGTTTGGCAGATGTTCTGTTTCCACAAGATGTATCATCTCATGTTTAGGAATCGGTTTACTGAATAGGTATCCCTGGCCTATATCGCAGCCATATTCTCTCAGCATTCCCAGCTGAGTTTCATCTTCAATACCCTCAGCGACTACTTTCAAACCCAGGGCGTGGGCCATGGTGATAATGGTGTGAGCAAGAGTAGCATCGCCCTCATTGGTAGCCATATCCTTAACAAAAGCTCTATCGACTTTAAGGGTGCTCACGGGGAAGGATGTAAGATAGCTGAGGGAGCTGTAGCCCGTTCCGAAATCATCTATGGAAAGGGACACTCCCTGTTCCAGGAGCTTCTCAAGCCTTGGTAGTAATAGATCCAGGTTTTCCGCCAGCAGGCTTTCAGTTATCTCTAGTTCTAGGTAGTTGGGATCAATCCCTGTTTCTTTGATTACGTTACGAAGAATATCGATGATCTTATCGTCACTCAGCTGGCGGACAGAAAGGTTAACTGCCATCTTGAGCGGGGTATCGGAGTGCCTCTGAAACTCAATGAGATCAGTGCAAGCCTGGCGTAGGGCAAACTCTCCTAAGTCATTAATGATTCCGGTTTCTTCAGCTATGTCTATAAATGAAAACGGTCCAATAGGGCCGAGGGCTGCACTGTTCCAGCGAATCAATGCTTCAAAACCCATAATGTGTCCGGTTTTAATGTCGTTTTTACTCTGGTAATGCATCAACATTTCGTTTCGTTCTAGAGCATAACGAAGTTCAATCTCAATCAGGTTTCTGCGCTTGAGACGATGATCAAGTTCTTTATTGAAGAAACTCTGGCGGTTACGGCCGCTCTTTTTAGATTCATACAGAGCCATATCAGCAAATTTGATCAGGCCGGCTACATCATTACTGTCTTCTGGGTATTTTGAGATGCCTATACTGGTAGAGATAAAGATCTGTTTGCTTTCTATGGTGACGGGGATTTGTACATCATAAAGAATTCTAGCAGCAAACTTTTCCACTTCGCTGACATCAGAGTAAGAGGTATAGATAAGGAACTCGTCCCCCCCGATATGACAGATCTGTGCGTGGTCTTTACAGCATTTTAATAGACGCCCGGATACCAACTGCAGAAGTTGATCCCCTATATGATGACCAAAGGTATCGTTCACGTTTTTAAAATTATCGATATCCAGATAGAGGACAGCGACTTTTTTCTGTTCTTTCCAGGCTGTTTGCAATCTTGCCGTCAGGTTCTCGTGTGCTTTACGGCGGTTAGGTAAGCCTGTTAGCGCATCGAAGTTGGCTTGTTTGTAAAGTGTAGCTTCTGCCTGCTTACGGGATGAGATGTCCTGAACTACTGTCACATAATGGGTGATGTCATCCGATTGATTTGAGATATGACTTATAGAGAAGGAAAACCACTTACCTTCAAAATCTGTTTTTCGTTCGCCAAACCAGTTACCGCTTACTTCAATCTCTTTACTGATTGCTTCCAAGTCATCCGTTAGTACATTGAAAGGCGGAAAATCAATGATGTTATGCCCAGATGTGTCGTTTTCGGTATTAGGGGTCGCAGTAGATAGATTGAAGTGACTGTTCGCATATTCTATACACCAGTGATTGTCGGTGATAACTACACTGTTAGGGCTTTGCTCAATCGCTTTAGATAGCTTATGTACGTTGCCTTCTGCTTTATTACGATCTTCGGAAATCTTCTTACTGATCCTAAGCGCTATGCGATATGTGAATAGAGCTGCTGCCAGAAACAGGACAAAAATTATGGCTACGGGCTGTATACGCTCTAACCACGATGCATAGAGCATGGATTTTGGGTGTGAATTCAGGGCAATCAGTTGATATTCTGCGAGGTAGCTGGCGTTAGCCAGTAGCTCTTTGTTTCTTATTTCTAGTTCCAACCCTTGATTAGAACGTCCCTGACTTAGGTGTTGTTGAATTGTTTCAATTGTCTCTGTTGGTAGTTGCCAACCAAAGAGATTGGATACCAAGCCAGTTGGCACAGGGTGAGTCATTCTTACTTTACCCTGGTTTCCCAGCAACCAGATAGTATTGTCATCTGATGATACGAACTGACTCATCAGCGAATTTTTACCTTGTGCTCGGAAAAAAACCACAGTGATGGCAATGGGCTTCTTTTTCCCATTCAGAATCGGAATATAAAAAGGTAGATAGCTTTGCCCAAGAAGCCCGGCCCGGTGCAAATAACCTACCTGAGCGGTATTGGATGCCATTGCTTGCTTAATAATACTCTTCTGCTGGTCTTGTTTGATACTGCTGATCTCTCCCTGGATTAAGAGCATCTTACCCTTGGTGTCGAGTAGGGCGTATGCAGCAGCCTCCCCTGTTGCTGACAGAAGATAATCAAAAATATTCCGGATCTGGTTACCTTGAAGTTTTTTCTCTATAAAGCGTGCTTGGACTGTTTTAGCAACAAGGCGGGTTTGTTGGGTAAGGAATGTCTGGCTTTGTTTGATTAGCGTTTGGTTTTGTTTATGGAGTTTGCTGAACTGGGTGCTTTCAACATCCTGCCAGATAGCAACACTGAAAACGCCCAGTGCTGCGAGAAGCAAAATGGAGAGTATGGTAAATAGAAGCTTAAGAGGCTTAATCCCATCGTTTCGCATTATGTGGCTCCAATGCCATAAGCTTTTTAAAAAGCAGATCGTCAAAATATAGCAAACCCCTGCGGCTTTTTCTTTGATCCAAATGGCAATATCTATCTTTTTGTTGTTTTTCATTTTTCGTACAGTTTTTTAAAACCTTTTATTTACTGCAATGCTGAATTACAGCTCTACTGAGGAAGGCTAAGGGTATGTTAAGCTGCTTCTTCTATTATCAGGTGTTATCTGAGTTTAAGGAGTGGTTATGGGATCATTGATAGACTGGTATCTGGATTTTTGGGATAACGCCCCAGGTGGCAAAGCTGGGCGTTTGGTTATCAGTGCCGTTCTGCTAGTAATTATTATTTCAGTCCCACTGGGTGTTTATTGGAGCTGCCCTCCATCAGCATTTGATCCTGCAGCTGACGCTAAGGCTGAGGTTGAGGAGCTAGGTGTCGAGTTAACACCAGGTTTCACTTCGGTACATACGCTACATCACCTTATGGATACATTGCTGCACAAACCTGGCGGTTATATCAGCAACGATATGGCCCCTCCGGGAGTTTGGTTGGACAATATCAGTAACTGGGAGTTTGGCGTATTAGTACAGGTACGTGATATGGCTCGGGCGTTGAGGAAAGACTTCAGCCGTTCTCAGTCACAATCGGTTGAGTATCCCGCTTTAACTGTGGCTGAGCCACAGTTCCACTTTGATTCAAATAGCTGGTTATTACCTTCGTCCGAATCCCAGTATAAAGACGGATTAGAAGCGCTTAAAAGCTACCAGTTGGCGCTGGTTGACAAGAATCAGTCTGAAGCGCAGTTCTTTACCCGAGCTGACAATCTTAATAACTGGTTAGGAGACGTGCAGACTCGCCTGGGTAGTTTGTCTCAGCGCCTGAGTGCCAGTGTTGGCCAGAAACGTCTGAATACAGACTTAGCGGGAGACCCTTCTGCTGAGCAATCTACACAGACAGTACAGGATTCAGAAGTTAAAACGCCTTGGCTTGAGATTGATGATGTCTTTTATGAAGCTAGAGGATCCGCCTGGGCGCTGCTGCATATTTTGAAGGCTGTTGAGCATGATTTTGGTGCTGTTCTGGATAAGAAGAATGCACGCGTGAGTCTGCGCCAGATTATTCGAGAGCTGGAGGCGACTCAGGAAACTGTTTGGAGTCCGATGATTCTTAATGGTGGAGGGTTTGGTATTTTTGCTAACCATTCATTGGTTATGGCGAATTATATCTCCAGAGCCAATGCTGCGATTATCGATCTGCGCGAGTTGTTGGCTAAGGGCTAGTCCTTTTAGGATAGGATTTGAGTCTATTCTGATAAAACGACTAGAGACTATTTTTGATTTTTTGTTCATTTTCAGGGAGCCTACAAGGCTCCCTGTTCGTTTTAAGACTACACTTAATAGGAACGTTGATGAGAAGGAGTAGTGATGCCTCGTCGATTTATCCGTCATCCAGCAGCGATACCAATTCAGTTATGTAGTTCCGGGTTCGAGCGCTCAAATGAGGAACACTCTAATAATATACAGAATGTGACTACCCAGGATGTCAGTGCTGGTGGACTCTCCTGTGAGAGTGAGCAGTTGTTGTCCCCGGGAGATGCGGTTGAAGTAGAGATCTTTCTGGAAGAGCCACCGTTCAAAACAATAGGTCATGTCGTTTGGTGTAAACGAAATGGGGACGGATTCCTTGTAGGCATTGGCTTCGCGGACCTGGCTACAGCATATGCCGTTCGAATGGTTGAACAGGTTTGCCATATCGAAGATTACAGAAACTCTGTCAGAGAGAGCGAGGGGCGGGAACTAAGCTCAGAAGAAGCTGCAGTTGAGTGGATCAGCAAACACGCTGCGGATTTTCCACAGAATGTGCACTAAAAAAATCGCTAGAACCCGGGTTTTACCTGCAAGTTTTTCTCTTTCTTGATTACCCAGCTCCCGTTTTCCTCTACAAAGATAAGGCGTTTTAGTGTTCGGTCACGATAGCCTGAAGAAGCTTCGTAACTCAGCCAGAAATCGATGCTGACCTGTTTGTCATTTTGCTGGATGTTGAAGAAGTCATCCCGTTCCAGTTTGATCCATTCTGGACGGTTTAGGGCGTCATATCGCTTTTTCAGCCAGCGTTGATGGGTTTTATATGCGCCATTGAAGCCTTCCGCGTACGCGGCAACGTATGCTTCATGGTTTTTGTTTTGCCACGCCTGCTGCCAATTTTCGGTGGTTTGGATAGCCAGGTCCAAAGCTGATAATGCTTTGCTTTCTACCTCGGATGGTTGTTCAGAAGAGGAGGTAGGCACTGATTCTGGAAGAGGTAGAGCTTCTGCTGTCTCTTCTTGCGCAACAGCTATCTCTTCAGATGCTACGACTAACTCTTTCTGTTCTAAAGAACTTTTTTCCTGTGTAGTAACTGTTACTTCTGCGTTAATCTGTACAGTCTTGTCTTGTTTACTATTGTCTTGCCCACTAGCGGCTATAACTTCTAGATCGAACTTATCAGGTTGGGCCGGCTCAAGTGTTTTTTCAGCTGTAGAAGACGGCGGGGTAACGGTTGCTGTTGTTAGCATCTTCTTCAGTCGATTGTTTTCAGCAACGGCATCGACAAGTTGCTGTTCTAGAAGTTCAAGTTTTTGACGAACAGCCGTCTGGAATTCTGCTTCAGGCAGGGCTCCAATATCTGCAACTGTTTCTTGCTCTTTTTGAGCTTGAACTTGAGCCACTGGGGGTTGAACTTCTGGGCCCTGAGAGCGTGCCTTAATCGCTTCGTGAGCAGTATCAATAGAAGCTGTAGAGCTTTCCGGATTCAGGATCGGAAGGGTTGTATCCGTTTCGGATGCCTGTTTAAGATCCGGAGAGGAGCTGTTCTCTGGTTGTAAACTTGGTGGCGTGACTGCTAGCTCAGGTTTAGCTGAAGACGATTCTTCTGCAAAAATAGGCTGAGCGGTGCTCTCTTGTTTAGGTGCTGCTTGGCTTGGAGCGGTGTCTGGTTGGGAGAGAAAATGATTAAGCCCAACGCCAATAGCCAGAATAAGGGCAAAGCCTAATGCAAACAGTCCCGAGTGCTTTGAGTCCAGAGGGCGCATGTTGCGTTCTGGTTGCATAATGTCATGTCGGGTGATGACATCATTGTGTATCAGTGGGAGCAGGAGGGCTTTTAATCGACTGATACGCCCTTCTGTTTGTTCGATCATCATGAAGTCTGTGCCAACTTCATAAGGTGTAGGCTGTATTCCTTTTAGTGCGCATAGGTAGTAGATATAACCTTCGATATCGTCCGTATGAAGAGGCTCAAGAATGATCTCCTGAGCTATCCAGTCATGGAAATCAGCCTGTGGTGTGCCTTCTGTGTGAATAACTAGGTAGTCTTTGCAGACCACAAGCAGCTTGATTGCGCCTGCTGTTGTTTCGGATGTTTTACAGAGTTGCTGTAGGGCTTCAGCTACATCTTCTTCGGAATTAATTGCTTCTTGGTCAATAACAACCAGACAGTACTGGCCCGCTTCTTTTGTGTTGCGCAGTGCGCGGATTAGATCTTTTTTTTGTTTCGGAACTGAAAGACTGTCAGCCAACTGAGCATAAAGTTGTGCTGGCTTCTGAAGAGGTTTATCAAAGGTAACAACAGGTACGCCCTTGTGCTGGTATTCACCGATAATCTCAGCAACCAGAGTACTTTTGCCTGTACCTTCAACCCCTTTTAGGATAACAGCACTGTCTTGGTGTAACGCATCACGAAGCGCATTTAATGTCTTCTTATAGCCTCTATGCCGATAGGGGGCAGAAAAGCTTGAAGTCTCATCCTGAGCCAGTCCGTGATTGCTATCAGCATGGGGCTGATTGTCCTGAAGCATGCTAAAGAAGGTATCCGTTTCGAGTTGATGTTAACTTATATAACACATTGTTAAGCGCTTATTATAAAACTTAACCAGAGTAGGGCCAATTGTTATTGATTGAGTCGTGACCCCTTTAATTTATAGGTGTTTTAAGTGTTTCCTGGTATGGGGGCCACCCCAGCGGTTTTCCACCGAGTATATGCAGGTGAATATGGTAAACGGTTTGACCACCATGTTCGTTGCAGTTAAAGACTGTTCGGTAGCCAGTTTCGTCAAACCCTAGCTGTTTAGCTATCTTTCCTGCGGTCTGAATCATGTGGCCAACCAGAGCGGTATCTTCGTCTTTAATGTCATTAAGCGTTGAGATGTGCTTACGGGGAATAATCAGAGCATGGGTGGGAGCTTGTGGGTTGATGTCGTTAAACGCAATTACATGATCATCTTCATAAATGATGTCTGCTGGAATCTCTTTATTGATGATCTTACAAAACAGGCAATCCATGGTTATCCCTTCTTATAAACACTCGTTGTCTGGAAGTATAGCGGCAGAATAAATTTAGAAAATAGTCGTTTTAGATTAATTGTTCAGTTTCTCCTTCCTGAAAAAGTTCCGGGCAGTGATAGCTTTTAGTCACAGTGCCGTCAGGTAATACCGATTCAAGGCGAACATCAAACCCCCACAATCTATGAATATGGCGTAAAACTTCATTGCTAGAATCACCAAGTGGCTGTTGATTATGCATGTAGTGCCGCAGGGTCAGGCTACGGTCCCCACGAACATCAACGTTATACACCTGGATATTGGGTTCTCTGTTTCCCAGATTGTATTGTGCGGCCAGATCTTCGCGGACCTGACGGTAGCCGGTTTCATTATGAATGGAGGTAACTTGCAGATTAGGTTTGTTGGCATTGTCCATTATGGTGAATAGTTTTAACTCACGGATTAGGCTCGGGGAGAGATACTGCAGGATAAAACTTTCATCCTTGTAATTACGCATCGCATGATCAAGCGTTTCCAGCCAATCCTTGCCAGCGAATTCAGGGAACCATTCCCTATCTTCATCGGTTGGATTAACGCAGATACGTTTGATGTCCTGCATCATGTTGTAACCCAGAGTGTAGGGGTTGATGCCACTGAAGTAAGGGCTATCAAACGGAGGCTGGTAAACAACACTGGTATGAGAGTGTAGAAACTCCATCATGAAACCATCGGTTACCAGTCCTTCATCATGCATTTGATGTAACAGGGTGTAATGCCAGAAACAAGCCCAGCCCTCATTCATTACCTGGGTTTGTTTCTGAGGATAAAAGTATTGCGCGACCTTACGTACGATGCGTACGATTTCGCGCTGCCAGGGTTCCAATAATGGGGCGTTTTTCTCAATAAAATAGAGAATGTTCTCTTCCGGGTCCTTAGGGAAGCGTTCGATAATAGGCGCGCTGCCTTCCTCTTTTTTGGGAATAGTGTTCCACAGGTCATTTAGGTGACGTTGGATATACTCTTCACGGGCTTGCTGACGCTCTTTTTCTTCGTCGGCAGTAAGAGGTTGTGGTCGAACATAGCGGTTAACACCATAGCTCATCAAGGCATGACAGGAATCCAGCAGTTCCTCAACTGCATCAACGCCATGGCGCTCTTCGCAGCGTCTGATATAGCTCTTAGCGAACAGAAGGTAATCAATGATAGCTGAAGCATCTGTCCAGGTACGGAACAGGTAGTTACCTTTGAAGAAAGAGTTGTGTCCATAGCAGGCATGCGCGATTACCAGAGCCTGCATGGTCATTGTATTCTCTTCCATTAGGTAAGATATGCATGGATCAGAGTTAATTACGATCTCATAGGCCAAGCCCATACGGCCGCGTTTGTAATTCTGTTCTGTTTCAACAAATTGTTTACCAAAGGACCAGTGACTGTAGTTGAGAGGCATACCTACCGATGAGTAGGCATCCATCATCTGTTCAGAGGTGATAACTTCAATCTGATTAGGGTAGGTATCCAGG